>DASYVQ010000060.1:0-43065 GCA_035936875.1 Chthoniobacterales bacterium
CGTTCGAGCAAATGCGCTTCCCACCATCACCGCGTCTGCGCCGCAAGCGAGTGCTTTACACACATCGCCGCCTTTGCTCATTCCGCCGTCGGTAACGATCGGAACGTAGCGCGACGTTTTTTTGAAATAAGCGTCGCGGGCGGCCGCGCAATCGACCGTGGCCGTGACTTGAGGGACGCCGAGTCCGAGCACGCCGCGCGATGTGCAGGCTGCGCCAGGTCCAACGCCAACCAACACTGCGGCCGGACCGCATTCCATGATTTCGAACGTGACGTCGTAACCGACGGTGTTGCCGACAATGACGGGAATGCGCATGTCGCGGCAGAATTTTTCCAGATCGAGCGATTTGTATTCCGAAGAAATGTGGCGCGCGGTCGAGACTGTGCTTTGCACGACAAAAACGTCCGCGCCCGCTTCCTGCGCGAGGGGGCCAAATTCCGCGGCGCGTTGCGGAATGGAACTAACCGCGGCAACGGCGCCGCCGTCTTTGATCTGGCGAACACGCGCCGCGATCAAATCGGACTGCACCGGTTCCTGATAAATTTTTTGCAGAAGCGACGTGATCTCAGATTTGTCGGTCTCGACAATTTTTTGCAAAACCTCCTGCGGATTTTTGTAGCGCGTTTGCACGCCTTCGAGATTCAACACTGCTAGACCGCCGAGTTTGCTCATGGCAACGGCGAACCGAACATCGACAATTCCGTCCATGGCGCTGGCCAGGATCGGAATTTTTAATTGCAGCGGCTCGTCGTTTTTGCGCGGCAGGCGAAAAGAGATGTCCACTTCGTTCGGATTAATCGTGACGCGCCCGGGCACGAGCGCGATCTCGTCGAACCCATAGGTGACGCGGGCTTTTCGATTCCGGCCAATCCACATTCCCATAATTAAATCTGCTCCAATCTAAATCTTTCGTTCAAACTGCCGCAGCGCGGACAGCGTGGGAGTAACGTCGCCGTTCGATCTTCAAATTCGAACGCGCAAATCACGCAACGCAACCGATAACGCAATGCGCGCCGCTCACGCCGGCGCCGGTTCCACTCCCCAACTATCCAGAGAAGGAAAATCGTGGCAAGGGAAAGCAGCAGATAAATTGTGACCAGCGCGGCGAGACTGACCCGGATCACGGCGCGGCGGTTGTCGAACTTGGCTGCGAGAGAGCGACGTCGTTGCCCCATTCCACCGTCGCAATTCCCCAGATCAACGATTGATCGCCATTCGTTGCTCGTGGCGAAAAACGTCCGAGCGCGAGATAATTTCGCGCCTGTTCATCCAACGCAGGGTCGCCCGAAGAATTTAGCGGAAAACAATAGAGGATCTCGCCGTGGCCGCCGACGGCGATACGAAACCGGACGCTCTGTGGCGGTTCAGCGGTTGACGCCTTAAAACTTGGAGATGCAAACATAGGCGCGCCGAGACCTTCGAGTTCTTTTGAGAACACGACCGTCGTGGGTGCAGGATGAACGGGCACGGCCGCTGGACGATGGATCATTGGCACGGGACCGGGCGGCTGCGAACTTGGAACGCGAAGATCGACAACTAACGGCGGCACTTCTTTCAACGCGGGCTCGGTGGCGAAGTACGACGGAACGTGTTGCAGCTTCGGCAAAGCATAAGCCTTCGCGTCCGGCGGCCGCCTTGTCGTGGAGGCGATCGCGGGATCTTCCGCTTCGATCCAACGCAGAAGCGTGCGGCCTTCTTCCGAATCGGAAGTAATCAAGTTTACGCGCGCCGGCGGTGGTAAGAGGGCGATGGTCGGTGGATAAACAATCTGGAAAATGTACAAGCCGGCGGCGTGGATCAGGAGCGATGCCATCAGAAAACCGGCAACGGCCGCGTTGCGGCGGCGCGGCGCGCTCCAATCGAAAACAAGCGGCTCAATCCGCGGCGCCAGGATCGATATGTTCATTTGGGTGGAGTTGTGGCCAGGGACACCGGCGTGATCCCGTGTTCGAGCACGGCGTTCGTAACTGACACCACGAGCTCGTACGACGTTAAACGGTCCGCCTTGATGATGATGGACCGGTTCTCGCGTTTGGCCGCGTCGAGTAATGGCCCGAGTTGCTCCAATGTTGTTTTTTGATCGCGGAAATAAATCGCGCTGGCGGGGCCACCGGTGATGCTGATGATCTGCGGGTTCTGTTGCGGGCCAAGGGTGAAATGCGAGAACGGCGCGGAGATCGCGATGCCGGGCTGCAAAATAAAATTCGAGCTCAGCAGCAGAAAGAGGATCAAAAGAAACACGACATCGATCAACGGCAGCACCACCAGCCACGCGAAGTGATACTCCTTCGTGCGACTAAGCTTCATGCGTGCGCGGGGCTAGTTGTCGATGTTGTCGATTGTCGATCTAATGATCGAGAGTTGCTCCCCGCTCGCTCGCGGTTTGGGTGGCCGGTTGCTGGAAACTAATGATGCCGCTGAGCGCTTCGCTGTCCTTCAACATGTGCACGATCTCGATGCCGGCCCGTTCCATTTCGTGCATCATGGTGTTCACGCGTGACGAAAGATAACTGTAAGCAACAAAAGTAGGCGTCGCGACGACTAAGCCCGCGGCCGTGGTCAAAAGACTTTTGTAAACGCCGCCCGAAAGTTCGGTCACCGTGGCGTAGCCGCCGTGCGATGCAATTGTGCCGAAAGCGTCAATCATTCCCGCGACGGTTCCGAGCAAACCAAGCAAAGGCGCGAGAAAAGCCAGCGTCGCAAGCACGCCGAGAAACCGTTCGAGTTTCGGCACCTCGAGTTGCCCCGCTTCCTGCACAATCTCGCGCAGTTCCGATCGCGGCATGTCATGCCGAAGAAGCGCCGCATGAATAACCCGTGCCACCGGGCCGGGAGTGCCGGCCGATTCATGCAAAGCTTCGGCGAAATTGCGACGCTGAATGAGATTCGAAAGACCCTTAAGAAATTCGCCGACGTGAATGGTAGCCCGATGCAGATAGAAGAAACGCTCGGCGAAGACTGCGACGGAAATGATGCTGCAGGCGAGAATTGGCCACATGAGTAACCCGCCTTTTTGGATGTAATCGATCACGCCCAATCTTCTAGACTGCTTTGCCGATCGAGGCAAGCCAGCGGATTAAGCTCAGCGTCCGAGGGCGTTGCGTGGTTTAGGCGACGGCGTCGGCGTGGCGGTGCCACCGACTAGTTTGCCGGTCGCATCAAACACGGAATAACCGATCGCCTGACCGGCCGGGTTATACCTGTAAACAATCTTGTTCTGCACTGCCTCGTCTTTTCCGAGCTGCGTCTCCTGCTCGAGACGACCGGCGCCGTCATATTTATATGTACTCTTGAAGCGAAGCTTCTCATCGGGGCCGTAAACGAGGCCGCTAAAGAAACGGCCGGCGCCGTCGAGCTCGTAACGAACTTTGCCGCGCAACTTGCCATCGGGTTCGGTGGTCGTCGCCGTGGCTTTGTGGTGTTCGTTATCAAATTCGTAAACCGTGCGCGATCCGTCGCGGTTGTAGGTAACGGTGACGCGAACCGCATCGGTTTGACTGGGCTCCGGAGTCTGAGCGAGTCCGAGCGGCCACAAGAAAATGAGAGCCGCGCCAGTGATTGTCGATGTAGGGAGAGCGAACGCCATGATAGAACTGAAAGGCTGAGTTTAAGAGTAGGCGGAGCGGTCGCAAATAGGCATTAATTTTTGTTGACCGGTGGCACGGAAGGTGGTTAAAAGTGGAGGAAAGTGGGTTAGAATGGACCAATTTGCCACCCGCCAATGGATACGCCTAACCAAACTTTCTACGCCGGCGAGTTTCGTCACTTCATCGACGAAAAAAATCGGATCACCATTCCCGCGCGCTGGCGACGTGATGGCGCCGAAGAGTTCATCATTCTTCCGCAAGCGAATCATCAATTTCTCCTGGTCATGTCGCCTGAGGAGTTTTCTCGCATGAGTTCGGCGGCGGAATCGGATCCAAACGTGTCCGCGCGCGACCGCCGGGTTTTCTTGCGGCATTTGCACTCGCGCGCGCAACACGGCGCCTCGGATCGACAAGGCCGTCTCGTCTTGCCGGAAGAACCTTGCAAAAAAGTTGGATTAAAAGGCGAGGTCGCGCTGGTGGGCGGACGCGGCCGTTTTGAAATTTGGAATCTGCAACGCTGGAAAAAGGCGCACGAAGAGGAGACGCCCACTTACCAGCATGTGGCGAACGTCATCGGTTTGTAAGCAGCACTAATATGAATGCACTGTTATTTGAGCGGCCGGTTTGGTTTGCAACCGGACCGCTGATTCTGGAGGAGGAACCGCAGGAAATGGAAGATTTCACTTATCACCGGCCGGTGCTCGCGACGGAAGCGGTGGAGTTGCTCGCACCGCGGCCCGGATCGCTCATTGTCGATGCCACAGTCGGCGGCGGCGGTCACACCGAAGCCATTCTCAAAACCGGCGCGGACGTTCTCGCGCTCGATCAGGACCCCGATGCAATCGAGCACGCGCGCGATGCCCTTTCGCCTTTCGGCGGCCGGGTCACGCTTCGCCAGGTCAATTTTCGAAACGCCGGCCAAGTTCTCGACGAACTTGGGATTAAGACAATTGGCGGCGCGCTTCTCGATCTTGGCGTCTCTTCGCGCCAACTGGAAAATGCCGAGCGCGGCTTCAGCATGATGCGCAACGGCCCGCTCGACATGCGGATGGATCCGCGAACGACCTTGACCGCGGCCAACGTAGTCAACCAGTACAGCGAAGAAGATCTCACTCGCCTCTTCCGCGATCTGGGCGAAGAACCGGCCGCGCGTCGCATTGCCAGCGTGATTGTGAAAACTCGAAAGATTTCTCCGTTTTACGAGACGTTGCAACTGGCGCGCGCCATCGAAAAAGTGGTCGGCCGGCATGGCCGCAGGCATCCCGCGACCCAGGCTTTTCAGGCACTGCGCATGGAAGTAAATGACGAACTCGGCGCGCTCGAAGAAGGCCTGCGCGTCCTGACAGCGAGACTCGAGGCGGGCGCGCGCATTGGCGTCATCACGTTTCATTCTCTGGAAGACCGGATCGTGAAAAATTTCTTTCGCGATCGGAGCCGCGAATGGTTGGACCGACCGGAGTGGCCGGCGCCGCGGCCCAATCCTGAGCGCGATTTGAACGTGATCACACCGAAACCGGTCGAGCCGGACGAAAACGAACGGCGAATGAACCCGCGGGCCCGGAGCGCGAAACTACGCGTGGCCGAAAAAATCGAATGAATCGTTCGCGTCGCAAAAATTGGAACACGGTCGATGCCGCTTCGCTGGCGCGCTGGATTGTGGTCACGGCTTTTCTGGCGCTGATCGGGTTGAGCTACGTTTATCTGACGCTGCAGCTTTATCATCTGGGCGATCGAAAAAAAGCGCTCGAGACCGAGCTGGCGAGTTTGCGCACGCAAAATGACGTCGCCAGCGTCCAGATCGCAGCTTTGACATCGCGCTCGGCTCTGCAACGCCGGCTCAAGGAAGGTTATCTGAAAATGATTCCGATCGCCGAGCACAACATTGTGCGACTAACGATGCCGGCGCGAAATGGCGAAGACGCCATCCAGCCGGTATCGAATCAGCGTGCTGCCAGATGAAATGGAACAGCCGGATGCGATGCGCGCTGGTGTGTCTCGGCTTCACTTTGCTTTTCAGCGGCTTCTCTTTTCGGCTGATCTATTTGCAAATGATCAAGCACGACGAGTACGCCGGGCTCGCCGCTGAAAAACACGTTTACAAGCAAACCATCTTTGCCGAGCGCGGTACGATCCTGGACGCCAACAACGAAGTGCTGGCGCACAACGTCCCGGTGGAAACGGTGGTGGCCGATGCCACCCACTTGAACAATGTCGACGCAATTGTCGATCTTGTTAGCGACGAGCTGAGAATCCCGCGGGCCGAGCTGGCGGAGAAATTACAAGGCGACCGCCGCTACATAGTCATCAAGCGGCAGGTACCGGAAACAATCGTCGACTCGCTCAAGCAAAAGTTACGCGCCCAAAATATGCGCGGCATTTACTTTGAGCACGACGCCACCCGCATTTATCCGAACGGCTCGATGCTTTGCCACGTCATCGGATTCACCGACTTCGATCATCACGGCATCCAGGGCGTGGAGGCCTCGATGGAAGAATATCTGCACGGGCAGGATGGTTATCGTTACATCGAACACAATCGCGCCGGCCAGGAGATCGTGCTTTATCGGGGACAGGAACGCGAGCCGCGCAACGGCTACCAAATCCATCTCACGGTCGATCTTAACTTGCAGAACATCGTGGAAAATGAAATCGACGCCGCGATGCGCGAATATTCGCCAAAAAAGGCCACCATCATTTTGATGCGGCCACAAACGGGCGAGATTCTGGCCATGGCCAGCCGCCCGCATTTCGATATCAATCTCCGCTCGGAAGCGAAACCCGAACAGATGAAAAACCGCGCCATCATCGACATGATGGAGCCGGGCTCGACTTTTAAGATTGTGGCCGCGGCAGCCGCGCTCAACGAGCGTAAGGTCCGGCTCGACTCAATGATCTTTTGCGAAAACGGCCTTTGGAATTTTGGGGGCACCCCGCTGCACGATCACGCTGCCTTTACCGACCTGAGCGTGAAAGACATTCTCGTGAAATCGAGCAACATCGGCGCGGCCAAACTCGCGGTCAGTCTTGGCGACCAAAAATTCTACGAATACATTCGCCGCTTCGGCTTCGGCGAGCGCACGGGCATAGAACTTCCCGGCGAAATCCCGGGGTTGATCCGTCCACCCCAATCGTGGAGCAAAATTTCGATCACCCACATTCCGATGGGCCATGAAATCGGCGTGACCCCGCTGCAAATGACAGTCGCGATGGCAACGATCGCCAACGGCGGCAAGTTGATGACGCCGCGCATCGTGAAATCAATTACCACCAGCGATGGCAAAACGATCAGCACACTTGCGCCGGTCGTTTTGCGTCAGGTCATTTCTCCGCAGACTGCCCGGCAAATCGGCGACGCCTTGCGCGGAGTGGTGAGCGATCGTGGCACGGCCGCGGCCGCCGCTGTTCCCGGCTTCATCATTGCCGGCAAAACCGGCACTGCTCAGAAAGTCGATCCGCACGGCGGCTACGAAAAGGGAAAGTACGTTGTTTCCTTCAGCGGCTATCTGCCGGCCGATCATCCTGAATTTGTCGGCCTGGTCGTTTTGGACGATGCGCAGACCAGCAAACCGGAATTGAACTACGGCGGTCTCGTCGCCGGCCCGATTTTTTCCCGCATCGCCGAGAAGGCAGCGCGCTATCTCGATCTCGAGCCACATCAGGAAATTCGCAAAGCCATTCCAGTGGAGCGAGTTGCCTTAACCAATGCTCCGCACCATTGAGCGCCTGGCACTCGCATGCTGAAACCTCATGCAGCTCAAAACTCTTCTCGCCGCGATTCCCGTTCGCGAAATCATCGGCCCATCTGATCGCGCGGTGGAAAGCATCGCGTATGACTCGCGCCGTGTACAAAGGAATGGCTTGTTCGTGGCAATGCGCGGCGAAAAGAGCGACGGCCACGATTTCATCGGGCAAGCCATCGAAAAAGGCGCGTCCGTGATTGTGGCCGAACGGGAAGAGAAACATCCGCGCGCCACCTGCGTCGTGGTTGAGAACACGCGTCCCGCGCTGGCTGATCTCGCCGCCAAGTTTTACGGGTTCCCGGCGCAAAAATTAAAACTCGCCGCGGTCACGGGCACGAACGGAAAAACCACGACGACGTTCTTGACCAAACATATTTGCGAAAAGGCCGGCCTCCGTTGCGGATTGCTGGGCACTGTCCGCTACGAAATCGGCGAGCGCGTTTTGCCCGCCGCGCGCACCACGCCGGAATCGCTCGATCTCCAGGAATTGCTCGCACAAATCGCGAACGCCGGTTGCCGTGCTGCCGCGATGGAAGCTTCCTCGCACGCTCTCGCCCAGGAACGCACACGCGGCATCGAGTGGGACGTCGCCGTGTTTACCAATCTCACGCAGGACCATCTCGATTTTCACGGGACGATGGAAAATTACTTCGCCGCGAAAGCGAGATTGTTCGAGCAGCTTTCCCAACAGGAAAAAAAACAAAAGCCGGTCGCCATCGTCAATATCGACGACCGCTACGGCGAACAATTACTCCGTAAGATCGACAAGAACATTTCGGTCGTTACTTTCGGCATGGGCGCGCGCGCGGATTTTCGCGCGTCAAACTATCGCATGGAATTTGGCGGCACTTCTTATCAACTCGACGCCCGCGGAAAAAGTTATCTCGTCCGTGTGCCGTTGATCGGCCGGTTCAACGTCGCGAACTCGATGGCCGCGCTCGCGGCCGCGAATGCGCTCGGAATCGGTTTACGTGAAGCCGTTCTCAGTCTGGCCAAATCGCCGCAAGTGCCGGGCCGTCTCGAAATGGTTCCGGCCAAACGGCAGTTCCAGGTTTTTGTCGATTATGCGCACACGCCCGATGCGCTGCTCAATGTTTTGAAAACGTTGCGCGAATTGCAGCCGCGCCGCTTGATTGTCGTCTTTGGTTGCGGCGGCGACCGCGATAAACAGAAACGTCCGCTCATGGGCGAAGTCGTGGATCGAAATGCCGATCACGCGATCATCACTTCGGACAATCCGCGCAAGGAAAATCCGGATGCCATCATCGCCGAGGTTGAAAAAGGTTTTCGTTCCAATCATTTCGAAAAAATTGTCGATCGCGCCCAGGCGATCGCCCGTGCGATCGAGCTGGCGCAGCCGCGCGACATCGTGTTGATCGCGGGCAAGGGTCACGAAAATTATCAGGAGTTTGCGGACCACACCGTCCCGTTCGAAGACATTCAAGTGGCGCGGCGTGCACTCGAAAATCATCCGGTGGAATTTTAAATGGACCGATTGTCGATCTTACAAATTGTCGATCTTGCCGGCGCCAAGCTGGAGTCGGGCAGCGGAAATGTTTCCATCGAAAAGATCAGCACCGATTCGCGGACGTTGAAACGGGGCGAGCTGTTTGTGGCTCTGCGCGGCGAGAATTTTGACGGACAAAAATTCGTCGAATCTGCGGCGAAAGCGGGCGGCTCCGGAGCGATTGTCGATCCTGGCTGGAAGGGAAAAGTCCCAGCCAAGTTTGCAGTCATCCGGGCGAAAGACACTTTGGCGGCTTACCAAAATCTCGCCGCGAACTACCGGAAATCGCTTCCTCTCAAAGTACTCGCGATCACCGGCAGCAATGGAAAAACCAGCACGAAAGATTTTGCCGCGTCGGCGCTGGCGAGGAAATTCCGCGTCACCAAGACGCAAGGCAACTTCAACAATCACGTCGGACTTCCGCGCACGATTTTGGAAGCGACCTCGGAAGATGAAATTGCCGTTTGGGAAATCGGAATGAATCATCCCGGCGAAGTCGGTCCGCTGGCGAAAATCGCCGCGCCCGATGCGGTCATCATTACCAACGTCGGCGTCGCGCACATCGAATTCATGGGCTCGCGGGAAGCGATCGCCGAAGAAAAAGGCGCGCTCGCAGAGGCCGTCGGCGCGCAAGGAACAGTCATTTTGAACGCCGACGACTCTTTCAGCAAAGCGATCGCAGCGCGCGCGCATGCGCGAGTGGTGTTCGCCGGAACGCAGGAAGGAACGGTCCGCGCGACAGACATTCATCAAACTCCCGACGGCACCGAGTTCACGATCCTCGAAGGGGCGCACCGATGCCGTGCGCAATTGCCCGTGCCCGGTTTGCACATGGTGCAAAATGCTTTGCTCGCAGTCGCGGCCGGACGCACCTTCGGTGTTTCTCTCGAAGAATGTGCCGCGGGCCTCGGCGCTGCCCCCCTCACCAAAGCGCGTTTGCAGATCAAGGAAATCAAGGGCGTGCAGTTTCTGGACGACAGTTACAATGCGAACCCGGATTCAATGAAGGCGGCCCTGCGCACGTTGGTGGAACTGGATGCCGATGGAAAACGCATCGCCGTGCTTGGAGAGATGCGCGAGTTAGGGACGGAGTCGAAGCGCGGCCACGAAGAAGTGGGCGAAACCGCCGCGGCGCTCGGTATCGATCATTTAATCGCGATCGGCGAGACCGGCGCACTCATCGCGCACGCGGCCGAAAACGCCGGTCTGGAAAAAAGCGCGACCGTTGGATCGACAACTGAAGCCGCACGACTGCTGACTGAAATTGCGGAGCCGGGCGATCTCGTGTTGATCAAGGGAAGTCGCCTCGCTCGAACCGAACGCGTGATCGAGGAATTCGCCAAGCAAGTGCCAGCGGAGGGCGCGCGCTCATGATGTATTATCTCCATCGGCTGAGCGATCAAATCGGCGGCTTCAACGTTTTCTTTTACGTCACATTCCGGGCCGTGGCGGCGGCCGTCACCGCGTTTGTGGTCTGCCTCATTTTCGGAAATTACGTTATTCGGAAGCTGACCGCGCTGAAACTGGGCCAACCCATTCGCCAGGCTGCCGAGGTCCATCGTCTGGCCGAACTGCACGGCGGCAAACAAGGAACGCCGACAATGGGCGGCGTCTTGATTATTGGAGCAGTGTTCATCGCGAGTCTTCTATGGGCGCGCCCGGACAATCGCTTCGTCTGGCTTGTTCTCTTCAGCATGCTTTACCTCGGCGCACTCGGATTCGCCGACGATTATTTGAAAGTCGCCAAAAAGAAATCAGCCGGCGTCAGCGGTCGAATCAAACTTGTTTTCCAAATCGCTCTCGCGCTGATCGTGACCGCGGTCTTTCTCACGAGTCCGTTGCTCGAAGTGCAAGCGCGCTCGCTCTATGTGCCGTTTTTCAAATCGCCCGTCGTTACGAACATGAGCTGGTTCACCATCCTGTTTTTTGCGGTCGTTATTGTCGGCTCGTCCAACGCGGTTAATCTCACCGACGGACTCGACGGCCTCGCCATTGGCTGCACCGTCACGGTGGCTTTCGCTTATGCATTGCTCTCCTACGCCGCCGGAAATTTTCGCATCGCGGAATATTTGCAGGTTCCGTTTTATCCATTCACCGGCGAGCTGACGGTTGTGTGCGCCGCGCTCGTCGGAGCCGGTCTCGGATTTCTCTGGTTCAATTGCTATCCGGCAAAAGTTTTTATGGGCGACACCGGCTCGCTCGCCATCGGCGGGATGATCGGCGTGGTCGCGATTTGCTGTAAACAGGAACTGCTCCTGATGGTTGTTGGCGGCGTCTTCGTCATCGAAGCGGTCTCGGTCATTCTTCAAGTAATCAGTTTCCAACTGACCGGCCGCCGCATTTTCGCGATGTCGCCCATCCATCATCACTTCGAACTGGTGGGTTGGAAGGAAAACACCGTGATCGTGCGGTTTTGGATTCTTTCGGGAGTTTTCGCCTTGGTTGGACTGGCGACGTTGAAGTTGAGGTAAAAATTGCGTTACAAAAACCAAAACGTCGCGGTTCTCGGAGCGGGTTTGAGCGGCGCTGCGGCGGCGCTCTTGCTCAAAGCGGAAGGCGCGGAAGTCACCGTGCTGGACAGCGCCGACGAAAATAAGCTGCTTAAGTCCACCATCGGTAATCTGCGGGCGCAGGGAATTCGCGTTGTTTGCGGACCGGCGGCGGACAATGACTCTGCTCTCTACGAATTTGTTGTTTTAAGTCCAGGCATCGATCCTGCCTCGCCGCTGGCGCGCAATTTTTCCGCGCGGAAGATCGACATGATTGGCGAGCTCGAACTCGGCTGGCGCTCGCTCGATGTCCCCGTGATCGCCGTCACCGGCACCAACGGCAAAACGACCACGACCGAGTTGCTCGCACAGACGCTGAACGAGTGCGGCCAGAAAACCATCGCCTGCGGCAATATCGGTAAGCCGCTTTCCGAAGTCGCGCGCGAAAAAAAGAAATTCGACGTGCTCACGGTCGAAGTGAGTTCGTTCCAACTCGAGACCACCAAAACTTTTCAGCCGTCGATTGCGATCTGGCTGAATTTCGCGCCCGATCATCTCGACCGCTATCCGTCTGTCGCCGAATATCGCGCGGCCAAGCTCCGCATTTTTGAAAATCAAACGGCGGACGACGTCGTGATCGTCAATGCGATTGAAAATCTGCCCGACTTGCACGCGCGCAAGGTCACGTTCAGCGCTTACACCGATCGCGCCGACTTCCGATTGGCCGACGGCTCGATCGTTTATGAAAACAAGCCGGTGTTACGTCTGGCCGAGACGAACCTGCGCGGCTTGCATAACATCGAGAACCTGATGGCCACGCTCGCCGCCGGCACGGCCCGCGGTTTGTCTTTCGAGCAAATGATTCCGCCGCTTTGCGCTTACGAGCCGCAGCCACACCGTTGCGAATTTGTCAGGCAAATCGGCGGCGTCGATTACGTCAACGATTCCAAGGCGACCAACCTCGACGCAGTTGAGAAGGCTCTGCTGGCGCAGATTAAACCCGTGATCCTGATCGCCGGTGGCAAGGACAAAGGCTTCACGTTTGAGCCGTTGCGCGCGCTCGTGAAGGAAAAAGTTAGATCGACAATTCTGATCGGCGAGATGGCCGAAAGAATCGCGCGCGATTGGGGCGGCGCAGTCAAATGCGAGCTGGCCACTTCACTGGCCGATGCGGTTGAGCGCGCGCATGCCGCTGCGAAATCCGGCGAAGTCGTTCTTTTTTCTCCCGGCACTTCTTCTTTCGACATGTTCAAAAGTTACGCCGATCGCGGCGATCAGTTTCGCGCTCTCGTTCAGGCCCTCCCCAAATGAAAACGAAATTAAAAATCTCCAAACTGTTTAGACGCAGGCAGAACAAACTGCGCGCCACCACTCTTCGGCGCCAGCTTCGCACCGCCGCGACGGTGAAAGATTACGAAGAAATGGCCGAGCCAAACATGAAGCTGTCTCGCGCCTTGTTGATTGTTTTGCTGCTTCATGTCGTTGCGGTCGCAGGAATCATCGCCTTCAACGCGATCAAAACACGGCAGGGATCGGTTGTGCGTGTTCCCGCGCCGGTTATGAGCACCGCAAGTTCGACCGTCGTATCGACAACCAAACCCGCGATGGTGTCTTCGCCGGCGGCAATTGCACAAAAAGGAAGCGTGAAACCGGTTTCGAAGGAGAGCAGCAAAACAGAGCACGCAAAACAAACAGAGTCCGCCAAAGGCGCGAACGACTCCGGGAAAGTTTACGTTGTGGCAAAAGGCGACAACCCCGTGACGATCGCCAAAAAATTGAAAGTCCCGTACGACGATTTGATCGCGCTCAACCACATCGATGACCCGCGCAAATTACAAATCGGACAAAAGCTGTTGATCCCAACCAAGACTGACAAGGCGAAGAAACCGTAATTGTCGATCCAACGATGCATCGGAAAAGCGCTTACCTTTTATTTCTGGCCGTGCTCGGCATGCTCGTCATCGGCATTGTCATGCTTTTCAGCACCAGCGCATTTGCGCGCGACAGTCACGGCGATCCTTATTTTTTCCTCAAACGCCAGGCGCTCTGGCTGGGAATCGGTCTCGCCGTTTGCATCGCTACCGCACTGGTCGATTACCATTTTTGGCAGCGGACCTGGTGGCTTTGGTTCGGTCTGGCTGTCGTCACTCTCGCCGTCTGTTTTGTGCCGCATATCGGAATGCGCGTCAACGGCTCACGCCGCTGGGTTGGCCTCGGCCTGGTCAGTTTTCAACCGTCCGAGATCGCGAAGGTCGCGGCGGTATTTTTTCTGGCCTGGTGGTTCGCGCGTTACGAAAAAGTCGGCAACCATCCCATCTTCGGATTTGCTCTGCCCGTCGCCGTCGTCACTTCGTTGCTCCTGCTGATTCTTTGCGAAGTCGATCTTGGAACAACAACCCTGATTGGCGCGACCATGTTTGTGGTGATGTTCGTGGCTGGTACAAATCCAATCCTTCTCGGCTTGCTCGCCTTCGCCGGGAGCGGCGCCATTTTATTTGCCGCGACGCACGCGCGAATGGGCCGTCTCATCGCGTTCACGGATTTGGAGCGCTACAAAGAGGACGCCGGCTTGCAGCAAATGCAGGCATTGATCGCGTGGGGCAGCGGCGGAATGGAAGGGCTCGGCCTCGGCAACGGCCGCCAAAAAATGCTCTACCTGCCTTACGCCCACACCGATTTCATTTTCCCGATGATCGGCGAGGAACTTGGACTGCGCGTCAGCCTGCTCGTCATATTTCTTTTTGTCGTCATCATCGTTTGCGGAATCATGATCGCGCTTCACGCCAAAGATCGTTTCGGTTTGCTGACTGGTTGCGGCATCGTTTCGCTCCTTGGTTTGCAAGCGGCCGTGAACATCGGCGTGACCACTTCACTGCTGCCAAACAAAGGACTGCCGCTGCCTTTAATCAGCTATGGCGGGTCCAATCTGATCGCTTGTCTGTTCGGGATTGGTCTGTTGCTCAACATTTATCGCCAGGGAATTTTGGAGCCGGCAAATAAAAAACGCACCGCCCTGCAACTGCGCATAACGCCGCGAATTTAACAGAAAGATCGACAATCACTTAATGAACGCAGTCATTGCATGTGGCGGAACCGGTGGTCATCTCTTTCCCGGCATCGCCGTCGCCGAGACGCTGCGAGAGCGCGGCCACGAAGTGATGTTGTTTGTCTCGGAAAAGGAAATCGACTCGCTCGCGCTTTCAACGCGCTCGCAATTTCGATTCGAAAAATTGCCGACAATCGGCTTCCCTTCCCTTTATTCGCCTGCGATTTTCGGATTCATCGGCCGTTTTAGCGCAAGCCTTTCTCTCTGCCGGTCCCTTTACAAAACATTCCAACCCCAGGTTGTGCTCGGCATGGGCGGCTTCACGTCCACCGCGCCGATTCTGGCCGGCCGCATGCGCGGCGCCGCAACTTTTATTCATGAATCGAATGCCGTTCCGGGCAAGGCCAACCGGCTCAGTTCGCGCATGGTGCGCGCGGTTTTGCTCGGCTTCAAGGAATGCGCGCCGTTTTTTCCAAAAGTGCGAACTGAAGTCACGGGCACGCCTGTTCGCACTGAGCTGACGCGTTTGGATAAGCAACTTGCCCGGCAGAAACTCGGCCTGCGCGAAGATCTCACTACCGTGCTGGCGATGGGCGGAAGCCAGGGCGCGAGTGGAATCAATCAGGCGATGATCAAGTCGTTGTCCGCGCTTCACGATGTGCCACTGCAAATCATCCATCTTTCCGGCGCGCGCGACGAACGTCTGGTGGCGGATAATTATCGGCGCGAAAATATCGCCGCTCATGTCGCCGCGTTTCATCATCGCATGGAAGAAGTCTATAGCGCCGCTGATTTCGCCGTCGCCCGATCCGGCGCGGCCAGTTTGGCCGAGCTCGCCGCTTTCGCTTTGCCCGGCATTCTCATTCCGTTTCCTTACGCCGCAGACGATCATCAGACACGCAACGCCGAGATTTTCGTTCGCGCCGGGGCGGCGATTCTCTTGAAGGAATCGGAAATTTCTGACGACGTTCTCGCGCGCAAAATCAAGGAATTGATTGGCGATCCGCAAAAGCTGCGGCGTATGTCTGAGGATTGTTCGCGCCTCGCGCCTAAAGACGCGGCAAGTCGCGTGGTTGCGACCATGGAGAAATACACGAAACAATGACCGCGGCGGTTGATGTCGATCTTACCAAGATGCTTGCGCGCGAGCGGCACAAGATCCATCTCGTCGGCGTGGCCGGAAGCGGGATGAGCGGGCTGGCGGGCCTGCTGCTGCAACTTGGTCACGAAGTCAGCGGCTCGGATAAATTGAGCACGCAGGAGACCGAGCGTTTGCAGCGACTCGGTTTGCAATTTCACGGACAACACCGGGCCGAACACGCGCGCGACGCCGAGCTGGTCATCTACTCCTCGGCCATCAAGATCGACAATCCCATTCTTGCCAGCGCGCGTGAGGCGGAGAAGCCGGTGGTGCGTCGCGCGGAAGCGCTCGCTGCGATCATGCGGCAGAAGCGAGGCATCATTATCGTCGGGATGCACGGCAAAACGACGACCTCGGCAATGGCTGCGCACGTTTTACGCGAAGGCGGGCTGCATCCGTCGCATTACGTCGGCGCCGAGATTCCGATTCTCGGCACGAACGCCCACTGGGACAGTCGAGGCGAGTATTTCGTGGCCGAAGGCGATGAGAGTGACGGCACGATCAAATATTTCCATCCCGAGCACGCCCTTGTACTTAATATAGAGGAAGAGCACCTCGACTTTTACGCCGACCTGGCCGCGATCGAAAAAGTCTTTGCCCAACTCCTCGCTCAAACCACCGGCAAGGTCTTTTGTAATGCCGATGATGAAAACGTGGTGCATCTATGTCGATCTTGTCCGGCGACCGTATCCTACGGTTTTTCGGACAAAGCAGATTATCGCGGCGCCGACATTGAGCTGAAAGATTTTGCTTCGACCTTCCGTATCTATCATCAGGGACAACAACTTGGCGAAGCAGTCTTAAACGTGCCCGGCAAACACAATGTTCATAACGCCATCGGCGTGATTGCGCTGGCCACGGAACTCGGGATTCCGTTCGAGAAAATTGCCGCGTCGCTCAGAAAATTTCAGCACGCGCGCCGTCGCTTTGAAATTAAATATTCGAGCGAGCGATTCCTCCTGGTCGACGATTACGGACATCATCCTACCGAGATCCGAGCGACCTTGAAGACGGCGAAATCAGTTGGTCGCAAACGCATTCTCACTCTGTTTCAACCGCATCGTTATTCCCGCACCACGGCGCTGCGCAAACAATTCGGCGCCGCCTTTGATGATGCCGACCGCGTGGTGGTGACGGATATCTACGGCTCGAATGAAGCGCCGGTGCCGGGAATCACCGGTCAACTTATCGTCGACGAAATTATCGCGCATGGACATCGCGGAGTCAGTTATCAGCCGCGCTTGGAATGGGTGCATCGCGACGTTGGTAACATGATTGACTCCGGTGATCTGGTTTTGAGTCTCGGCGCCGGAAACATTCACGAGCAATTGTCGATCCTGGCGGCAGATCTCGTCATCGCGGAGAGATTAAAAGCGATCGTTGGCGAAGAAGGCGATGTCCGTCTCTATGAGCCGCTCTCCAAGCACACGACCTTACGCGTCGGCGGTCCGGCCCAATTCTGGGTCGAGCCGCGAAACGAAACTGCCTTTGCCGAGTCGATTCGCTTTTGTCAGCGCGAAAATCTTCCGCTTTTTGTCATCGGCCGCGGCTCGAATTTACTTGTGCGCGATGGTGGCATTCCCGGCGTCGTAATTCATCCTTGCGGCAGCGATTTTGACAAGATCGACATCGACGGTGCCGAAATCACCGCCGGCGTGGGCGCAAAGCTGAAGGAAATTGCCTACGCGGCGCGTGCCGCGAATTTAGGCGGGCTTGAATGGATGGAAGGAATTCCAGGCGCGGTCGGCGGCGCGCTGCGCATGAATGCCGGCGCGATGGGTGCGCAAACATTTGAGAGCGTCGTGCGCGTCCGCTACCTGGATGCGGAGGGAAACCCGCATACCAAGAACCGTGACGAACTTGACGTGCGTTATCGAAGTTTTCCATTGCTGGAAAACAACTTTGCGATCTCCGCCACGTTTCGGGGCGAGCCCGCGCAGCGCGATGAAATCGAACGGCGCTTACAGGAATCGCAGGAAAAGCGGCGCACTTCGCAACCAATCGCGAAAAGCGCCGGTTGCATTTTCAAGAACACTGACAACGTTCCCGCGGGAAAACTGGTGGACGAGCTCGGCTTAAAAAACGCCCAGGTCGGAAAAGCGCGCGTGTCGGAAGTGCATGGCAATTTTATCGTCAACGACGGCGGCGCCACTGCGGCCGAGATGCTCGATCTGATCGATAAAATCAAAAGCGCGGCCCGCTCTAAGCGCGGGATCGAATTGGAAACGGAAGTGCAGATCGTGGGAGAGCCGTCATGAGTCCGAGCTCGCCACGGGACGAGTCCGTCCGACTGGCGGACCGGACTGGCACCTTACCGAAGAAGATCGCCGTGTTGATGGGCGGTCCGGGCTCGGAACGCGACGTTTCGCTGGCAACCGGTCGCGGAGTGTCCAAAGCGCTGCGTTCGTTAGGCGTCGATGTCGTCGATGTCGATGTTCGGGACGAGAATTTCCAATTACCAAACGATGTCGATCTTGCCTTCATCGCGATTCACGGAACTTTCGGCGAAGACGGTCAGTTGCAGAAGATCCTCGAAGCTCGCGGTATGGCCTACACCGGTGATGGCGTAGACGCGAGCCGGAACGCCTTTGATAAGATCTTGTCGAAAGAAAAATTCCGCCGGCACGATGTAGTGACGCCGGACTGGCAAGTTGTGAAGTCGGGACAGCGCCCCACCATTCCGATCCCGATTGTGGTGAAGCCGCCGCGCCAGGGTTCGACCGTCGGCGTTGTGATCGTGAGAAACGAACGCGAGATCGATTCCGCCATGGCCGAGGTCGCAAAGTACGATGAAGAATTGTTGATAGAAAAATTTGTGCCCGGCCGAGAATTGACGATTGGTATCCTCGGTGATCAAGCCTTGCCTATTCTCGAGATAATTCCAAAAGGCGGCTTTTACGATTTCACGAACAAGTACCCGTTTCTCAATCCGCAGGCGGGCGGCGGCGCGGAACACGTTTGTCCGGCAAAAATCGACAATGAGAAAACGAAGCAGATTCAATCGCTCGCCTTGAAAGCGCATCGCGCGCTTGGGTTACAGGTTTATTCGCGGGTCGATGCGATTCTCTCGGAAGACGGCGAACCCTTCATCCTGGAAGCAAACACAATTCCCGGAATGACGGAGGCGAGTTTGCTTCCGGAAGGAGCAGCCGCAGCCGGAATCAACTATGTCGATCTTTGTGTGCGGATCATCGAGCTGTCACGCGCGAGAACGGAGCGAGCCGCAAAATGAGACGTTTTCAGAAACGGCCGCGCCCGCGAAATCAGCGACTCTCCAATGTCCGGCAACGGCGGCAGCAACATCTGCTCGACGTAAAAGTTCGGTCGCGCACGGCCACGCAGTACCGCAATCGTCGCGTTCTTGTTCTTCTTTCGAAGGTCGCTCTGGTCCTCGCGCTTTGCCTCGGCATTTATTTCGGCGCCTGCGCGGGGGCAAAACGATTCTTCCTCGAGAATCCGGATTATCAATTGAGTCGAATCGAAGTGCAGACCGACGGCACTTTGCAGCGCGAGCAAATTTTGCAAACGGCCGATGTGCATGAAGGCGAAAATATTTTCGCGGTGAATTTGGCGCGGGCCCACGACCAGTTGCAGCAATTGCCGCAGGTCGATGAAGTCCAGATCGTGCGCAAATTGCCGGCTGAAATCGACATCAAAGTAATCGAGCGCAAACCGATTGCCTGGATTACCGGTGAAAAACAAATCGCCGATCCATTTGCTTCCGACGCTGCTTTTCTAGTGGACGGACGCGGAGTTTTGATGAAAGAGAAGAAATTGTTGCCGGAATATTTGGGACTGCCGCTCATTTCGGGATGCGCGAGCGAATCGCTCGAGCCTGGCAAGACCGTCGAATCGTTCGAAGCTAAAGCGGCGCTCGAGCTGTTGCGCTTGAGCACGCGCAGCTTCATGCAAACACGTTTTCAGGTCCGCGAAATCGACGTTTCCAAAGGTTACTGCCTGATCGTGACCGATAAGAACCACACTCGCGTCACCTTTGGCTTCGATAATCTCGATACCCAATTGCAGCGCCTCGAACAATTCCTCATTTACTCGGACGACTCGAAGCGCGAACTCGCGACCGTCAACCTGCTGGCGCAACGAAACATTCCGGTCACGTTTACAAAGCCGGCGGCTGAAGTGATCAACGAAACAATCAAACCCGCCGAAGCGCCGCGGATCATGAAAGCGATACCGGTGCATGCGCCGGAGAAAACCAAGCCGTCGCCGTCCTCCGCTCAATCGCACGTCAACCCATCACCGACGCCGGTCCGCCGCGCGGTTCCACTTCAACCTTTCAAGAAGAACTAACGCAAATGGCGAGCAGCGATTTAATGGTGGGCCTCGAAATTGGCACGTCGAAGATTTGCGTCGTGGTTGGCGAGAGCCGCCCCGACGGCACGATTAAAATTCTTGGCGTCGGCCAGGCGCCGTCGCGCGGCGTGCGCAAAGGCGAGATCGTCGATTTCGAGACGGCAATGAAATGCGTCCACGAAGCCGTGGTCGACGCCGAACAAAAGAGCGACGTCATGATTCGCAGCGTTTATGTCGCCGCGGCCGGGTCGCACATTCAAAGCTTTAACAATCGCGGTTGCGTCCTTCTGCCGGAAGATCGCGACGAGATCGACGATCAAGACATCGAGGACGTGAAGATCAGCGCGCGCGAAGTGAGCATTCCTGCGCCCAACGCTTTCCTACATTCGATCATCCAACATTACCATGTCGATGGACAGGACGGCGTGCTCAGTCCAGTCGGAATGCTCGGACAAAAACTGGAAGCCGATTTTCACATCATCCACGGCGTGCGCACCCGCATCCAAAACACCATCCGGTGCGTCAAAGAATTGCCGCTTGATGTCGAGGACGTCGTCTTCAGCGCACTCGCGTCCGCCCAAGTGGTGCTGACGCAGCACCAAAAAAATCTGGGGGCACTCGTCATCGATATCGGAGGCGGCACGACCGATTACATTCTTTATGTCGATGGAGCGGTGAAACAGAGCGGCGTGCTCGCGGTCGGCGGCGATCACGTCACTAACGACGTCTCGATGGGATTGCGCATCCCGATGGCGCGCGCCGAAAAACTAAAAATCGAGGAAGGAAGCTGCATCCTCGGGAATTGTTTGCCCGGCGAAACAATTTTATTGAAAGACGATTCCGGTTTCGCCGGCAAGGAAATCGAGCGCGAAACGTTGAACACTATCGTTCACATGCGAGTGGGGGAAGTATTTGAGCTGCTCAAACGCACACTCGAAGAAGAATCGTTCATTAATTACACCGGCGCTGGCATCTTCATCACCGGGGGATGCAGCCTTCTTAATGGCATCGATCATCTCGCCGGAGAAATTTTTGAAATGCCCGCGCACGTCGCGCATGCCCAAACCATGTCGGGGCTCACGTCGGCGTTTGAGAACCCGCAGTTTTCCACCGCCATCGGTTTGATCAAATACGCGCAGGCTGTGCAAGCAGATCGGCCGCGGGGGCGTGGGATTGGAAGAATCTTTGGAAAATTTTTCAGCGGAATGCGATGAACAAGATCGACAATCCCAACATCGACAACGGAACAGCGAAATGATCCAACTCAGCAAGAATTACAGTTTGCCGGAACGGCAGGAGGAAATTATTCCGATCAAAGTGGTCGGCGTGGGCGGCGCCGGCTCGAACGCGCTCGATCGCATTGTGCTCGATGGTTTGGAAAGGGCCGATCTCGTGGCCATCAATACCGACGTGCAATCGCTCGCCAGTTCGGTGGCGGCGCACAAAGTTCAAATTGGCCGCGCCGTGACGCGCGGTCTCGGCACCGGCGGCGATCCGGAGCTTGGTTACCAGGCCGCCATCGAATCGGCCGATGAGATCCGGCAAGCGCTGGTCGACGCGCGCTTGATTTTTATTTGTGCGGGTCTCGGCGGCGGCACCGGCTCGGGCGCGGCGCCGGTGGTGGCGCAACTCGCGCGTGAGGCCGGTTCGCTCGTCATCGTATTTGCCACGCTGCCATTTTCTTTCGAAGGAAAACGCCGCGCGGTTCAAGCGCAGGAGACTCTTTCCCGGCTCAACGAAATTGCCAACGCCGTGATCTGCTTCGAGAACGATCGGATGGGCGACATGGTCGCGCCCAAAGCCGGAATTCACCAGGCCTTTGCCGTTGCTGACATGACGATCAGTCAAAGCGCGCGCTCGATTGTGAATTTGATTCAGCGGCCCGGCCTCATTCGCATCGGTTTCGACGATTTATTCGCGGCATTGCGCAGTCAGAACGGCCGTTGCCTTTTCGGTTTTGGCGAATCCGATTCGGACAACCGCGCCCACGATGCGCTTACCCAGGCGCTGAAAAATCCACTCATGGATCGCGGCCGGATGCTGGCAGACGCAGCTCACGTGCTCGTGCAAGTTGCGGGGGGTCCGGGCATGACCTTGTCGGAAGTAGAAATCCTAATGCAGGAACTTGGGAAACACGTGCGCGATAACACCCAAATTCTTTTTGGAACAGCCGTCGATGGACGAATGGGAAACCGTCTCAGCGTCACGATCATCAGCTCGCTCGCGGCTGAAGAGGAGATCGCGCCGCAAAGTGAGTTTGTGGCAAGCGAGCCGATCCCGGAGCCGCTTCCACCGATTTGGGAAGAACCGCAGCCTTCCGAACCACCAGCTAAGATCGACATCTTACCGGACCCGGTCGCGGAAGAGTCGCCAGCTGGCGATCTCATTCCGTTCAAGCAGCCAGCGCCTGAGGAAACACCGCCGCCGCCGCTGCCATTTCCTGCGATCAAAAAGCCTGTGGCCATGCCCCGCTTGATTGTCCCAAAGAAAAAACCGCTGCCTGTGAAAGAACCGAAGCCGGCCAAGGAAAAACAAGCGCAAGCCAAGCAGGAAGTCTTGCAATTCGAACCGGTCACTCGCGGACGCTTTGAAAAAAGCGAGCCGACGATCGTGGAAGGTCAGGACCTCGATGTCCCGACCTTCCTCCGGAAAAATATTCGGGTAAAGTGACATCGCTACCGGCGATGTCATCCCGAATCCCGCCACTGCGGGATGAGGGATCTCGCAAAATCATGTCAGTCGCACGAATGGCCCAAAGCGTGATCCAAGGCCCACTGTGAGATCCCTCAGCGTCTTCGCGCTTCCTGCCTTTTGGCTACTGGCTTGAAACGAACTACAGATTCTTCGCACAACGGAAAGATCGAGATGCCGACTCGAGAACTCTGGGGCTGACAGAGGCAACAGCGCGCGAAAAACGCGAGCAGACACGCCTGCCACGCGCGTGATAAGATTCGCCGTACGCGAATGAGTGAGTCCGCCGAGAAAAACGACAACGTCTTGCGTCTCGCCGAGACTTATCTGCCGCTTGTTGAGACGATCGCGCTCGAATACTACAACATTCCGAATGCGTCGCACGATGAGCTTGTGTCCGAAGGACGAGTTGCGCTTTTAAGCGCCGCTCGTTCTTTCGACCCAGCGCGGGGCAATTTTGTGTCGTATGCCTCCACAGCTATACGGAATCGCCTGAACGATTTTTATGAGAAGCAGGTCCGCCGAGCGGAGGTCTTCCCGGTGTCGATCTATTCTACCCCGTCCGACGACGAATCGACAAAACCAGAATCGAAGTACGCAGACGAGACTGTCGATGTGCGCCTTGCAGCGCGGCGTTCAGAATCGGCTCGGATTCTTAGAGAGGCTATCGGCCAGCTACCGCAACGACTTCAGATTGTGCTTAAATCAATCCGATCTGGTAGAACGTACGAAGAGATTGGCCGTGAACTCGGCATCTCGAAACAAGGTGTTTATAAACTGGCCCAGCCAGCGTTGCGGCAAGTGCGCTCATTCTTAGCAGAACGAGGATACGGCGGAATCGATTCGAAAGGACTCTTGGCTTCGAAACCGGCGGGTGAGCAAGAAAAGTAGTTCCCGCCGGTGTACGGATTCCGGGCTGAGCCGTAAGAGGATAGTATGCCAACTACTCAGATTAAATCAGTTGAGACTTTATTGGCGAAATTAACCGCCGCCGCCGATGCGGTCGAATTCCCAGCGGTTGGTGCACTCGTCGTCGAAGTGTTCTGGGCGATTGCTGAAGCGCAGCCAGAATTAAGCGAGCTTGTAATTCTTGCCGAGCGCGAAGCAGATCGCATACGCAAGGCGTGTGACGACTACGACTCCGTAACATTTGCAGATTCGCTATACAAAGTGCTCTCGCGAGCTGGCGATTCCTGTCTCGCAGGCTCAGCGCGTCAAAAACTGATTTCTGCTGCAGCGCAACTTCCCCAAGCCGGCAAAGATTTGGATGCACCGCGCATCGTGATGGTGATTCGTGAGGCGGCTGCACTCTTTCTGAATCGCTCTTCGCTGCGGCAATCCGCAAAGGTTGTAATCGATAAGAACCAGCTTCGCGTCGGGCGGTTTTTCTCAGTTACATTCCGCAGAACGCTAAGAGTGCCAGAGGACGGAAAAGACTATCCGTTGCCGCCAGGATTCAAGGACCCATATCCGATATTCAGGGTTCAGGACTACGCAGATAAGGTCCCGCGCCATTGGTTAGAGGAAGGCGGTTTTTTTATTCCGATGCATCAGCGAGAAGCGATGTTCTTAGAGTTTTCGGGTTTCAAGTGGCATCCAGCGGCCGCAAAAATCGCGGTTGGCAATATTAACGCGGTCACGGGCGAGGAGTTCACGAATACGATTCGCCCTCACAAACAAGACTACATCGTCATCCCCGACCAAAAATGGCTCGACGGAATCAATTCGCTGAATGGACGCGTCAAACAATTTATCGCGATGCCGTTAGGCAAAGGATACACCGTCGAAGAACAAGTCACAGACGAGGCTCGATTTGGCGGAATTCAGATTGGTGTCTACGACGCACGCGAAGGACAGTTTTCGGATGAAGACCCGCAAGCTGTCGAGCGTCGGATGAAAGAGCTCGCGGCGCGCGAGACAGCAAGGAAACAGCGCGAGGAGTTTCAGAAGCGTGTCCAAAGAGGGGATATTCGCTTTATGCCCGCAGCACCTCGCGAGCACAGACCAGAGGATGACATTGAAATGGGTATTGCGGCCGGAGGATCAATTCGACAGCAGATTTTTGAAGATCAGTACGGTTATCAGACCTGGGATCAGGAAACTCTCGTGGGATTGACCATCCGAATCGTCGACACGGCCACATTCAAGCGCATCACTGGTCGTGATGCGCCGCCAACTCCCGTTTCGGCTGAACATTACACGAAAGCAGGCCTGCCGTGGTTTCATTATGTTGAGCATGCGCCAGCGCTCGCGCCGTCCGGCATATTAGCGCGAATTCGAGGAGTTCGTCAGATCGACCGACTGAAAGGAGCGAACACAACCAGATCTGATGCGGCCATTCAAATCAAAGCGGAACAGGTTCGCGAAATTGCCGTGCCAACTCGCGACGAGCGCGCATCAGAGCTGCGAAAGAGCTGCGACGCTTCTTTGCGAGCAAAACGTTACGCGGTAGGAAAACGCCAAGCGGACCTGCTGCTTGAACTTTTACCGAAGGACGCATCGGGATTGATGGTTCGTGCGGAATGCAATCGCAAACTATCGAGATTCCAGGAAGCAATTCTCGATGCGTCTGAATGCTTAGAAATCAAACCAGCCGATCCGATAAGCAAGGACGCCTTAATAATAAGGGCGGATGCGCAATATCGACTGGGTAATGTCGGCGGTGCGGTGTTGGACCTGGTTAAAATCGAGGAGCAAGACCCTCAATATGTGGACGCGCGGATGCTAGCAACAAAGATCACGTACAAGTCCGGCGAGTACAGACCTGCTATTAGGAATGCCAATGAAGTTTTGCGGCGCTCGCCGAACAATGCAACAGCACTTCTTTACCGCGGCGATTCATTCTTCCGCTTGGGCAAGGTAAAGCGTGCGGCATCCGACTTCGAACGTGTAGTGAATCTTGCTCCTCACACGAAACAGGCGCGATATGCCGCCGAAATGCTGCAAAAGGTAAGAGAAGCTGCCAAACACGAGGCATCAGAAATTTCGCCTGCGATTTCCGCGCTGTATCAGGAGTTTCTCGCCGAGCGTGCCGAAATACTGAAACACAAGCGGATCCAAAGCGAAAAAGCCGGTAAAGATATAGGCTTTGAAGAGGCCATGCTCGACTGGATCGAGAAACACCGCGCCGACTGGCAAGCGCGACGAAAACAGGGCGGCCAGGCATCCAACCCGCCGAACGAACCGAGACAAGACGATCTGGACCACGAATGAAAAGTGACTTTCCTCAGATCGGTTCGCTGTTCGCCGAGAAGTATCGTGTTCTGGCGGCATTCAAAGGGGCAATGGGAGCCGTCTTCAAAGTACAGCACGTGGAATGGGACATTCTGCTCGCCATGAAATGCCCGCTGCCGAACCTGCTACAGAATCAGCACACACAGCGAAGTTTTCAGCACGAGTGCGACTTGTGGATCAACCTCGGATTGCATCCCCATATTGCGACATGTTATTACCTGCGGCGACTGCAACATCACACGTACGTATTCGCGGAGTTCGTTGAAGGCGGCACGTTGCGCGAGTGGATAATGACGCACCAACTCTACAGAGGCGGTGAGGAAATTGCCTTCGCGCGCATGCTCGACGTTGCGATCCAAACAGCTTGGGCGTTAGATTACGCGCACAAGCGCCAGTTCGTTCATCAGGACGTCAAACCTGGAAACATTCTGATGAGTCCCGACGGCACCGCGAAATTGACTGATTTCGGATTGGCACGAGCGGCGCGCGTTGCCGGGCAAGATGCGCAATCGCGCGCGTTCGCTGAATTCGCTGGTGGCACACCGGCGTATTGGTCGCCTGAGCAAGAAAAGAGAATGGGAGTCACGGCAGCGGCAGACGTGTGGAGTTGGGGTCTTTCGATTCTGGAAATGTTTACTGGAGGTTTTGTTCTGAAATCCGGTGTACAGGCGAAAGCACATCTCGCTGCTTTTCGCGAGCGTGCGTTACTCAAAGCGCGTGGGTTGCCGAAGATGCCGGAGAGTCTCTACGAAATTCTTCGGAATTGCTTTCGATCGGACCCCCAAAGCCGACCCAGTGATCTCGGCGATGTTGCCGCTCGGTTGATCGACATCTACAAGGAGGTTCATCACGAGGAATACAGTCGCCCAACGCCAGACTTGTCTCTTGTCGCCGCTGATAGTCTGAATAACCGCGCGGTATCTCTGCTCGACCTAGGACAGAAGGAGAAAGCCATGCCTTTGTTAACCGAAGCACTGGCCATTGATCCAGCTCATCCAGAAGCAACCTTCAATCGTGCGCTGATCTTGTTTCGTAATGGTAAACGCAGCGCCGCGAACGTTTTGGCAAAGCTCGAAGCGATTGCGCCAGTAAACATCGGCAATTGGAGCGTGGATTGTTTAGTCGCGCGCATGTGCATCGAAATCGGGGATCGAGCCAAAGCGATGAATGCCCTCGAACGGGCAGAACAGAAAATTGCCAGCGAGACCCAGCATGCCGAGATCGCGAAAATTAGAACTGCGGCTACCGCTGGGCCGCTTAAAGCTTGGTTCGGTAGGAACAAACAGCCGTTTGTCTTAGCAGTTCCACTGTCCGGTGCTGATCACGCCCACGATTACCAAAAGATGCTTCGCCTGATTAAGAAAGCAGAGGCTGCTCACGCCGATGGACGCGAGTACGACGTGAAGCGATATATCGAACAGCTCCAAACATTGCCAGGGTTTGCACGACATCCGAAAGTCCGGCGCCTGCTACGGAAAGTGTAATGAAGAAATTAGTCATGCCGAAAAGACAATTCAAGAAGCTCACTGCGCTACTTTGGGCTCAGTTGGATTTGAAAGAAGCTGCCGCCCTTTGCGCGCTCGCCACTTCGGGCCAAGAGGAACAGCGTAGCGAGGACACAATCTTCGGATTATGGACTGGGGTCGTGGTGGCCTACGCG
Source organism: Chthoniobacterales bacterium (assembly GCA_035936875.1). Classification (GTDB taxonomy): domain Bacteria; phylum Verrucomicrobiota; class Verrucomicrobiia; order Chthoniobacterales; family UBA10450; genus DASYVQ01. Next base: position 27,407 of record DASYVQ010000060.1, read on the forward strand.
CGGTCATTCACACAAAACAAAGGCGTTTCGGCGCTTGACCCCAAATTCAGACGTTTCACATCAAAGCGGGACCAATCGCTTCACGATCGATTGATAGAAATGCGTCATCGTCTGCATGCACACAAGGATCGTCTTTGGGAGGAAATGGTCGCGACGACGTTTTTCCCTAAGGCAAATGCCGTTGCTCGTATAATAGTGCGTGTTTCCGAAGACGGACAAACCGAATGGCAGGTTCAGCGCCCGGTCTTTCCACATGCTTACTTTCCTGACGTAAGACAGCTGTGTGACTTTCAAATCGACCGACTCGTGCAGGACTCCCATCGGATTCTTCAGCGCTTTTTAGAATCTCGCTCTATAACTCCCGGGAACTACTGTTTGGAAGCACGTTCCTTAGATTCAATGGAGCACACAAGGCGTACCGCTATATGTGTGATTACAGTTATTTCGAATTTTATCGCACGAAGGCGTATCACGCGCTGGGTGTGGAGCCGCCTCAGGATTTGGACAAAAGGAAGAATGTGTTTTTGAAAGTTACTGTTGCGGCTACCCTGTCGCTCCCGTCGTTCGCACATTGCCCTCCGACATGCGGTCTCCACGATGAGAATTTCAAGAAAATCAGTGCCTCTCGGGCCAAAGCATTGCAAGGGCTGCGAACGCTGACTTAGTTCGTGCCCCTCATCTAAACGCTTCGCAGAATGGCGAGAACAAAGAAGAACGAGGAGGCTCTTGGAATTTTGGCGTTGATTGTCGGAGCGCCGATTCTTTTTGCGAACTGGCTTCACGACAAGATCGGCATACCGCAACCGGTTACTTACGTATCACTCGGGCTGATTCTGGTCGTCGGTTTGTGGCTCTACTTCGCTGAGCGGAACAAGAGATTTCGCGCGATCAGGATCGCCAACATCGATTCGATGACAGGCATTGAGTTTGAGGCTTATCTGAAGAAGCTTCTCAGTTCGCAAGGCTACAGCGTCACTATCATCGGTGGCAGTGGCGATCTCGGGGTTGATCTCATCGCTTCACGCGGCGCGGAGCGCATCGCGATACAGGTCAAGCGCTACAACAGCAGAATTTCCCGACGCGCAATCAGCGATGCAGTCGCAGGTATGCAGCACTACCGCTGCAACCGAGCAATGGTTATCACGAATAGCCACTTCACCCCCGGCGCGCTCATGCTCGCCCGCTCGACGAATTGCAGTCTTGTTGATCGTGATGTACTCGCGCGCTGGATAGTCGAATTACAAGCCGCCGAAGCGCGAGCAACGTAGTTATAAACGAAATTATAAACCAAATTTAGAACTGCCCGTGGTCATGAGACGCGGGCAGCTTTGTTCTCGGCGTGTTTCTGAGTACCGCTAGGTCGTGAGTCGCAGCTCTTGTCGTCTGGCTTTTGGCTATTGCGGCTCGCAATAGTGCGCTTCGCGCACCCGCTGCTCAGGCCGGAGAGGCCTCAATCTGCATGATCAGCTTTATCGAGATCGGCGAGTTTCTTTTCCAAATTATCCACCCACCTTAACCCCATGTCCCGATGTTCAACACGGACGCCATCATCCATATTACTGTTTAGAGGCTCGCCGAGAAACCTCAATTTCTGGCGAATCTCTTCTAATTCTGGAAAGTTCATACGAGCTACGCTCACTCAGCTCAGTAGCAGATGTCAACCTATGGCGGCATCCAAGCAGATTCCCGAGTCGCTCAGGCCGCAAAGGGCCTATAGCGTGCAAAAATGTTGAATGGTTTCAACGGCCGCAAACAGAAGCAACACTACTGTGAAAATGATTAGTGCCCATGTAAGGGAAATGATGCGTTGGGACTGTTTTTCGGCCCTGTCGCTAATTCGAATCAGAATGGCACTAAATTTTCCAATAGCACTCATCGTGTGCAAGTCACGTTGTCCCGGCGTGGTCATGCCGCGTGCAAGGCGGTAAATCTCTTTTAACAGTTCTTTCAGCTTTTTCCCGTCGTTAAGATCAGCTTCGGCTTCTTCGTCGGATGTCATGTGTGAGCGCAAGTTTTAACACCGAGAAAGAAAGTTTACCATGTCTCATATAAGGTCCGCCCATTTGCGGAGGATTGCCTTCGGCGCTTACGCTTCCGACTAAAGGTTCTTGTTCACCCAGGCGCCGACGCGATCGACTGCCTTCTCTCTTATTTTTTCAGCAACTCCAGCACTGCGCTGGTCATTCCGATAATGCCGACACGAATAGTTGGCTCCGGCACGGGCGCGAACTTGCTCGAGTGCAAGCTTGGCAATTCTTTCCCTTCTTTTTTGAACTCGGCGATTTTTGCCGGATCGACCGCGCCGATATGAAAATCAACTGCCGGAATCGAATGATCCGGCAAACTGTATTCGGAAAAATCTTCACCGCCCATTGTTGGAGGGACCATTTCAACGTTTTCTGGTCCGAGCGTTTTTTTCCAGACCGCGACCAATCGCTTGGTTAAATCAGGATTGTTGTAGGTCGCTGGAGTGAACTCATCCTTCAATACTTCTACAATCGGCGCGCGATCAGGTGGAATTCCCGCCGCCGTAGCGCACCCCTTGGTGATCCGATCGATCGCGGCGAGCACGCGGTCGCGCACTTCGGATTTATAAGTGCGCACGGTGAGCTGCATTTTTACTTCGTCGGAAATGATGTTGTGCTTGGTGCCACCGTGAATTGATCCAACTGTCACCACGACCGGTTCGAGGGGATTATTTTCGCGGCTCGTAATCGTTTGCAGCGCATTGATGATCTCGGCCGAGAGCGCAATCGGGTCCTTCGTCCGGTGCGGATACGCGCCGTGGCCGCCGATTCCACGAACGGTGAGGTTTACCGAATCGACGTTGGCGTAGGTGTAACCTTCGGTGACGCCGATGTGGCCGGTCTGCAGATCGGACTTGTCGTGAAAGCCGAGCGCGAAATCGGGTTTGCCGAAACGATTGTAAAGCCCGGCCTTCAGCATTGCTCGCGCTCCGCCGACGGCTTCCTCGGCCGGTTGCGCGATGAACATGATCGTTCCCGACCATTGATCTTTCAGTCGTTGTAACGCCCGCGCGGTTCCGATGAACGCCGACATGTGTGCGTCGTGGCCGCACGCATGCATGACATGAACTTCTCTGCCGTCGTCAGCTTTGGTCGTGACCTTGCTGGCATAAGGCAGGCCGGTGTCTTCTTCGACCGGCAGCGCGTCCATATCGGTACGCACCAGAACGGTTGGCCCGGTGCCGTTCTTCATGATGCCGACGACGCCATAGCATTTGAGATTTGGGTTATCGTATTTGCCAAAGTTCTCCGTGACTTCGCAGCCGACAGCGCGCAGTTCCTTCGCCATTAACATAGATGTTTTCTCTTCATGGCCGGAAAGCTCGGGATGACTGTGAATGTCTTTGTAAATCGCGAGCAACGACGGCAGCTCGCTGACCGCAGCTTTTTCAGCCGTCATCTCCTGCGCCAACGCGAAACGCGCACCGAGGATCGACAAGATCAAGATCGACAACGAACGAATCTTCATTCCTCACTTATAGTCGCAGAGCACGTTGCAGGGCAACCGCTCCGGTTATCGATTTAATGCGGCAGGCCATGGGCCTGCCCTACAATTGCTTTCTCTTCATGATTCTTGGTTTCCAGATTACTGCCACTCCGGCTCGGAGTTCCTCTTTTCCTGCTTTCCTAATTGATTTTTCGGATTCTCTTGATCTGCGATGGATTTCGAAAAAAACACGATGCTCTTCGGCGCGGACCCGACGCCGCGGATCGTTGCCATCGAGCTGGGCGACACCGGCACGGTCAAAGTTTATCGCCGGGAAAAAGATGGAGCGACCGTGGCCGAGGTCGAGCCGTTCCACCCGTTCGTTTGGGCCGACTCCGACGTTGTCGATCTTGGCATTGAAGCAGAAAAGCTGGCCGGCGATCTCAAATACGGCTGGCGAGTTACAGTGGACATTTGGAAGGAACTGATTGCGCTGCGCAACGGCCTCAAAAACGCGGGGCGCGATTTCTTCGCCTTCACCGATCCGGTGCAACATTATCTCACCGCGACGGGGCGCACTTTGTTCAAAGGTTTGCCGTTCGAAGAACTGAAACGGCTGCAGCTCGAAGTGCTCTCCTTCGAAGAGCCTGTTGCCGGCGTGGCCGATGCCGGTCCCGCCGATCACATCATGAGCATCGCGCTTTCCGATAACAGCGGCTGGGAAGAACTCATCGTTGTCGATCCAAAAAATGTCGAAGAGTCCGAGCATGCCGCGATCAAGCGCCTGACGAATCTGATCAAGGAACGAGACCCCGATGTGATCGAAGGTCACAACCTGTTTCGGTTCGATCTGCCTTACCTGGTCGCGCGCGCGAAGAAGGCGAAGACAAAACTTGATTGGGGACGGAGCGGCGGATTTCTGCGCTCGCGTCCATCGCGCCTCCAGATCGCGGAGAAGACGATCGATTATCCAAAGTTCACGATCGATGGCCGGCATTTCGTCGACACATTTTTGCTGGCGCAATTTTACGATGTGGGCATGCGCACGCTTTCCGGCTTCGAGCGCCTTGACGTCGCGCGGCACTTTGGTTTTTGCGACAGCGAAGAGCTTTCCGCGTTGACCGGAAAAGAATTGCAGCGCGCGTACATCGATAATGACGAAAGATTTCGCGAGCGCGCGCTGTGCGCGGTCCGAGAAACCCGCGCCGTGGCCGATTTGCTCAGTCCAAGCTATTTCATCCAGGCCCAGATTTTCCCTTACAATTATCAGGACGTGATCGTGCGCGGTAACGCCACCCGCATCAACGCGCTTTTGCTACGCGAATATTTCCGGCAACGCCATTCCATTCCGGAAATGCCGATGGTGCGCGGGTTCGAGGGCGGTTACACCGACATCTTCTTCACCGGCGTCGCCCGCAACGTCTGGCATTGCGATGTGGCCTCGCTTTATCCCTCGATCATGCTCGCGTTCGATTGTTTTCCCAACACCGACCGGCTGCAAATTTTCCGCCACTTGCTCACCGATCTCCGCCAGTTCCGGCTGGAAGCGAAGGCGCAAATGCGCGCGGCGAAAAATCCAAAAGAGCAGCGCTATTTCCACGCGCTCCAAAACACGTTCAAGATTTTGATCAACAGCTTCTACGGATACCTCGGTTTCGCGCAGGGAAATTTTGCCGACTTCGACGCCGCGGCCCGGGTCACCCAGATCGGGCGCGACTTGCTGAAAAAGATGATCGACTGGCTCAACGCGCAGGGCGCGCAAGCAATCGAGGTCGACACCGATGGGATTTATTTCGTGCCGCCGGAAAAGATCGACATCGACGAGTTGCGCAAAGGTCTGGCGAAGGAATTGCCGCCGGGCATCGAGGTCGAGTTCGACGAACAATTCGACGCCATGTTTAGCTACAAGGCGAAGAACTACGCGCTGCTAACGAAAGAGGGCGAGGTCATTATCAAAGGTGGCGCGCTTAAATCGCGCGGGCTGGAGAAATTCCAGCGCGTTTTTCTCGAGGAAATGATCAGGCTCTTGATGCAAGGAAAACCGGAAGCGATCACTAAATTGCGGGAAAAATTCGAGCAAAGCATCCGCAAGCAGGAATGGAACATCGACATGTTGATGAAGACCGACACGCTCCAGGATTCGCTGGAGAAATACCGGCAAAAAATAGCCGGCTCGGCCCGCAATCGGGCGGCGGCTTACGAGCTCGCTCTGGCTAGCGGCCGCAATTACCGCCCCGGGGATCAGATCAGCTACTACATCAAGGCGACGCCGAAGAAAGTCGCGGCCTACGAAGCGGCCAAGCTTGCCTCCGAGTTTGACCTGAAAAATCGCGATGAGAATGTCGATTACTACATCGCCAAACTCGATGAACTCGTGAAAAAATTCTCGTCAATGGTTCCCGCAGCCGAGCAGGAGACTCTGAAACTCTAACGGCCACCGTTCGCGTGTGACAGTCGTCGATCAACCGGCTAAAAAAAATCAAGATTTTCTGAGAAAACCAGTTGCGCGGTCTGCAACTTGCGACGATATGGGGCACTCTTTATGCCGAAAATCAGTCCCCGCCCCTCTCATCTTATCGTTATCGCCGGTTCAATCGTGTTCGCAGCCGCCTCTGCTCAGGGCCAGGCGTTGGTTTCCTCGAAATCGCATTTTGTTTACAAAGATACGCGTGGAAACATGCAGTCAGCGCCGATTGTCTCCAGATTTTACCCGAACAAAATTGTTCATCCGTTGGCCAAAGTGGACCATTCGATGGATCCGAAATTGATGCGGGCGGCAACGATCGCCGAGGAACGGGCGCATGCGCATTCGCGGGAGCGATGCTGGCATTACGTGAAAGAGGCGCTCGTCGCTTCCGGGATCATCAGCTCGTATCCGAAAACGGTTTATGCGAAAGAGGCCGGCCAGGAGCTTGTGAAGAGCTACGGGTTCAAAAAGCTGCCGGTGCGCGATCCATACAAAGCGCCGGTGGGTTCGGTGCTCGTTTACGGCGCCAGCAGAGCCGCCGGCCATGTGGAGCTTCGGACCAAAGACGGTTTCGTGAGTGATTTTCGCTCCAAAATCCCATCCCCCCGCCCGCTGATCGGCGTTTACGCAAAGTCGTAATTGGCGATCGAGCTAGCGGCCGATTCGGTTCAAGCGAATTTCGGTCGGAGCGATTGCTCCGAGAAAACGCTTGTCACCCTGGCACGTTCCTTGCGATAAAAAGGCCCCGTGGGACGACTCACCCTATCGGTTCTTCTTTGCGGTTGCGGGCTCGCTCTTTCGGCGAATGCAGTTCGAGCGGCAGGCTTGGAGGAATCGACTTCAAAATTTTATTACAAGGATTTGTCCGGCCGAACGACCTCGGTGCGCATCATTCGCCATTACTGGCTGCGACCGATCATGCATCCGTTTGCGAAAATCGATCCGCGTCTCGACCCGCGGCTCGCGCGCGCGGCCACTCTGGCGGAGGAACGGTCCACCGCGCAATCCCGCGCGCATTGCTGGCATTATGTAAAAGAGGCGCTGGTTTCGGCCGGTGTGATCAATTCCTATCCCAAGACCGCGTATGCCGCCGAAGCCGGCGAGGAATTGGTCCGCGATTACGGCTTCAGACGATTGTCGATCCGCGATCCGTACGCGGCTCCGCTCGGTGCGGTGCTGGTTTATGGCGACCGAACTCGCGGCCACGTCGAGATCCGGACCAAGGACGGCTTCGTTAGCGATTACCACAGCAAGTATCGCTGCTTTTATCCGCTCATCGCAGTTTACGGAAAATTTTCTTCGTAATTAATCCGCGAGCGCGGGTCTGATTTCATTTAGGCTCCGTCGATGCCAGACGCATTGAGGCCAATTCGCATCGCCATGTGGTCGGGGCCGCGAAATATTTCCACCGCCATGATGCGCGCGTGGGGAAATCGAGCAGACGCGGTCGTGGTCGATGAGCCGTTTTACGCATTCTATTTAGAGAGAACCGGCAAGAAGCATCCCGGCGCCAAGGAAATCATCGCGCAAGGCGAAACCGATTGGCGAAAAGTCGTCGAACAATGTGGGAGGGGCCTTAGTACACCGACGGGCAAGAAGATCTTTTATCAGAAACAGATGACGCACCATTTGCTGCCCGAGATCGACCGACAATGGATTGTCGATCTTACGAACTGCTTTCTCATCCGCGACCCGCGCGAAGTGATCCTCTCCTACATCAAAAAGAATCCCGAGCCGACGCTAGAAGACCTTGGCTTTGTCCAGCAGCAGAAAATTTTCGATTTCGTCCGAGAACAATCGAACTCGGTTCCTGTGGTGATTGACGCAATGGATGTTCTGCAAAATCCCGAGCGAACACTGCGACTTCTTTGCGACGCAGTCGGAGTCGAGTTTGATCAAGCGATGCTCTCCTGGCCGCCCGGCTTGCGCGACACCGACGGGATCTGGGCACAATACTGGTACGACGACGTGGCAAGATCGACATCGTTCCAACCGTATCAGCAAAAAGAGGGCATTGTGCCGGATCGTCTCCGCGAAATTTATGAGCAATGCCGCGAATGCTACAAACAACTTTACCAGCACCGATTGCATTAAGAGGCCTCGCACGGAGGACACAACGGTCACAACGCTATTGAAATTAAAACTTTTCCTTTGTGTCCTTAGTGGACGTTGTGCGAGATGATTTAGATGCTGCAGAAATTTAATCCCAAGAACCGCGACCTGACCGTAAACATTAACGGTCAGCTGGTGCATCGCGATAAGGCCGGGATCAGTCCATTCGATTCCGCGGTGCAAGGCGGTGATGCCGTCTGGGAAGGTTTGCGTCTCTACAACGGACGCATCTTCAAATTGCAGGAGCACCTCGACCGCCTGGAGCGCTCAGCGCGCGCCCTATCGTTCGCAGAGATTCCTCCGCGCGAAAAGATTGTCGATGAAATCAAGCGCACTCTGGCCGCGAACAAAATGCGCGACGGCGTTCATATTCGCCTCACGCTTACCCGCGGCGTGAAAATCACTTCCGGCATGGACCCGCGCCTCAATCAAAGTGGGCCGACGTTGATCATTCTCGCCGAGCACAAAGCGCCAGTTTATTCGAAAGATGGTCTCAAATTGATCACCTCAACGGCGCGGCGGCCGACACCTGAGGTTCTCGATCCGCGGATTCATCACGCCAATTTGCTCAATTCGATTCTGGCCAAGATCGAAGCCAACAACGCCGGCGCCGACGACGCGCTCATGCTCGACAGCAATGGATTCGTGGCCGAAACAAACGCGACGAACGTTTTCATTGTGCGCAAAGGCGATCTGGCCACCAGCAAGGTCGTCGCCTGCCCGGAAGGAATCACTCGCGCAACGGTGATTGAGATCGCCGCCGCCGAGAAAATCCGCTGTGTGGAAGCGGATTTATCGCCGGTCGATATTTACGGCGCCGATGAAATGTTTTGCACCGGCACCATGGGCGAGCTCGCCGGCGTTGTTAAGATCGACAATCGCACCGTGGGCGACGGCAAAGTCGGCCCAATGACTAAGCGCCTAAGCGAACTTTACACCCAACGCACCGCTTCTGAAGGCGTCGAAGTCATCTGAGCTGTAGTGGCGGCAGTGGCGGCCGTGGCGGCCGCAGGATCAGTAATTCCTGACCAGGCGAGTCACGGCGCTAATCATCGAGATAATCGGCCAGGTTGTGACTACTCCGATCACGCTGAAGACTAAAAATTCAGTCACGTAATCCCGGTATGCTTCGGCGCCAAAGAATCCGCTGCTTAATTTGTGGAAGGCGGGCAACTTCCGGGCAGGCCGGCCGGCGGCGGACCCTGTTTGTGTTTCCGCTGTCGGAACATAGTTGTAATCCGTTAACGGAAAACTCCGGGAACCGTGCTGGTTGTGACTGATTTGAGGTGTTGGTTTCATAAATTTCTAAATTTTTAGGTGTGATTCCCGAATGCGGTTCGGGATACCGGCGCAAAAACCCGCGCGTCGTGAGATTCGACCACTGGGGTGCCGCGAAATTGCGGGCTCCAACTTGGCGAGATCGAACGAGCCTTTATGCAGCCTGTTCGCCGCGGCGAACGGCGCGAACTGGCGCGTTGATCGTATTCATCTCTACCTATTTACAGCCGTTTCCGTACCTGTCCAGAATCGCGCCGCGATCTCAGCTGTAAGCGCCTCTCCGACTGTAAGAAGCGCCTTAATCTTTATTTCTTAATCAGACTCATATTCCGGGATAGTGGCCGGAGTAGATGAGCAGAACATCGACGGTATCCTGAATGCCGTGGGCAATGATTGGCGCTAGCAGATTGCGACCGGTGGCCAGATACAGCAGTCCGAGAATCGCGCCGTCGATGATGTTTTCGGTAATGCCGGTGACGCCTTTGGGGAAAGTGAACGAAACCGAAGAGGATGGTCACGAGAATGAAGCTGATTATCCACCCTCCATTGGACCCGCCGACGACTCCTGCCATGCGATTCATCAGATAGCCGCGCCAAACGATTTCCTCGCCGATCGCCGCCAGCACCCAGGCGAGGACAAGCGCGACGACTAACACCTTCACGTTACCGATTAATGAATTCAGCAGGCTCAGGTCCGGCCCTTTCCCGAGCACGTTTGTTAGTACCGGCTGCGTCGCGAACAACTCGAGCGCTTCCATTCCGATTCCGACGAGCAATCCGATCACAAGCAGGATCAGCCAATTCGGGGCGATCCGGAATCCAACGTCCTTCCAACCTTGTCCGCGCACGCGCAGCGAGATCCAGCCCAGGACAAAAAGAAACGGCGTTTTGCTGAGTGGAAGAAGGTGTCGCCAGTCGAGGCAAAAAATGGCGGCGACGACTGCGACCTCAACGACAAATAACCATCTGCTTCCGCGATTATCTGCAGCCGGTGAAATCATTCCCCGACGATTAGCGGAAGACGAAACTCAACGACAGCCAAATCAAATTGCCACCGCCAGACGCATCTGATGCCCGGCTATGGCTCGGTTGGTTCTGAGCGAGCTCCGGCTGGAACAATTCGAAGCATCATGAATTCGGAATGCGCGTTCGACCACGCGACCGCCTCTCGCTTCGTCTCGAAATATCGGTCCACCACGATGGCCTTGAGTTGGCTCGCGGTCCGTCCGCATAGGCGCGCGGCTTTGCGACTAACGACCGCCGTTCCGGTATCGACCGCGGTGCAGACTGCATCGGGAAAAACGACTTTGCTGCCGTACGGAATTCGTTTCGGATCGACGGCGCAATGGCCGGGGCGCAATCGTCCGCCGGTACTGGCGAACTTAGAGCCCTCACTCGCCCAATAACCGGTCACGCGGGCAAGGATTGACTCTTCGCGCGCGAAAGCGGTCGTCGCTAGCGATAACAAAAATATGACTGTGTAAAATAGCTTCATGGTGTTCCAGCGCTGCTCCGATGTTGTCGAGTCTCGGGTGGAGCACGCCATTCTCGATGCCGAAAGCCGTAGGAATACGGCTTTATTTCGGTTCGGAACAGCCCCGGCGCGCTAGCCTTTAATGGGGACGCGCGGACTTCTGACGACCATTCGCCGCGGCGAACGGGTCCTCTCTATAGACCACTTCGGCGACTTGTCAATCGATCACATCATCGCCTCGGCGTCACCAAGATCGACAAATCGCTGTCGAAGTCGTCTGAACTGTAGTGTCGGCTGTCTCAGCCGCAGATCCAAGTGGATTGGGATGCGCCAACGAGCGCGCTTGGATTCAAATAAAGACGCCGCCGCGTTGCGATTTTGTCTTCAGATTTCGATTTTAAACTTCAAGGGTATTGAATCGCATGCTACGTTCAGCAAGATTCAGTTTCGCCCCTCAGAATATGCATGCATTGCCTTCCTCAAAGCCCGAAATGATTTCACGGTTCAAAAAGGAACGCTTCCTTCGAACCCTGTCTGAGGACGATTTTCGTGATCAGGTGGTTCGCCCATTGTTTCTTCGACAGGGTTTAAAAGATGGAAGAGACATGTGCGGTCCTTTCGAAAAAGGAAAGGATGCAATTTTTATTCATCAGGATCTGCTTGGTATGATGGATGTTTACGCCGTCCAGACGAAGAAAGGATCGCTTAACATGTCGGGGAAATCGACGGAGAATGTTGTCACCGCTATAACGCAATTGGGGACGGCTCTGGCGACTAAAATCCCCTTTCTCGCGAGTAAGACCAAGTTGCTTCCAACTAAAGTGTTTCTTTGCACCAGTGGGAAGATTAATGACAGCGCACGTTCTCACATTGTCGACGAGATAAAAGACCCTCGACTGGTCTTTTTGGATTCCGATGAACTTATCCCGAAGATCGATGAGGTTATGCCGGAAGTTTGGTTGGGCATCGACGTTGATCAGCTGCCTTACCTCCGAGCTATCAAGGCACTCGTGGAAGATCCAGAGTCTGATCAGGTACTAGCGGATTTAGTTTCGGATACATCGATTGAAGACGCCGCCACTGACGCGATGTTTGTTCCCCTAAGACTACACCGCACAGCGCTCAAGCCGAAGAAGATCAAGGGAACCGTCGAACTAGTTCCGAAATTTGAAGATCTTCCGGTTACCGGAATCCTTAGTCGAAGCGAGCGGCTAATACTTATTATAGGGGGCGCAGGCTCAGGAAAGTCCACGTCTATTAAGAGGCTTGCCTATGTGTTGGCTGTTAGAGCTTTACAGTCTGGTAAGAATATAAGGATCCCGATTCTCCTTCGCGCGAGTGAAATTTGGGACCAACGTCAACAGACATTGCTTGATGTTTCTATTGCGGCCGCGGCGCGATTGGTTCATCAAACATCGCGGACAAGCTTCACGACGGACGACCTTTCAGCGGGTCGAGTTGTAGTTTTAATTGACGCTTTTGATGAAGTGAGTGACGACGCTGCGCGCGTCGAGATTCTTCGAAAGGCGCGCGAATTTCATGATGCGTATCCCAAATGCCAAGTCATCGTCACAACTCGCGACTACTCATTCATTGAAACCATGGACGAGATTGATGACTTTACGAAATTCCGATTGTTTCCGATCGACTACAAGCAAGCACAGCAAATTATCGTTCGCTTCGAAAAAAAGCAGTCGTTACCTGCCGAACAAGGCAAAGAGATTCTTCGTCGTCTGCAGGAAATGCATGGAATGGAGTTGAATCCTTTACTCGTAACGGTTTTCGCTGCGACGTCGGATTATTCGCGTCGAGATATTCCAGCTAACATCACTGAGCTGTTTAAGAAGTACACCGAGTGGATGCTTGGGCGATGGAACGCAGCGAAAAACCTGGGCCAACAATATCACGGACCACTAAAAGACTTCTTGCTGAAGAAAATCGCCTTCGAGGTTCATCGACGGCAGGAAACAAGTCTGAGCTTCGACGAATTCGAGTATCTTTTGCAAACTGAGCTTATTAGTCGTGGCCACAAGGCGGACATCGCTCAGCTGACAGATGAAATCCTAAACAAATCGGGCTTGTTCCGGATGTTTGGGGGTCGAGTGGAATTTCGACATCATCTTCTGCAAGAATTTTTTGCAGGTCGGGGAATCCCGGATGTGGCGTTTCTTGAGAGTGTTATTTCTGAAGATTGGTGGCAACGGGCTATTGTGTTTTTTTTCGGAGAGCGTCCGGGGGATAGCGCAGCTTTCTACAGAGTTATGAAGGCGTGTGAGTCCAGAAGAATCGGCGAGCTGTACTCGGCGTCATTAACTACCGGGCTTGCGTTGCAAGCATGTTATCTCATGCACACGGAGGATAAGGCGAAAATATTGCCGTGGGTGATCGATGGTCTCTCGAAGGCGAAGGAGCTTTTCATGAAGATTGTCGACCAGGAAAATAAGCACCCCCTGACACGGTTTGCCGGTTACTACCTATTGGGCCGTGACGCCGTCGCGTGTGGAGTTATTACCGAACGTTCAGCTGAGATTGAGAAGACTGTTTTGGGAAGCATTACAGAGCAGGACGAACGAGACCTTCGGAAGTTTTGGATATTGGTAGCTAAACTTGAAGTCGGGGACCTCGAAGATGTTCATGATGAGCTTAAGCATTTCAAACCGAAGGATCCACGATTACTTCTGGCGATACATTTGGGCGCTTTTTTGATCCAGCACCATCGAGTTGCCGATAAGAAACAGAAGAAGGCAGCTTCCGATATCTGCAATCAACTTGCCGGGACTGTGAGCCATTTACGCAAAGAGTTGTTGAGGGAGTTCCGATCAGAATTACTTGAAATACAAAAAGGCAAAGTCATGGCACTTGAGATACCCAAAACGGCCGAAGAGGAGCAAAAGCTCCTCTCATCCGGTAAACGGACAGGACCAGTCGAATTGGAAATCTGAATCGCTTGGCATCGCTGACTATTCTGCTTGCACGTAAACGCACGGATCGATTTCTTCGGGCAGAGAATCTGAAGCTTCGCGATGAGGCTTTTCGCGAAAGGGGCCAGAGCGAACGCCGACGTCCAACGCGGCACATCGAATTGCAGATCGGCCGGGCCCGCTCCGAAGACGTGACAGCGCTTTTCTCGGTGATAACGTGCGCGAAATGGAAGCAGCGGAAGAAGTTGAGAGGTTGAGTCGTTGAGAGATTGAAATGAATGCACCTGATTGGGCATTACTGAGCGACCAGGAACTTCTCGAACGCCGGAACAAGTCGGGCTTCGTTTGATTTAAACCGATAGCCGATCCCCAGGCTCGGTCTTGATCAGCGTTTAAGGCGACAGTGCGGGCGGTCGCGAATGAGGCGGCCAAGGAAGCGCCCTCACACGAACCATTTATAACGTATAACGACTATGAAAATGAAACTCGCGGTTTTTACAGTGGCTCTCCTGTCTGTTTGCTTGCTTATGCGGCCAAACGCCATGGCGATCGGGATCTCGATCAACCTGGGCGATCGGCCGTATTACACCGATGGTGCAAGCTACTGGGACGATGGCTACGAATGGGTGTGGATACCCGGGCATTGGGCGGAACACCATCACGAATGGATTCATGGGCAGTATGTGCGCCGCGGTGAGTTCCATCGCGAACATTCCGAGCATCACCGCCACCACCGTGATCACGACGAACACCACGATCACCACTAGAACAGGTTTCGTATCTCTGAGTTACGCGGGTTACGCGTAAACGAGTAGATCGTTTCCTTGGGGAAGTAAGTTTGTGACTCTGCGGACGAGGTTGCCGCGGAGAGGATTGAGAGGGCGTTTCGTTTCGGTGCGCTGACGATGAGGTCAGTCGCTCCGTGGAGCGCCCTTTCTTGCTAGATACCAGATCATTAATCCGCCGATTGGCAGGCCGATGAGCGTTTTCATGTCATGGCGGAGCAAGGCATTGAGCGAGTCGCCAACGAGATTTACGGCAAGCACACCGATCGCGATTCGGCGTCCCCACTCAGCATTTTTGGCGAGCCCGACGGCGGCCAGGCCGCAAGCGGCGCCGACCACTGCCATCAGCGCGATCGACGCACTGCCTATTTTTTGAAACTGCTCCCGCGCTTCCGGTTTCAATTGCCAGATTGGTTCCAGGAATCCGCCGGGAAATGCGAGCGCGAGCATGGTCACGAGACAGATCAGAGCGCCTGCGGCGAAGAAGATTACGAGCAAGGTCGTTCCTACCGATCGTCGTCGCGTTTCGGTGTCATTTGAAGGATTTCGCATTCTTCTTTCTGCAACGTCGCAATGAGATCGCAGCGTGGCCGCTGCTAGTCTTGACGATTTCGTCTTGAAGGGACCATACTCGCCGCCGACCGGAGGACGATCATGCTACATCTCGATACTGGAAATACTGCCTTCACGCTGCTGTGCGCCAGCCTGGTGATGTTAATGACGCCAGGACTGGCCTTCTTTTATGGCGGGCTGGTTGGACGAAAGAACGTGCTCGCCATCATGATGCAGAGCTTCGTCTCGATGGGCTGGACCACGGTGTTGTGGTGGGCCTTCGGATTCTCGCTTTGTTTTTCCGGCGATCAGAAGAGCGGCACGGATTTCTTTGGCATCGTCGGCAACTTGAACTGGATGGGCCTGCGCGGCATCACGCTCTCCACGCCGTCGCCGAACGACACGACCCCGATGCTCGTCTTCTGTGCCTATCAAATGATGTTCGCCATCATCACGCCGGCGCTGATCACTGGCGCATTCACCAATCGGATCACCTTCAAGGCTTACATGCTGTTTCTGACGGCGTGGCTGATTCTCGTTTACTTCCCGTTCGTCCACATGGTGTGGGGCGGCGGCATCCTGGCGCAGTGGGGAGTAAAGGATTTTGCCGGCGGGAT
>DASYVQ010000061.1:0-5758 GCA_035936875.1 Chthoniobacterales bacterium
ACTCTACAAGTTTTAAGTTGGTCGGATAGCGCGCCCAGCGGGTTCGTAGATCCTCTAAATCGCGAGCGTCACGGCGATTTGCCCCATTTTTTCTTCTGAAAGGAAACACGGCCAGAGCCCTTCTCGAACGCTTCGAAATGCTCCGGATTTTGCTGATAGTATTTCTGATGAGACGCTTCCGCCGGATAAAATTTCATAGCCGGCAAGATTTCGGTGACAATCGGTTTGTCGAATTTCCCGGAGTGCGACAATTTTTCTTTTGAAGCGTCGGCGATCTTCTTTTCATTATCGCCTGCATAAAAAATCGCGGCGCGATAGCTTGGCCCGATATCCGTAAACTGCCCATCGCTTTGGGTCGGGTTGATTTGTTTCCAATAAATATCGAGCAATTGCTCGTAGGAGATTTTCCCCGGGTCGTACGTGATCTCAATCGATTCGCGATAGCCGGTCTTTTCCGAAGAGACCGAGGCGTAGGTTGGGTTCGGCTCGGTCCCCCCACAATAGCCGACGATCGTTTTGATCACTCCGGGCGCTTTGTCGAACGCCAGCTGAACGCACCAAAAACAACCGCCGGCAAAGACCGCGGTTCTCGTCACCGGGGTGGGAGAATTTTGCGCCGAGCCAAGACCGACAATCAACGCGCTGGCGACGCACGGAAGCAAGAAACCAAGGAAAGCCTTCATATTGTCGATCTTAGACAACACGGCCCGCGCTTTGTTTCCCCAAATCTTCTAGGGTTTTAGCTTGCCAGCGGCAAAGGCGGCTGCCATAAGCGGGGGCTCTTTAACCCATAGGAGGTCAAAATGGTCAAAACCGCCGCAATTCTCTTTGGTATTGTTTTTCTGGCGATCGGGATCCTGGGATTTGTGCCCAGTATTACCGCCCCGGACGCAAGTGGGATGCCGATGTTACTCGGTATCTTCCACGTCAACACCCTTCACAACGTCGTCCATCTCGCTTCAGGCGCCGTCGCGTTGCTGTGCGGTATGTCCGGTGCCGGAGCGTCCCGCACCTATTTCCGCATCTTCGGCGTCATTTACCTGCTGGTGGCGATCCTTGGGTTTTATCCCGACGGAACAATGATCCTGGGAATGCTCTCAAATAATCCGGCCGACACCTGGCTGCACGTTGCCATCGCTGTCGTCTCCCTCTACCTGGGTTTCGGCACTTCCAGCGAAACCACGGCCAGCGTCTAGTTTCTTCCCACAGCGCGTCTGCCGGCGAGGTTGAATCATCTCGCCGCAGGCGCAGCTTATCTCCGTGATCGAACTGATCCCGGAATCGTACGTCGCGCGTCTCGATTTGAGCAAAATCTTCGGCCGC
The DNA here is from genome assembly GCA_035936875.1 of Chthoniobacterales bacterium. Taxonomy (GTDB): domain Bacteria; phylum Verrucomicrobiota; class Verrucomicrobiia; order Chthoniobacterales; family UBA10450; genus DASYVQ01. The sequence continues at coordinate 1,324 of DASYVQ010000061.1, forward strand.
GACGCCCCAGTGCATATCGATCTGGGCTGCGGCGATGGCGCCTTTCTCTTTGCCCTCGCTCAACGGCATCCCGAAAAAAATTTTCTTGGGATCGAACGGCTCTCCGGTCGGGTCGAGAAGGCCTCCCGCAAAGCCGGTCCGAGCCGGACTGGCACTAAGATCGACAACATGCGAGTGCTCAACGTCGAAACTTCCTATGCTGTTCGCTATTTATTGCCCGAGCGGTCGGTGAAAACATTTTATCTTTTGTTTCCCGATCCGTGGCCAAAACGGCGGCACCACCGACGCCGCATCGTTACGCCCGATTTCTTAAACTCCATTCACGCCGCGCTCGAAGAAAACGGCTTCTTGCGACTCGCCACCGATCAAGTGGATTACTTTGAACAAATCGCGCAGCTCGCGGCTGCCGATTCCAGATTTGCGGTTGTCGATGTGGAAGATGTTGATCTTCCGGTCACGAAATTCGAGAGAAGATTTCAAGCGCAAGGCGCGCTGATTCATCGATTGACGCTGCGAAAAATCTCCCCGGTAACGTAGGCGCGCGCTTTCCATTCGCGTTCGCCAAAGCGGAGTTCAATAGCGCCAGTTTCGTCCTGGCGAAAAAGTTTGATTCCACGGGCGCGAACGTGCTCAGCCCATTCATCACTAATGCGCTCGCTCTCGGGAAAGTCGCGCGAGGTCGCGACAATCAGCTGCGGTCGCACGGCGTCGAGAAATCGGTCACACCCGGATTTGCCGGAATGATGCTGTCCTTTGACCAGGATGTCACTGCGTAGATCTAGACCTGAATCGAGCAACGCGTTTTCGGTCGAATGGCCGCTATCGGACATAAACAGGATTTTGGTGGCGGGCGCGATCGACAATTGGACGACCAGGGTTTCGTCGTCGGCAGTTGGCGCCGCGAATTGACGTGGTGGAAAAAGAATCCGGCCGGTTATGCCGGAAGTTAGATTGAAATTTTCACCGGCGAACAAATTTCTCGAGCCGATCCGGCGATTGGCAAAGAGCTGACGCAACCGGCGATGAACAATCGAACGGTCGGCTGCCGGATTGTCGATCAAACTGCGCGGCAGAAAATCCTGGAGCAATGGTTGCACGCCGCCGATGTGAAGCGAATCGCCATGGCTAAGCAGCAATCCCTGGATGCGATTCACGCCGGCGGCGTGCAGGTAGGCGCGAAGCAAGCGCTCGTAATCCCGTTCGCTGCCGCAATCGAATAGCCAATCCGCGCCGGCCGTCCCCACGTGCACCGCTCCTCCAGCGCCCGCATCCAACACCGTGATCTTCGCACGCGTTTTTTCCGGCCAGTGTGGGTCCGCAACGTAATAATGGCCGCCCGAAAGTTGCGCGAACCAGTGCACGATTACGAAAACAAGTCGCGCCAGCACCCAGTTTGCGTTGTTAAAAACAAGCGCAAGCCACGACAACACCGGCGCCGCCAGGATCGAGAGCATCGCGATGGCGAGAATGAAGAAAGCGATTGGAACTACAATCAGGTTCGCAAACAACGAAATCGGGGTGACTAGATGAAAATACCAGAGGATGAGCGGCAACGAGCCAAGCCAGGCCGCGAGCGAAACCGATCCTCCGCGGAAAATCGATTCTGCCCCGAGCCCGAATAAACGGCGCGGACTTCCGAGCAAGCTTCGCGGCAGGAACGGATCAGGTGCGGCAAACCGTCGCAGGATTCGAAAAAGTGGATCGGCCAGTAAAATAATCCCACCGACCACGGCAAACGAAAGTTGGAATCCGGTGGAGAAAAATTCGTTCGTGTCCCAACAGAGAAGGAGGAACGCGGCCGCAGCCAGACTGTTCAATGCGAAAACTCTTCGTTCAAAAAAGAAACCGCCGAGAAGGATCGAGCACATGACGGCAGCCCGAACACTGGAAATATGCAGTCCAGTGACGGCCGCATAAAACAGAAGAAGTGGAATGATGAGCGCAGTCGCCCACCTCCGGGAAAGACGCGCCACGATTGCCAGCATCCAAAGAAGTCGCGCGACAATCCCCACATGCAGACCAGCCACCGCAAAGAGGTGAAGGGTGCCGGTTTGTTGAAATGGTTCTTCGATGTCTTCGGAAGTCTGATGTCGCAGACCGAGCGCGATCCCGCTGAGGAAATTTTGCACGTCCGGTGAATCATCCAATCCGCGACAAAGCGTGCTTTGCAGCCAGCCGCGCGATTTCTGCGCCGCGCGCAGGACCGGATTACCTGCGCCGTGGCGAAGCAATTGGCAATCCTCCGTGTACCGCACAAATAAACTCCGGCGCACGTCGCGGCGCGCCAGATACGCGCGCATGTCAAACTCGCCCGGATTACGCGGAGGTCCGATCGCTTCGGCGATTCCGAAAAACTTCATCTCGTCGCCGAATTCCGGATTCCCGCGCCAACGGACGAGTAAGGTCGCGTCAGTCGCCAAAGTTTTTCCCTCGAACTCAATCGATCTGAGTTTTAGAAGGAAAGTCGCGAAACCATTCGACGCCATCTTCGGCTCGCTCACGACAAATCCCGTTGTACCGAGAGCGCGAGGGCGCTCGCCAAGTTGCGCGGCCAGCCGCAGACCCGGCGTATCTTGAGTTTGAAAACTGTGCAGGAGAAAGAAACCCGCGCCGACGAGCAGATATGTCGATGTTAACTTTGGCCAGAGCAGCGTCGCGGCGCCGGCGATCGCAAACAGCGCTGCGGACAATAACCAGCGCGACGGTGAGACGGGAAAGATGTCCGCAAAAATGATCCCGAGCGCAGCCAGCAGCGCCAGCCCGACAAACGGTTGACGCGGAAGGTTCGGAAAATTCACACGCGGTTTTGCCGTTGATCGTCCGGTTCTGCACGACGCAGATACCGTTCGATCAATGTTTACGGGATTGGCCGCGGGAAGTTTTCGCTTTTTTGCGGCAACTAAGATCGCGGACTTGGAACGAGCAAGACCGGGCGATCGCTGCGCTTCAAGACGCCTTCGGTCACGCTGCCCACCAGCAAATTATACATCGCGCCGTGACCGTGCCGGCCCATCACGATCAAATCTGGCTTGATCGCGTCCGCTTCGCGCAAAATTTCTTCGACCACGGCGCCGGTGGGTTCGTGCAACGTCACTTTCACACCGGCCTGGCTGATTTCTTTTTGCCAATCGCTCAGTTTCGCTTTTTGACTTTCGTTCACGACCGCTGGATTCGGCGCGGCATCGAGCACTGGACTGGTCGACATCGGCATCATCTCCGGCATTCCGCCGTAACCGAAAGTGGCGGGCGGCACCGCCGGTATTATTTCGTTCACGCGCACGAGATGAATCTCCGCGCGAAAGGCCTGCGCGACTTGCTTCGCCTGATCGAGAACGCGCGGTGTCGCATCTGAGAAATCGATTGGGACCAGGATGCTGTTCATGTCGATCTTTCCCAGTTTAGCGATCGGGCCGCCCGATCACAAGCGCTGTAGGGGAAGCTGCTAGCTTCCCATCCGTAGGGGACGACGCGTCGTCCCAAATGCCAGTCCGGCTCGGACGAAGCCAACGGCTTCCCCTACAATCTGAAAATCAGGTGCGAATACCTCGCGCGTACCGTAATTTTCTCGCGTGCACGACCTTTTTAGCGAGGAAGATGTCGATCTTGCAGCGGTGAACAAAGCGGCACCGCTGGCTACGCGGATGCGGCCGCGTTCGCTCGAAGAATTTGTCGGCCAGGAACATATTCTCGGGCCGGGCAAACTTCTCCGACGCGCGATCGAAGCGGATCGTTTGCCGTCGGTAATTTTGTCGGGGCCGCCTGGCACGGGAAAGACAACCCTCGCCTACGTCATTGCCGACATGACTCACGCGAAATTCGTGCGCTTGAGCGGCGTGGAGAGCAACGTCGCCGAAATGCGCCGCGTGATTGCAGGCGCGACCAATCGCACCCGCACTTCCGGTCAAAAAACAATTTTGTTCATCGACGAGATCCATCATTTCAACAAAGCGCAGCAGGACATTCTTCTGCCAGACGTGGAAAGCGGAAACCTGCGATTGATCGGCGCAACGACTTACAATCCATTTTTCTATGTCAACAGTCCGCTCGTTTCGCGCTCGCAGGTTTTCCAGCTCGAGCCGCTCCGCGTCGAGCAACTGGAAGAGTTGATCGATCGTGCGCTGGCCGACAAAGAACGCGGACTCGGCAATTACAAGGTTAAGATCGACAAGAACGCGCGCCGGCACCTGGCGAAGTTGAGTGACGGCGATGCGCGGAAATGTTTGAATGCGCTCGAGATTGGCGTGCTGACCACGCCGCCCGATTCCAAAGGCGTAATTCACTTCACCATCGCAGTCGCCGAGGAAAGCATTCAGCAAAAAGCGATCGTTTACGATCGCGCGGGCGACGCGCACTACGACACGATCAGCGCATTTATCAAGAGCATGCGCGCTTCGGATGAAAAAGGAGCGATGTATTGGCTCGCGAAAATGCTGCA
>DASYVQ010000062.1:0-14285 GCA_035936875.1 Chthoniobacterales bacterium
TCCTGGGCCAGACGCAGAAAATAATTCTGCACTTCCTCCGGCCCGATCCGCCCGAGGCGCCCGATCAGTTTCTCAAGGAAACCGGCATTCATGGCAATACTGTAGCGGCGCTCTATGACCGCCGCATTATCCGTCCGACGCTCGCAAAGCGCCGCTACAAATTTTCCTGACGCGACTCAGCGCGACGGCTCGTAATCCGACGACTCTGGAGCCGGCTGACCCGTCTCCGCTTCGGCGCGCTCTTTGAGCGCCGCTTTGCGCGAAAGTTTGACGCGGCCTTTGTCATCGATGCCGATGCATTTCACCCAGATCATATCGCCGATTTTAACGACGTCTTCGGTGCGTTTCACTCGGAAGTCGGCCAACTCAGAAATGTGCACGAGACCGTCCTTGCCCGGCAACACTTCGACGAATGCGCCGAACTCTTTGGTGGAGACGACGCGGCCCTGATAAGTTTGACCGATCTCGATCTCCTTCGCCATGCCGCCGATGATTTCTTTGGCGCGCGCCATCGATTCGGCGGTCGTGGCGTAAATGTGCACCGAGCCATCGTCTTCGATGTTAATTTCCGCACCTGTCTCGGCGACGATGCCCTTGATCGTCTTGCCGCCGGGGCCGATGAGCGCGCCGATTTTCTCCGGATTGATTTTGATCGTCTCAATGCGTGGCGCGTATTTTGACAACTCGGCGCGGGGTTTATCGAGCGCGCCGCGCATAAGGCCGAGGATTTTCGTGCGCGCTTCTTTCGCGCGACCAATCGCTTCGGCCATAATCTTGTGACTGACGCCGGGAAGTTTAAGGTCGAGCTGAAAACCGGTGACGCCGTTATCAGTGCCGCACAGTTTGAAATCCATGTCGCCGAAGTGATCCTCCGAACCGATGATGTCGGTGAGCAGCTCGTAACGCTTCAATTGTCGATCTTCGCCGTGCTCGGTGACCAAGCCGACGGAAATTCCCGCGACCGTTCCCTTTACTGGAACGCCTGCATCCATGAGCGCGAGCATGCCGCCGCAAACGCTCGCCATCGAGGTTGAGCCGTTCGATTCCATTATCTCGCTGGAGATGCGGATGGCGTAACGAAAATCATTTTCACTCGGCGTGATCGGCTCGAGCGAACGCTCGGCCAACGCGCCGTGACCGATCTCACGACGGCTCGCGCCGCCGGTCCGACCGGTTTCGCCGACACTGAACGGCGGGAAATTGTAGTGCAGAATGAAACGCTTCGAAGTTACCCCGCCCCCGTAGGCGTCGATGTTTTGCGCTTCTTCGACTGGCGCGAGCGTTACAAGCGCGAGCGCCTGGGTTTCGCCGCGCTGGAAAATCGCGGAGCCATGCGCGCGTGGCAGCACGCCTACTTCGCAGGTGATCTGCCGCAGATCCTGGTAACCGCGGCCATCCATGCGTTTCTGCTTTTCGAGAATGCTTTTTCGAAATGCTTTTTTCTGCACGTAATCGAACGCTTGCGAAATCGAGAACGCGTCGGTCTCGGCATGTTTTCCCAAGATCGACATCTTCACTTCTTCGCGTAGCGCCTCCACCGCTTTAGCGCGCGCAACTTTACCTTCGGTGTAGAGGGCGCCTTCGATTCGCTCACCCGCGACTTGATAAGCGATCTCGAGCAACTCCGGCTTCACTTGCAGTAGCGGCATCTCGCGTTTGGTCTTGCCGACCTGCGCGGCGAGCTCTTTTTGAATCCGAATCATCTCGCGCGCGTGCCCATGGGCAAACTCGAGCGCCTTCACAAACTCCGCTTCCGGAATTTCGTTGGCCGCACCTTCAATCATGATGACGTCGTTTTCGGTGCCGACGTAAACAAGATCGAGATCGCTTTGTTCGCGCTCGGTATGCGTCGGGTTTGCTACGAACTGGCCGTTGACGCGGCCGACGCGGACCGCGCCAATCGGTCCGGCGAATGGAATGTCTGAAACAGAGAGCGCCGCCGACGCGCCATTGATCGCGAGCATGTCCGGATCATTCTGGCCGTCCGCGCTCAACAGAATGCTGATGACTTGCGTGTCATAAAAATATCCCTGCGGGAAGAGCGGCCGCAGCGGCCGATCAATCATGCGTGACGTAAGCGTTTCCTTTTCGGAGGGACGCCCTTCGCGTTTGAAATAGCCGCCCGGAAATTTTCCGACGGCCGCCGCTTTTTCGCGGTAATCGACTGTGAGCGGGAAATAATCCTGACCTTCTTTAATGACTGTGGCTGAAACGGCGCTGGCGAGCACCATGGTGTCGCCACACGAAACGATGACCGCGCCGTCGGCGAGCTTGGCGATCTTGCCGGTCTCGATGGAGATTTGAGTGGCCCCAATTTGGGCCGTGACCTTCTGATGCATTTTACTTTCCTGGATGTGCGAGTTCCAGGCCGGTCACCCTGACTGTAGGTTTTAACTCCGAACGTTATCGGAACTAAAACCTAAAATCCAAGGTGCCTTAGCGGCCTGGTTGCCGCGTTGTTGTTTTAATTTTTCGATCTGGCTTCGAATCGAAGCGCGGACGCGAAGATCCCGCGGTTGCGGGACCGCCGTGATTACTTTCGCAGGTTCAATTTGTCGATCACCTTTTTATAGCGATCACCTTCCGAACGGCTCAAGTAATCGAGCAAGCTCCGGCGCTGCGCCACCATTTTCAGGAGACCGCGGCGCGAGGAGTGATCTTTGGCGTGGCTCTTCAAGTGTTCGGTCAGCTGCGCGATCCGGCTCGTCAACAGCGCGACTTGAACGTCCGCGCTGCCCGTGTCCTTCCCGTGCAACTGGAACTGCTTGATGTCCAACGTTTCCGTGTTCTCTGCCATTTCGAAGCGCCTATTCTAGACGAAGAATCCGCCTTCGCAAGGCGTCAGAGTAGAAGAATCTGCCTTCGGTCGCCGCGGCGACCTGCGACGGGACAGGTGCAGAATCACAGCCCGCGCCTTGTGCGTTCAGAACGGAATCGGCAAGCGATCAGGCGGAACCCAGCTTTCGCGTGCGGCCGGCGATGCGATCAGCTCGCGCGAGTAATGTGCATCGACCGGACCGCGATTTCCCCAGCGCGCGACGATCAGATTGATGCGCTGCCACAGTGGAAGATCGACATCGTAGGTGCGCGCGACGTGATCGAGCAGGCGCATCCAAAACGTAGTGAGCGTTTCGTGGTACAAACCGTTCACGCCGTGATGAGCGGCGAACGCGCGAATTTTCGAGCGCATCCGGGCAAGCGCTTCGTCCGGCGGCGCTTCGTTCAGGTAAGCCACCGCAACTGCAATGTGAGCGACATGGGTAAATTCCGAAGCCGGAATCGTCGCCGATTCAAATGCTTCCACCAGCGCTGCGACCTCGGCGTTGTTCGCAAAATCTCGCGTCCTCAATGGGCGATGCTGGCGCCCCACTTGCCCCAGGCCCAGAGTAGGATAATTGCGCCGATGATCGACAAAATGAAGCCGGCTGGATGAAATGCGGAGCCAGGTGCCGGTTTTGAAAAGAGGCGTGCGATCAAGCCGCCGAAGATGGAGCCGCCGATGCCGAGAAGTGTGGTCATGATAAAGCCCAGGTGCTGCACACCCGGCAGGATCGCGCGCGCGCACAAGCCCACAATGAAACCGATAATGATCGACCAAATGATGTGTAACATGAGGCTAATGCTAAGCGGGTGGATGGCTCAAAAGCCATCCTTTTCTCAGGGGCAGATCGATCCTGCTCAAGCTACGGCGTAGGAGGCATCTACTGGCGCTGGCGATTTGCTTCGTCGATCGCCAGATATTCGTCGCGCGGCGGACTGAAAGTATCGAGCACTCTCGTTTCTTCGATGGTCTCGACACAATGCGGAACATTGGGGGCGAGATAAAAGGAATCCCCCGTCTTCATTTCGTGCGGGGTCCCATCGACAATTAATTTCATTCGCCCCGACAAAATGTGCACGATCTGCTCCTGCGGATGCTGGTGCGCCGGCATTTTGCTGCCCGGCTCGAGTGTCGCGAGCATCTGGTACATTGTTTTTCCGCTCGTCACCGTCTGCCGTTTGATGCCGGGACAAATCGCAATCCAGGGATTTTTGTTTTGCATAGTCTCAGTTGGGTTCACTTACTTTAATCCTGAAGTGATAAGACGAAATATTCATGCGTTTGACGAGATAGAAACGGTGCGCGTCGAAGCGTTGGACGCCGGAATCCAGCTCCAGATTTTCGCAGCCGTGCTCGCGGGCTTGTTCGATTAACCAATCCAGGAGCTGGCCACCAAAACCGAGCGACCGATCGCGCGCGGCGGTGACCAGGTCGTCAACGTAGAGAAATTTTCCAGAAAAGAGCGATTCGAGAAATCGATAACCAGCGACGGCGCGCACTTCGCCGTCCGCTTCGACAAAGGCGAGCAGATAACCGTCTCGTTGTTGACGCTGAACGCGCTCGATAAATTGCGTTCGCAGCTCGCGCATGGCCGGATGGCACCGCCGGATTTCTTCTGCCGTTGTGGCGATTGCAATCTGCGAGGCCTTCATGTCGATCTCGCCGCAGGACGAGTCCGTGTCGCAGGGGCGACCGGACCTGTCTCGCGCTTGCCGTTGTACCAGAGATCGAGCCGGTCGCGCGAACGCGCCGCGCGCGTGCCACGAATGATAATGGCCAAGGAGCGAGAGAGAATTTTTCCGGCCGAATACATGCGCAGTTTGCGGCCGGAAGTGACGATTGGTTCGCGCAGAATCTGAAACCGTCCCAGCTTTCGCAGCGCCACGCTGAAGTAAACCTCTTCACCGATGAAAAGCTTTTCATCGAATCCGCCGACCGCATCGAAGTTTTTGCGCGTCGTGAAAAGAAAGGCGCCGGCGCCGAGATTCACACTGAAGTAAAGCGCACAGAACAGGCGCAGAAAAACGCGGCCCCAGAGCGGAACCGGTCCGTGCGCCTCGATTTGCGCGCTGCCGCCGGCGCAACCAGCGTTGAGCGCCGCGATTGCATCGACAACATGCTTTGAATTGATTCGCGTGTCGGCGTCGACAAAAAACAAAACATCGCCACGCGCGGCCCGTGCGCCGGCGTTGCGAGCGGCGGCGATTTGACGGCGCTGAATCGAAACAACTTGCGCGCCGGCGTTTCGCGCGATCTCTGCCGTCGCATCATCCGAACCATCATCGACCACGATGATCTCATGTTCCTGATTCGCGGTCATCGCGGCGTTGCGGATGGCGGCGATTGTCGATGGAAGCTCCAGCTCTTCGTTATAAGCCGGAACGATAAAGGAAATCATTTTTTAGGTTTTGGATCGGCCGTCGTCGGCAATTCGTACCAAATCTCGGCGACATAGCCATCAGGGTCGGCGCAGAGAAGGTAAGGTTCAATAATAACGCGGCCGCGCAAACCGATTTGAAGTCGATGGATTCAGCAACCACCGCGACACTGCTACAAAATCAGATTCAAATCGCCGAACTCGTGCCAGAGATATTTTCTGGCGATCGCTTCCTGATAAGCCGCGTGAATTTTTTCCGCCGGCAAAAATGCACTGAGCAAATCGAGATGGCTTGCTTGCGGCTCGTGCAGACCGGTCAGCAACCCATCGACCGTTTTCAGCCGATGTCGATTGTCGATCTTTAAACGCGTGTAACCCTGCTTCTCGCTTACACGGCCGCCCGGATCGACCACCGATTCAAGCGCGCGGACGACGGTTGTGCCGACCGCGATGATGCGACCGCCGCTTTCGCGAGCGCGATTGATTTTCTCCGCCGTCGCCGCGCTCACGAAATACTCTTCTTCAGAAGCGGGATGTTGCGCGTCGAGCTCGTCGTCCATGTAACTGGAGAGTCCGGTGTGCAAAACAATGTAGGCGGTGTCGATCCCTCGGCGTTTGAGATCGAGCAGCAGTTTCCACGTAAACGCGCGACCGGCTGACGGCATTTCAGCCGAGCCCGGCTCCTTCGCGTAAACGGTTTGGTAATAATCGAGGTCCCACGGCGCGGAGACGTACTCATAACGGATCGGTTTCCCGAGCCGATAGATAAGATCGACAAGTTGCGCTCCGGAAATGGAGAAGCGCAATTTCCAAAGGCGCGGAATATTTTCGTCGCGCGCGATAACCTTGGCATGAAGCCTTTCCGCGAAATCGATCTGCATTCCTTCGCGCAAACCGCAGCCGAACGGATCGCCTTGTTCGCAAAGCAAAAGAGCCAGCCAGCAATCGTCCGGCAAATGTTCGGCCAGGCGCACTTCCATGCACGGGCCGTGCGTAGCGCCGCATTCACAACCACGCATCGACGCAGGTAACGTGCGGCTCGAATTGAAAACGAGCAGATCGTTTTTCCGAAGGTAGTTGTCGATCTTATCGAATTGGGAGTGCTCGATCTTTCCCGTCGCACGGTCGATCACGAGCAGGCGCACCTGATCGCGGCGAATTCCGCGACGTTCCGGCGGCTCCTTCGCGCTTAGTTCAGGCGGAAGCACAAACGTGAATGGCGAAGGCATCAGAAGAAATTTCGCACTAAGTCCACAACGGTCACAAAGAAATCCGAAACGAATTAAACTTTTCTTACTTCGTGTCCTTAGTGGCCGTTGTGCGAGGCAACAGCGCTTTCCAATCTTCCTGTGCCTGGAAACGTTTGCCGTTCACTTTTTTCGAATCGTCGGAAGCGAGGAAAAGAAAAACGTCGGTCACATCGGCAGGATTCGCCCATTCTTTTGGATCTTCTTCCGGCTCAGCCGCGCGATGCATCGCCGTGTTCATGTTTCCTGGATCAACCCAGTTCACACGGACGCCGGTTTCTTCGAGCTCCGAAGCCCACGTTTGCGACATCCCTTCAAGTCCGAACTTGGAAATTCCGTAAGCGCCCCAACCTGGATAACCGACCTGGCCGGCGTCACTCGTCACGTTGATAATGGAACCGCCGCGCTCGGTCATCGCCGGCAATGCGTTCTTAATTAGAAGAAACGGACCAATCAAATTTGTGTCGAGCACTTCGCGAAAATCTTCGACCGGATAATCGAGCAGGTTCGGCATCGGCGACGGCCCGATGGTGGATGCGTTGTTCACCAGCACGTCGAGATTACCTTTGAATTGCGCAAGTGTCGTCGCGACGATGCGCTCGATATCGCGCGGTTTGCTCACGTCCGCCTCGATGACGACGATGCTTGCCGCGCCGTAGCTCGGCGAAGGCGGGTCGATCTTATTGCCAGTCCGGCTCGGACCGAGCTTGAGAATTTCATCGCGCACTTTGTTCAGTTGATCGACATGCCGCGCGACCAATGACAATCCGGCTGCGCCTTCACGGGCAAAACGCAGCGCCATCGCGCGGCCCAAACCCTGCGACGCGCCGGTGATAAGAATGTTTTTGCCGGTAAGTTTGTTCATTCGGCAAACTTGATCCCGGCTTTTTGCACTTCGCGATACGGCAACAGCCAGATCACTGATTCGTCGTGAAGATCGACAACCTGGATGCGGTTGCCCCAGGGATCGTGAAAGTCGCAGCGAAACGGCGGTTGAAGCTTTAATTTGTATTTGCCGGTAATTTTCTTGCGCACCTCCGCCAGCTGCTGTTCGTCCCGCACCATGATTCCGAAATGACGCATCCCTCCGGACTGCAGCTTTTTCACTTCGAAGATGGCGAGGAACTGATGTTCGCCGAGCTTGAAAAAGGCGTCGCCCTCGCCGCGGTCCAGTTGTTCGAGGTTAAAAACGTCTTTATAAAACGCGACTGCCGCCTTGATGTCGTCCACTTCGATGGCGACGTGATTGCACCCGTAGACTTGCACGCTCATACCAGAGTTAGTTTAGAGGTTCAGTGGATGATTCGCGAATAAAGCTGTCCATGTTATTCCGGAAGACCGAATTCGCGGGAATATAGCGAAAGCCGTGTTGCTGCAGTTTTGCTACCAGCCCAGGGTAATCAACGCAGTCCGGATGAAATTCCGCGATGATCGCGTCGACTCGTTGCAACCATTCCAAATTGGAACCGAGAAGCTCCTGTTCGCCGCCCTCGATATCGAGTTTGAGTAGATCGATTCGTCCTCCCTCCCAATAAGTCTTGAGCAACGTGTTCATACTAATCAGACGCGTCGCGCCGCTCGCGCCATAATCGGCTTTCCCAAAAGTCGATTCCTGCTGCTCGATGAAAGTAACCGATCCATCCTTGCATCCGACGGCGGCGGGAATCATTACCGCGTCCAGATTGTTTTGGTTCAAGTTACGCCGAGCGAGCGCTTCATTGCTGGTCACCGGTTCCACTGCCACTAGCTTTTTTGCGCGATAACGAGTGGCCAGCCACACCGACGTCAAACCGATGTTCGCGCCAAGATCCAGAATCCGCTGCGGATGGATGTCCGCCGGAAATTTGTAACAATCGAAGAGCCAAATCTCTCGCAGCGACCAGATGTCTCCTTTGTTTAAGCGATAGGTTAACGTGACGCCGCCGCGAAGACTGACTGAACGCTCTTTATTCATCCGCTTCGCCGGGATGAGATCGAGTAGCGGGCGCCGGCAGAGAAACAAGTCGAGAGAGAGCCGAAGAAACGATCTTACACTCGCGCACACGCGGGCGGCCCGCATGATTTCGCCCAATATTCCAAGGAAACTACCGATCATCGCGTTCGTTACGTAACTCTTAGCTAACGCGCTTCTCTAACGGGAAAGGCGACAACGCGCTAGTTACTAACTGCGCACGATCCTTAGCGCCATCCGTGAATGACGCCGCCGATGATCGCGCCACCAATTGCGCCGATGATTAAAATTGGGGCGTACGCTTTCGTGATCAGCGCAGCGGGCAAGCTTAATAAGATACCAAAAAGAAGGCCAACGCCCCAGCCCGGCCATCCTGGCAAAACCACGCAGCCGATCACGAGTCCGATCGCAAAACGATTAATGAATGCTGCCATCAGTGCCGCTCGTTTGTCGGGGAAAGACATCGGCAACATCAACGCCACCGAAACTGCGCCGAAGATCAGCCCGCCGATTACACCTGACATCAAGTTCGACATAACCCTCGATTAAACGCACTCGTCTCCGCCGCCTCAAACTAATTTTCCCGTTTGTCCGGCCAGGTTCCTGCTTGTTTTTTTGGTATGGGATTTCTGCTCAAACACTTTGACACGTTGCTTCCAATCGCCGCCAAATGGGCGTCCGAACAGGAGCAGCGGATCTTGCGCGAGGGGGTGCCTCTTTCTGAACAGGAAATTATCGATGCCAGAGCGGCGGGAGTTCAATCTCCTGATCGCGTGCGCTTGTTGCGAATAAAGGCAGTTCCATCTCCGGGACATCCGCTGTTAAAGATCGCGCAATCGGCGATTCGCCTTTTCACACCCGCTCCCAGAGGTCTCACTTTGCAGCACGGCATTTTTGTTCGCGCCGATTGTTGGCGAGATCGTGCCCTGATTATTCACGAGCTCGCGCACACTGCGCAATACGAGCGTCTCGGCGGAATAGTTCCGTTCTTGCGCAAATATCTTTTCGAATGCGCCACTGTCGGTTATCGAAAAGCGCCGATGGAACAGGAAGCGATCACGGTTGCGGAGCGTCTTTGCTCTGACTGATCCGGCCTGATTCGACCGCGATAACTGAGGAGCATTCGTTACTTTTTTCGGTGGCCGACCATTTCGCCACGAATACTGCGCGGATCGAGCCGCGTCAGATTTTTTTCCATTGTCGATGTTAACAGGGAAGTGTGCGGGATTTCGCAGAGATGCTCGGCAATAAACCAGATTGGCTTTTCTGTGGTCATCCAGTTGAGCCGATCGAAGCGCGAGAGGTTCACCGGGCGGGAATAGCGCCTGAGCGTGCGTTCTCCGCGCAAATTGAAATAGATATTGAAGTAGCTCACGGCGAGCTCGCGAAGCGTGCGATAAACCGGCTCTCGATATCGGCAGCCGCTGAAATTCGATTTTGCTACCGCGCCCCAATGTCCGCGCACTTTGAAAATGGCCACGACGTGATCGGTATCGCGCTCAGCTTCCAAATCGAAGATCAGCGGCGGAAAACCGAGAACGCGCAGGGCGGCCGCGGCGAAAACTCCGCCTTCGAAACAGGAAGCGGTGCGATCTCGCAAAACTTTTTTTGGCGAGCGGGCAGTGTAGCCAAGGTTGTAAGGCAACTCGTCGAGAAATCGTTGCACGCCGGCCGGCGTTTTCAGCGCGTGCAGCTTTCGCAACTCCGAGCGTGTGAACCCCAAGTCCGCTTCGGAGGAGGTCGATCGTTTCGTCGGTCGCGCGGATTTGTTTGAGTGTTTCGTCACTTTTTGTTTTATTCGTTAACTCTAACAAGAAAGGTCATCATGCCGAAATACGTCATCGAGCGCGAGATTCCGAACGCCGGTAAATTATCACCTTCGGAGCTGCAAGGGATCGCGCAGAAATCTTGCAGCGCACTTCGGAATCTGGGCCCGCAGATTCAGTGGCTCCAAAGTTATGTCACGGACGAAAAGATCTACTGTGTCTATATCGCGCCGGACAAAAAAACCGTCGAAGAACACGCAAAGCAAGGCGGGTTTCCCGCCAATCGCATCTCCGAAGTCAAATCGGTGATTGATCCGACCACCGCCGAAGCAAAGCCGGCGTAATTACAAGCCGACCGGATGTCGGGCTTCGAAACCGAACGGCATGCGCTCGGTTTTTTGCCAACCCGGCGCCCACCGATCGTGTGCCGTAATGTAAGGGGTAGTATCGAGTCGAAGGCCCGCGATGATAGCGAACGTGTGGCCGTTGCGCGCGTAGATCGTGATCCATTTGCCACGACCACTCGCGCCGAACCGGCGAAATTCGGTCGAGCTCAATGGCGACTTGATCAAACCTGCCCCGGCGAGCGCATACGAAACGGTCCCCGAACAATCGTAACCATTGTCGTGAAACGAATGATGGCCGCCGCCATATCGGTAAGGCTTGGAACGAAGTTGGTTGGCCGCCCAAATCGCGCGTTTGACCGCCAGAGGCGCGGTGGCCGGCGCCGCGGCCTGGCCAAAACGAAGTTGTGCCCTGTCACCGGAAACGGTCGGACCCGACGCGGGAAACGGGTTCGCGATTGTCGATGGAGCGATCGCGGCAAAAACAGCCGCGCCTAACAGAATTTTAAGACCCAGGGGACGCACAAGCTCTTCGGAAGCGTGTGCTATGCCACAAAATTGGCCGATGAAAAGAAAAAAATCGCGAGTTCCCGCAGTTTTTTGAAACCCAGCGGGTTACGTCGCGCGATTCGCTACGGAACAGTTTATGCTTTACAAAAAACCCGGCGTTGGCTTTAATAACCCGGTCGGCGCCAAGAGTATGCCCCAACTCGATTTTCGCCAAGCGCTGTCTTCGCCGGAGGAGAAGGCAACTCCATCGGCAGAAGCAGACCGCACTGGTTCGCTGGCGAACCGGCCGGTCACGCATCAATCCAAAGATCAGGCTGGCAAAGTGCGCCTCACCCGCTCGCAAATGACGAATATTAGTTTCGTGACGATCGCGTGTGTCGGTGGCCTGGCGTGCGCATTTTATTTCTTTAACGGCGCGGAATTTTTGCGTGCGGCCGCGGCTTGGGGCCGTGAGTTTCTCTATCCACGGCCGTCGGCAATGGCCGCAAACATCGACGTCTCGAAGCAACAGAGCAGCCCGGATCAAGCGGGAACCCCCGGAACGCCGTCACAGGGCCCCGGTAAGCCTTCGCCGTTCGACAAAAATGTCTGGCCATCGGACCTGAACCAGCCCGCGACTTTCGCGAACGTTAGTCCGAGTGGAACTGCTTCGCCCAGTTCCCCCAATTTCCCCAATTCGCCTTTTTCGGGCGTCGGCTCGCTGGTCAATGGACTTAATCTTCTTCCTCGCGGAGCTGACGCTTTGTTCCAGTCTTTTTATCAGACGGCGATAAGCATGACGCCGAAGAATGTGACTCGCACGGTTAGCAGAACGACAGCGTCGGCCCGAAGAAGAATCTCGAACGCCCAACAAAACGCCGCTGCGCAGGCAAACTCCGCCACCGCAGCAGCGAAGTCGGCCACGAAAACGGCGCAGCAAACCGCAAACGCACAGAATCAGGCGGCGATTATTGCCGCGCGCGCGCAAAGTCAGTCGCTGACGGGCGGTTTCCATGGAGGCGCTCCAATTGGCGGCGGCACGGGCTTGGGGGGTTTGGGCGGTATTGGTGGCGGAGGCTCGGCGGGGTTAGGCGGCGTACTCGGCGGCATCGGGCGTCACTGATTCGCGATCTAGTCGGATCAGGCCGTTCCTGTTATTCTTGTCGCATGATGCGCGGGATGGCGCTGCTTGTTGCAATCGCAACCGTTGCATTCGCGCAGGATGAATCGGGTAAGAAAGACAACGACGAGTCATTCGAGGTTGAGCCGCCGCTACTGATTCCAAATCGCTCGGACGAACCGTTGCCAAATGCGGTTGCCTCGGCGACGCCGGCCCCCGATGTCGATGTTGCGCAACTGGAAAGAGACTTTGCGCGCGCGAGGAGAAACTCCGCGGGGGTAGAACGTCTTTGCAAGATCGGTGCGCTTTCCAAGGTGGAAACGGAGCAACGTATTCTGCGTCTCGTGCGTTTGGAGTCCGATCTCGCTAACGCGCGGCTCGCGCAGGCGAAGGAAGCGATGCTGCAAAAAGAGAAACAGTTGGCTGCTGGTGAAATCGCGAAAGAGGATTTGGCGGAAACCGAATCCGCACTCGCGCGCGCGATCGAAGCTGCGCACGCTGCCGGTGCGAAGCGCGAGCACGCCGAACTCGAAGCCGCCGAAGCAAATGTTCAGCGGCAGGAAAAACTTCTCGCGTTCGGCAGAGCGCAGAAATCCGACGTCGCCCGCGCCGAACAAAAACTCGCCGAACTTAAAGCCCAGAAAAATTAATGATGGTCACTTTGCGTACCTATACAAATTCGATCGAAGCCGGAATGGCTAAGTCGATTTTGGATGAGCACAATATTTTTTGCAGCTTGGCGGACGAAAACGCGAACGTTTACGGCGGTGCGCCTTTCGCTATGCCGGTTCGACTCCAGGTGCGGGAGGAACAAGCCGATGAGGCTTTGCGTATTCTAGAGACGACAGCTCAAACGTTTTCTGAGAACTTCGGGCAGGTGGAAAATCCGCCGGAGAAAGATTCTATGAGTAGTCGACTAGCCGACATTCTCGACGAGTTAAAGAAACTTCGCGGTCGAATTGAAAACAATACGGCGCTCGTCGTTCTCCTGTTTGTTGGTCTTGTTTTCTACGCCTTGATTCAGGTTAACTTGTCAACGAGATCGAGCGGGTCGCCCTCGAGGCAAACAGATTCGTGGAATTTAGCCCACGCGGCGATGGATAAATTCGACTATGACAAGGCGGCTGACATTGTGCAGCGGCTCATCCAGAAAAATCCGAACTACTATTATGGCTATTCCTTTCTCGGTCATATCGCGTTAGCGAGGAATCGTCTTAAGGAAGCCGAGGGTTACTTTGCGCGCTCTTATGAATTGTTTCCGACCGATGAGAACGAGCAAAAGCTTCAAGCAGTAAGGAAGCGGCTGGCGGCTGAGAATCCCGAGGTGAAGCGATAACTGACAGCAAGTTAATTCGAATTAGTATCCGGCAGCCTGCCCATCTTTGCGTGACTCGCTGGCGCCGACATAAACGCGCTGGCCATCGTGCATTTCCACTTTGATGGCCTGATAGCCGCCGTAGCCGCCGACGTCGAAGCGAACGTCGTGTCCACGTTTCTTTAATTCGCGCACCGTTTCGTACGGAATGCCGCTCTCGACGTTCACGTAACCGCCGGCTTCGGTCATCTTTTCGCCGGTCGGTTCGTTGTCGCCTTCATGTTGCCAGCGCGACGCGTCGCCGGCTTCCTGCACGTTCAATCCGAAATCGATCTGGTTGGTGAGCACCTGCACGTGACCTTGCGGTTGCATGCCGCCGCCCATCACGCCGAACGCTTCCCACGGCTTGCCATCTTTCATCACGAAACCGGGGATGATGGTGTGAAACGGTCGTTTGCCCGGGGCGTAAACGTTCGCGTGCTGCGAATCCATCGAGAAAAGTTCGCCGCGATCTTGAAACATAAAACCGAGCCCGGGCACGACAATGCCGCTGCCCATGCCCCGATAATTGCTTTGAATGAGCGAGACCATGTTGCCTTCGTCATCCGCGGTGCACATGTAAATGGTGTCGCCTTGGTCGAGCGCGGGAACTCCGGGCTCGACTTCTTTGGCCGCGTGCTTGGGATCGATCAATTGTTCGCGGTCGTGCGCGTAACTTTTGGAAATAAGACCAGCGACCGGAATTTTCGCGAACGCGGGATCGGCATAAAATTTCGCGCGATCAGCCCAGGCCAGCTTCTTCGCTTCGATCATTACATGCAACGCATCTGGCGAATTGCGTCCCATCACGCGCAG
>DASYVQ010000063.1:0-2229 GCA_035936875.1 Chthoniobacterales bacterium
ATGGACCTCGAGCGCGAGCGCGGCATCACCATCAAAGCGAAAAGCATCCGCCTGCATTACAAAGCGAAGGACGGAAATACGTATCGGTTGAATTTAATTGATACGCCCGGCCACGTGGATTTTTCCTATGAAGTTTCGCGCGCCCTCTCCGCCTGCGAAGGCGCACTCCTTGTCGTTGACGCATCGCAAGGCGTGGAAGCGCAAACGGTCGCGAATACTTTTCTCGCCTCAGGGCACAACCTGACGATACTGCCGGTGATCAACAAAATTGATTTGCCCGCGGCACAGCCGGATTTTGCAAAAGAACAAATCGAAAGCGTGCTCGCGATTCCGGCGGAGGACGCGCTGCTGATCAGCGCGAAGAGCGGCATCGGCGTGGAAGAGGTGCTCGAAGCGATTGTTGCGCGCGTGCCGCCGCCCAAAGGCAGCGCCGAAAATCCGCTGCAGGCGCTGATTTTCGATTCGTGGTTCGACATTTACCGCGGCGCCGTAGTTCTCGTGCGCGTGATGGAAGGCCGCATCACGAATCACATGAAAATTCGCCTCGTGTACAACAACGAGGTTTACGAGGTCGAGCAACTCGGCACGCTCACGCCGAAGCCCGTCGCGCTGGAAGAACTCGAAGCCGGCGACGTCGGCTTTGTCGTCGCCAACATCAAGCGCGTGGCCGATGCGCGCATGGGCGATACCGTTACGGATGCGAGCCGTCCGGCTGCGGCGCTGCCTGGATTTGAAGCCATCAAGCCGATGGTTTTCGCCGGATTATTTCCAGTGCTTGCCGATGACTACGAGCCTTTGCGCGACGCGCTCGGCAAATTGCAATTGAACGACGCGGCGTTTTTCTACGAACCGGAAAATTCCGTGGCACTCGGTTTCGGTTTTCGCTGCGGCTTCCTGGGCCTGCTGCACATGGAAATCGTGCAGGAGCGGCTGGAGCGCGAATTCGGACTGAACCTGATTACCACGGCGCCGAGCGTGCGCTACCGCATTACGCGCGTGACGGGCGAAGTGATTGAAGTCGACAGCCCGGCGAAATTTCCAAACCCCAGCGACATCGAGAAAATTGAAGAGCCGATCATCAAAGCGATGATCATCACCAACGAGGATACCGTAGGTGGAATTCTGAAGCTCTGCCAGGAAAAGCGCGGCACGCAGAAAAATTTCGAGTACTTGTCGCCGACGCGTGTCATGCTCACCTACGAATTGCCGCTGAACGAAATCGTGCTCGATTTCTACGATCGTCTAAAATCCACTTCACGCGGCTACGCTTCGCTCGACTACCATCTTGCCGACTACCGGGAATCCGACCTCATCAAACTGGATGTGCTGGTCGCCGGCGAACCGGTCGATGCGCTCGCGCTGATCATCCATCGCGAATTTGCAGCTGAGCGCGGACGCGATCTGGTGACGCGCTTGCGAAAACTCATTCCGCGGCAGATGTTTGAAGTGCCGATCCAGGCCGCGATTGGCAGCCGCGTGATCGCGCGCGAAACCGTCGCGGCCATTCGCAAAAACGTTCTCGCCAAGTGCTACGGCGGAGACATTTCCCGCAAACGCAAACTCCTCGAAAAGCAAAAAGAAGGCAAGCGCCGCATGAAGCGCGTCGGCCAAGTGGACATCCCGCAGGAAGCGTTCCTCGCCGTTCTCAAAGTCGCATCTTCCTCCGACGACGAATAGCACTTTCGAGCATGCCAACTTCGTTTGGATTGCTCTCCTTTCTTTTCCGGAGTAAACTGCGTTCAGTGAGCTTTCCATGGGAAAAGAACGCCAATTCGTTGTGAACGAGAGCGGCGAAAAGGTCGCCGTCGTCATTGGCATCGAGGAATACGAAAAGATCCTCGAAGAGCTGGAAGATTTGGATGACATCCGTGCATACGACGAAGCAATGGCTTCCGGAGAGACCGGCATACCGCTGGAACAAGCCCTGGCGGAAATTCGCCGCAATCGCAAGTGACGTACAAAGTAATCGTTCTTCGCAAGGCCCAGAGAAGCTTGGAAGCAATCCCCTCCCCAGCGTTTGACCAGATTGAGGCAAAACTTCTTACACTTGCCGAAAATCCCAGACCTCATGGCTGCAAAAAGTTAAAAGAACAAGAGCGGGCGTGGCGCATCCGTTCCGGAGATTACCGGATCGTCTACGACATTGATGATTCGTCCTCGACCGTGACAGTAGTGAGAATTGGGCACCGTCGCGAGATCTACCGGTAGTCTCATCATCCTTCCTTCTTT
>DASYVQ010000064.1:0-10699 GCA_035936875.1 Chthoniobacterales bacterium
GCACGATCTTATCCGCGTTGCCGCTGGTGCAAATGACGTCAGCCTGCGCTTTGACGCCCGCGCTGCAGTTAATGTAAGCGATGACGTAATAATTTTTGTCGGCGTGATCTTTCAAAAACTTCGCCAGCTTGTCCGGCGGACAAGATTCCGAAAGCGAACAGCCGGCATCGAGATCGGGTAGAATCACGCGCTTGCTCGGATTAATGATCTTCGCCGTCTCAGCCATGAAATGGACGCCGCAAAAAAGAATCACGTCCGCGTCTGTTTCGGCCGCTTGATAACTCAATCCCAGGGAGTCGCCGACGAAATCGGCCACGTCCTGCAATTCCGGCACCTGATAGTTGTGCGCCAGAATGATGGCATTCCGCTCGCGCTTGAGCTCGAGCAGCTCCTCCGCAAGGTCAATGCCAGTCCGGTCCGCCAATCGGACGGACTCGTCCCGCGGCGAGCTCGGACCGACACCGAAATTTACACCGGCAGCTACCATTGAGTAATATCCCTGCTTCCGATGGATTCTCAAACCTCGTGATATATCAACTCCTCGGGTGTCATCCCGAGTCGCGAAGACGACGAGGGACCTCACATTTGCTTGATCTTCACGCAAGTCAGCTAGTGTGATCCAACACCCAATGCGAGATTCTTCGCTCCGCTCAGAATGACAGCCTGCAAGAATGAGAACACGGAGCAAATACAAGCTTGGCTTTATTGGCGCGGGCAAACTCGCCGGTTCGGTTGTTCGCGGTTTGGTCCGCGCGAAATTTCGTTCGCCGAAAGAAATCATCGCCAGCGAACCGAATGAGCAAGCGCGCGGGGCACTGCGAAACGAAGTTGGGATTTCAGTAACGACAGAGAACGCGGAGGTCGCGGAGAAAGCGGACACAATCTTTCTCGGCGTAAAACCGGGAATGGTGTTGCCGGTTCTGCGCGATATCGCCTCACTCATTAATAACAAGGTTGTCATTTCGCTTGCGGCCGGCGTGCGGTTGCAAAGCATGGAAGCGATTTCAACCGCGCGATTCATGCGCGCGCTGACTAACACACCTTCTGCCATTTGCTGCGCCGCAACCGCCATTGCACGCGGATCACGCACGACAAATGAAGATGTCGATCTTGCGAGAAAGATCTTCGGCGCTATCGGTGTCGTCGTCGGAGTTGAAGAAAAACAAATTGACGTTGTGACCGCGCTCGCCGGCAGCGGTCCAGCCTTTGTCTACACGGTGATCGAGGCGATGGCGCAAGGCGGAATCAAAATGGGACTGCCGCCCGATGTCGCGTTGACGCTGGCAACACAAAGTGTTCTGGGCGCAGCCCAGCTCGCGAGTGAAACTAAAATGTCGCCAGAAGAGTTGAGAAAAATGGTCGTTACACCGGGTGGCACGACTGCCGCCGGCCTCGCCGCGATGGAGAAATTCAAAACGAGCGAAGGTTTGATCGCAGCCATAGAAGCTGCGACCAAACGCGGCCAAGAAATGGCCGAAGAAAACGAATAAATTGTGGTGGCAGGCGTCTCGCCTGCGAACCGATGCAGCCGAGGACGGCTGCCGCCACAGCCAGAGCCCTACAAAATCGCTTTGCGCATCACTTCCAGCGGCGCTTCGCGTTCAAACCAGATCTCGAACGCGAGCGCGCCTTGATGCAGCAACATCGATAATCCGTTGGCCGCCCGCGCCCCGGCTTCAATCGCCGCCGCGACAAACGGCGTTCGTTTATCGGAATAGATTGTGTCATAAATCATCACGTGTGGCGCCAACAACCGCGCTGGAATAGGCGACGCGTCCGCGCGATTCAATCCAAGCGGTGTCGCGTTCACAATAAGATCGACATTTGCGACCTGAAATCGAATCGTCGCCTCTTCCCACGGAACCGCTTGCAAGCGCGGCACAGGCCCGAAAACTTTCGGACCTACAAAGAAGTCACGAAGGTCGTCCACTAATTTTTTGGCTTTTTCAAATGCGCGATTGGTAATGACGAGCCGTTCGCAATTTTCCTTCGCGCATTGCAGCGCGATCGCGTGCCCCGCCCCGCCTGCGCCCAGCACAAGCACGCGCATATCGCGAAGATCGACCGCAAACTCTTCGCGAATCGCGCGCGAAAATCCGCGGCCGTCCGTGTTGAATCCACGCAGTCTTCCATTGTTCGCCACGGCGAATCCGTCCTTTGGCGGATCGATCTTGACCGTATTCACGGCGCCGATACGGCTGGCGCCTTGATCGACATCGTCCATCAACGCGAACGCAGCGATTTTGTGCGGAACAGTCAAATTGACGCCGACAAACTCCAGTTTGCGAATTAGTTGAATCGCATCGCCTAACTCGTCAGGCAAAATGTGAAAACGCGCATAGTGCATGTCGATCTTGCAATGCTTGAGCGCGGCATTTTGCATTCGCGGCGAAAGCGAATGCTCGACCGGGTCGCCGAAAACCCCGAGCCGAATCGGCGGATCGACACCTTGCCAATTCTGCAAGTCCGCGAGCTGGTAAACTTCTTTCGCCGACTTTTTCTTAGTCTCACTACGTGTCTTCTTCGTGGTCATTCCGAGCGGAGCGAGGAATCTCGCACAGACTTGTGGAACATTCTCAGGAGGAAGTGTAATCCAAGCTACCTGGGTGAGATCCTTCGCTTCGCTCAGGATGACAAAGCGCAGTGCGCGTTCTCATTTGCCGGCGAGCTGGGTCATCATCCGGTCGAAGCGCGCGCGCACGCGCTCTTTGCCCATGACTTCGAGCATATGATACAAACTTGGGCCAACGCTGCGTCCGCTCACGGCGACGCGCGCAGGATGAACAAGATCGCCGGTTTTGCAGCCAAGTCTTTGCGCGAGCGACTTTAAAGTCGACTCAAGCGTCTCCAGATCCCACTTGTCGATCTTGGCAAACTCATCGCGTAAGGCTCTCAAATGCGTGGCCGCTTCCGGTTTTCCAAAAACTTTGTTTACCGCTTCCGGATCGAATTCGTACTCTTCGGTGAAAAAGTATCCCGTCCATTCGGGCACGTCTTTGAACAGTTTGATCTTCTCTTTCACGATCGCGAGCACCTCGCGCATGTATTTTTCGTCGGAGATGTCGATCTTCGCCTTTTCCAGGAACGGCCGCGCGAGCTCGATGAAGCGATCAAGCGACATTTGGGCGACGTATTGGCCGTTGAGCCAAAAACATTTGTCGAGGTCGAACGCCGCATTGCGCCGATTGATTTTCTCGAGCTCGAAAAGTTTCACGACTTCGTCGATGTCGATCTTTTCGCGATTGTCTTTGGGCGACCAGCCAAGCAGGCAAAGGTAATTGCGCACCGCTTCCGGCGCGTAACCCTGCTCGATGTAGGTCGCAACGCTCGCGCCTTCATCGCGCTTGCTCATTTTCGAGCCGTCCTGATTCAAAATCAGCGGGATGTGGGCAAAACGCGGCGGAGTGGCGCCAAGCGCTTTGTAAAGTTCGATGTGCTTCGGTGTATTTGATAGATGGTCTTCTCCGCGGATGACGTGCGAGATTTTCATCTCGATGTCGTCGACCACGTTGACGAAATGAAAAATCCAGGAACCGTCCGGCCGGCGCACAGTCATGTCGGGATGCGTTCCGGGATTGGTGAGATCGAAATCGATTTTGCCGCAGACGAGATCATCGACAATCACGTGCTCGCGCGGCGAACGGAACCGCAACGCGCCTTCATCTTCAAAGATATGACCGCCGTCTTGGAGTTTCTTTAAATGGCGTTCGTAAATCTCCGTGCGCTGGCTTTGAAAATACGGGCCGAGGTTTCCGCCGACATGCGGGCCTTCGTCCCAATTTAATTCAAGCCACTTTAGTCCTTCATAAATTGCGGCCGCCGCTTCTTCGGTGTTGCGCTTTGTGTCCGTGTCCTCGATTCGCAAAATGAGTTTGCCGCCGTGATGCCGCGCGAAGAGCCAGTTGAACAAAGCCGTGCGTGCGCCGCCGATGTGCAAATAACCGGTGGGTGACGGGGCAAAGCGGACACGGATTTGAGAGGTCATTGGAGAGTCACTTTAGCCACAGATGGACACAGATAAACACGGATTGCTGTAGGGGAAGCAGCTTGCTTCGTCCGAGCCGGACTGGCATTCGGGACGCTAACAGCGTCCCCTACAGAAGAGGCGACCTGAAATCATTCGATGAAAATGTGACCGGCGCGACGGCGCACATGTCGATCTTGCGGCAGATTTGTCTTGGCTACGCGGTTGGTCAGATCGAGCAACGCGCGAACGCGTTCAACCAGATCGAAACTTAGATCGGGCACATCGCTCGCGCGCAACCATTCGTGCAGCATGCGGCGCTGAACTGCGACCGGCATTGCCCGCAACGGCTTTACCGCCAACGCCGTGAGTTTGGAAAGCTTGTCCGGCAGCAACGCTTCGAAGAAGTTTTCTTCCTCAGCGGCAATCGTGGCCGCTCGCCAAATGCTCGCACGCACATTTCGTCCAAGCTGCTTCTCGATCTCCGGGATAATGCGATGACGAATACGGTTGCGCAGCGGCGCGAGATCTTTGTTCGAAGCGTCCTCGCGAAATTTCAAATGATGCTTACGAACGTAATCGTCGATTTGCTCGCGCCACACCCCGAGCAGTGGACGAACGACCTGCAATTTCACGTCGTCGATCTTTCGGACAGAGACGGCGCGCATGGCGCTAAGCCCACTCGTGCCGGCGCCGCGGAAAAGATTAATCAGGAAAGTTTCGACAAGATCATCAGCGTGATGGCCGAGGAAAATCGTTCGGCAACGCCGCCGCTTTGCGACTTGCGCGAAGAATTTGTAGCGAGCGTCGCGCGCAGCGGTTTCGATCGACATTTTCTTTTTCGCCGCAAGAGCGCGAACATTTGCCGACCCGAGGGCAAGATCGACATCGTACTTTGCAGCAAGTTTCTGGACGAAGATCGCGTCTGCCCGGCTGGATCGGCCACGCAGTTGATGATCGAAATGGCAAACGATCAGGTTCTTGTAGCCAAGTTCGACCAGCCAATGGAGTAGCGCGACCGAATCGCGCCCACCCGATACGCCGACGAGGTATCGCGCGCCAGGCGAGAACGGGCGAAGCAAGCTCGTATTAATTTGAATCCAACGCATGCGGTCGATGCATCCAATCTTCGACGCCAATCATGAACCTTCAACGCTCAGTTAGGTTAGACAAAATTAAGAGTGGGCGGCGTCTTAATAGTAAAGGAACCGAAAATATGAAAACCCGATCAACCTACGCGCTTCTGGTTCAATCCGAAGAAAAGAGCCGAAACATTATGGAAACGGCGTTGTATGCGCTTTTTGCCCTCAGCGCCGTCGTTTCGATCTGGCAATTTGCCCAGCAACCGAGCTCGCTGCCGCTGGAGCGAGTCGGGACAGTAAACGAGCAGCGAATCGCATCGTAAAAACAGGGCTATTTGACAATGAATGAACGTTCATTCATTGTCTTGGCTCAATGTCTTTACCGCAACCCGACACAGTTCCAGACCGCCGAAGCCAAATTCTGGATGCCGCCGTGGTTTGCTTCGCCAAACGCGGGTTTCACCAGGCGAGCATGCATGACATCAGCACCGAAGCCGGCATCAGCGTCGGCCTGATTTATCGCTATTTCGAGAACAAGGAGGACGTGATTTCGGCGATGGCCGACCGGCATAAGAAGCAAATTCATGAGATTCTCGAGCGCGCGCGCCAGGCGCCGAGCTTACTCGAATCGCTCGAGGTTCTTTTCACCGCGCATTGCTCTGAAGACGCGCCGCACATTACCGCCGCTTTCGTGGTCGATCTTTTCGCGGAAGCGTCGCGCAATCCGCGCGTGGCCGAGTTTGTCCGGGATGTTTGCGAGACGACAAGGAGCGGCGTTACCGATTTGATCGCGCGTTCTCCTGAAATTCAGAATGCGCCGCGCGATCTTACCCCCCGGCAGATCGCGGAACTGATCTTCGCCGTGAACGATGGAATGTTGATGCGCGAAGTGCTCCAGGTTTCGGAGGGGTCGGATGATGAGCGACGCCAGCGTCAATTGAAAGCTCTGCGCAGTTTATGGCGACTATTGTTCAGCAAGGAAACCAAGTCGGCTTATGCATGATGTCGCGAAACCGGAAATCGCCAGCGTGAAACCGACTCGAAAGATCGTAATCAAGGCCGTGCTCGCAATAGTGGGCCTGTTTTTAATTTTGGCGGGAATCAAGGCATTGCAGATCGTCAAGATGGTATCGACCAAACCGCCGATGCCGGTGGAGACGGTGACGAGCGCGCAAGTGAAAGAAGAGGATTGGGCGCCTGTGCTATCCTCCGTCGGCTCCGTGTCGGCTGTGCAAGGCGCGATCGTTTCCGCCGAACTAGGTGGCACGGTGAGCGAAGTCGGCTTTGAAAGTGGCGCTGTCGCAAAAAAAGGCGACGTGCTGCTGAGACTCGATACATCTTCGGAACAGGCGCAACTGCGCACGGCTGAGGCGGATTTGGACCTGGCCCGCGCCGATCTCGAACGTTCGCGCGGACTGGCGGCGCGCAAAGTAATTTCAAAAGCGGAACTGGACGGCGCCGAATCAAAATTCAAACAGAAAGAGGGTAGTGTCGACAACATGCGGGCGATGATCGCGAAGAAGGAAGTGCGCGCGCCTTTCGATGGCCAACTCGGCATTCGACAGGTGAACGTTGGGCAGATGATCAACGCCGGCCAGCTAGTCGTGCCGTTGCAAGCGCTCGACCCGGTGTATGTCGATTTTGCGCTGCCGCAGCAACACCTTGCGAAATTATCTCCCGGACTTGAAGCACGTGTGCACACAGACGCGGTGTCGGGGCGCGAATTCGTTGGAAAATTAACGGCCATCAACCCCAACGTGGATCCGATCACGCGCAATGTGCAGGTGCAAGCGACTCTGGAAAATCCCGACCACGTGCTGCGGCCGGGGATGTTTGCCAAGGTCGAGGTCGTGCTGCCCGAGAAAAATAAAGCGCTCGTCATTCCGGGATCGGCAATCTCATACGCGCCCTACGGCGATTCGGTTTTCGTGATCGAAAAGAAAAAAGACCCGAAGAGCGGCAAAGAATCGCAAACGATTCGGCAACAATTTGTGCGCGTAGGCGAAGCACGCGGCGATTTCGTTTCGATCAACAACGGATTAAAAGCGGGCGAAACGGTGGTGGGCACGGGCGTTTTCAAATTGCGCAACGGCATGGCCGTGACGATCAACAACGATCTCGCGCCCAAACCGCAGGTGAACCCCACGCCAGTGGATTCATAAATCAAATTCCGAAGCACGAATGTCGAAATCCGAAACAATTTCCCAATATCCAATGACCAAAAGCTGTCGGAAAGGTATGAGCGTGCGAGTCGTTGTTGATTTGAATTTTGAATTTGGAGTTTGTTTCGAGCTTCGAATTTCGGATTTCGGATTTCGCAAATGAAATCGTTCACTGATCTTTTCATCAAACGCCCGGTGCTGGCGTTGGTAGTCAGCTTCGTGATTCTCATCGCCGGCTTGCAGGCGATGAAGACGATCAACGTCCGGCAATATCCACGCAGCGACATCGCGGCGATCACGGTGAGCACGGTTTACGTTGGCGCCGATGCGGAACTTGTGCGCGGATTTATCACGACGCCATTGGAGCGCGCCATCGCAGCGGCCGACGGCATCGATTACATCCAATCGCAAAGCAAACAAGGCAGCTCGCTCATCACTGCGCGATTGAAATTGAATTACGACGCGAACAAAGCGCTCTCCGATATCAGCTCGAAGGTGGACGCGATCCGACGCGATCTACCGCCGGAAGCTGAGATCCCGGTGATCAATATCGAAGCGGCGGATTCGCGGTTTGCATCGGCCTATCTGAGTTTTACGTCGGACATTCTCCAGCCGAACGAAGTTACCGACTATCTCGTGCGTTTGGTGCAACCGCGCCTGACCGCGCTCGGTGGCGTCCAGAAAGCCGACATTCTTGGCGGACGCACTTTCGCAATGCGCATTTGGATGAAGCCGGACCGGATGGCGGCGTTGAATGTGAGCCCTGCACAAGTGCGCAGCGCGCTGTCGCGAAATAATTATCTATCGGCGGTCGGCAGCACGAAAGGTTCGCTGCTGCAGGTCAACCTGACTGCCAACACCGATTTGCACACGGCGGACGATTTCAAAAAACTCGTCGTGCGCGAAGACAAAGGGAATCTTATTCGCCTGAGCGACATCGCCGACGTCGTCCTCGGCGCGGAGGATTATAATACCGAAGTGCGCTTCTCCGGCCAGCGCGCTGTGTTCATGGGCATCTGGGTGTTGCCGAATGCGAACTCGATCGACGTGATCAAACGTGTGCGGGTCGAGATGGAGCAAATCAAAAAGGAATTTCCCACCGGCATGACTGGCGAGATTGCGTATGACGCGACCGCTTACATCAACGACGCGATCCACGAAGTGGTGAAGACCCTGATCGACACGCTGCTCATCGTGATGGTGGTGATCTTTTTGTTCCTCGGATCTTTCCGTTCTGTGATCGTTCCGGTCGTTGCGATCCCAATTTCCCTTATTGGCGCCCTGTTCCTAATGCAGGCATTCGGATTCACGCTCAATCTGCTCACGCTGCTCGCGATCGTGTTGTCGGTCGGATTGGTGGTGGATGACGCAATCGTCGTTGTCGAAAATGTGGAGCGACACATGCGCGAAGGGATGTCGCGCATGAATGCCGCGCTACAAGGCGCGCGCGAACTGATCGGGCCGATCATCGCGATGACAATTACTTTGGCCGCCGTCTATACACCGATCGCACTGCAGGGCGGTTTGACTGGCGCATTGTTTCGCGAATTTGCGCTGACTCTTGCCGGCGCCGTTTTCATTTCCGGCGTCGTAGCGCTGACGCTTTCGCCGATGATGTCGGCAAATCTTTTGCGCGCTGGGCACGCCGAAAAAGGATTCAGCGGCATCGTCAACCGCACGTTCGATCGATTTCGCGATTGGTATGGTAGCCATCTCGATCGCACGCTGGCCGCGCGACCGGCGGTCTATGCCGTGTGGATCGGATTGTCGCTCCTGGCCGTTCTCTTCTACAAAATGTCGCCCAGCGAGCCGGCCCCGACCGAAGACCAGGGCGTTATCTTCGGCATCGTTACTGCGCCGGCGAACGCGACGATCGACGACACGATTCGTTACGCCGACGCCGCCGGCAAGATTTTCAAAGATATTCCGGACACGCGATTCACATTTCAAATTACAAATCCTGACAGCGGATTCGGGGGCATGGTTTTGAAGCCGTGGGGAGTTCGCAAAACGCCGACGGCCGCGTATCTGCCGGTAGTACAGCAAAAACTCAGCGCCATCCCCGGGATTCAGATGTTTCCGGTGATGCCGTCCGCGCTTCCGGGTGGTGACAGTTTTCCTGTCAGCTTTATTATTGCGTCGACGGCCGATCCGGAACGCATTCTCGAGTTCGCGAAGCAAATTCAGTTGAAAGCGATGCAAAGCGGAATGTTTTTCTTCCCGCCACAGATCGACACCAAGATCGATCAGCCGCAATCGGAAATCGTTTTCGATCATGACAAAGTGGCCGTGATGGGTCTCGATATGCAGCAGGTCGGCGCCGATCTCTCCGCCAGCATCGGCGGTAACTTCGTCAATCGATTCAACATTGCCGGCCGCAGTTATAAAGTCATTCCGCAAATCAAACGGACCGAACGGCTCAATCCGGAACAACTGGAAAATATTTACGTCACTGGCCCGAACAATCAGCTCGTTCCGTTGAGCACCGTCGCCACGATTAAACACCATACCGTCGCGCGCTCGCTCAATCGCATGCAACAGCTCAACGCCGTGCAAATCAGCGGCGTTTCCGGTGCGCCGCTGGATACGGCCCTCAAATTTCTCGAGGACGAAGCGCACAAGATTTTGCCCAAAGGTTACGTGCTCGATTACACCGGCGACTCGCGTCAGTTGCGCACCGAAGGAAATAAATTTCTCCCCGCCTTCATACTCGCCGTCGTGCTGATCTTTCTGGTGCTAGCAGCGCAATTCAATAGTTTCCGCGATCCATTCATCATTCTGCTCGGCTCCGTGCCGCTCGCCATGTTCGGCGCATTGCTTTTCACTTTCCTCAAGATGCCGGACGGAAAATTTTTCACGGACGGCTGGACAACCACGCTAAATATTTATTCACAGGTCGGCCTGGTCACCTTGGTCGGGTTGGTTTCGAAAAATGGAATCCTGATCGTGCAGTTTGCGAACGAGCTACAGAGACAAGGTCTAGACAAACTTGCGGCGGTAGCCCAGGCAGCTCGGATTCGCTTGCGTCCGATCATGATGGTGAGCGTCGCGACGGTTGCTGGTCACTTTCCGCTAACGCTGGTGAGTGGCGCGGGCGCGGCCGCGCGAAATTCCATCGGTCTCGTGCTCGTCGGCGGCATGACCATTGGAACAATCTTCACTTTGTTCATCGTGCCATCGCTCTACATGCTCATCGCGAAGGAGCACCACGAAAAATCCTTGGCGGAAGCCGAAGACGAAACTGTAACCGAAGACGTCGATCTTGTTCCGGAACCGGTGTTGTCTTCCGACGGCGACGGCCACCGGCGCTGGTCGCCCGAATGACCGATCCGGAGATCGGCGCGAGCGCGACGGCAGATCTCATCGTGACGGAAGCGGATTGCGCGAACGCGTTGCGATTAAGCGACGATGCGCGCGATGATTTCCCGGCTGTGTTCGCAACGACGCGGATGATCGCGCTGATGGAACTGGCCGGTGCGCGTTTGCTGCAT
>DASYVQ010000065.1:0-5606 GCA_035936875.1 Chthoniobacterales bacterium
CTCGAGCTGAATCTCTTTTTTAACTTCAGTGGACATGGACGGGGAGAGCCCCCGATTGGATCGGGCCGATTATTTTGCATTTCACTCCGGGCGTCGAGGCGAAACCCAGGGCAATGCCGTGATTGCCAACATTAGGCGGCAAGCGGTGCGCTTGCCCTACAATACAAACAGATGTCTTAGCGCGAGGATTTAGAATCGCGTGATTTCAGCGCAGCGCGAACTCTTAGCCGCAACGCGTTTAAGCGAATGAAGCCGGTAGCGTCGCCTTGGTCGTATGTCGACCTACCAGATTCCATCGTGGCGATTTTCGGGTCGTAGAGACTCTTTGGGCTTTTGCGGCCGGCGACGATGATGTTGCCCTTGTAAAGTTTTAGTCTAACGACGCCGGCGACGTCGCGCTGCGTTTCGGTGACGAGCGCTTGCAGCGCTTCGCGTTCGGGCGAAAACCAAAGGCCGTTGTAAACCAACGTGCTGTATTTCGGAATGAGACTGTCGCGCAAATGCATGACCTCGCGGTCCATGGTCAGCGTTTCCATTTGGCGATGGGCGAAATGGAGAATGGCGCCGCCAGGCGTCTCATAAACGCCGCGGCCTTTCATGCCGACGAAACGATTCTCGACGATATCTACGCGGCCGATCCCGTGTTTACCGCCGAGTTTGTTTAAGGTCTGCATCACACCGAGCGGCGACATGGAGGGCGCCGCGCTGTCGGCGCCCAAATTTTGGGACACGACGGCGCGTGTCCCTCCAATTTTTTTGGTTCGCAAGTTGGAAACTTGCACCACGCTCACACAGTTGCCATTCTCGAATGCAAGATCGACATGTTCCGGTTCGTCAGGTGCGTCTTCCGGCGCGACGCTCAATTTATACATGTCGCGCATTTCCTTTGAGCTGGCGTCGAACCACGGATCTTCCAGGACGCCGCTTTCGAAACTGATGTGCAAAAGATTACGATCCGTTGAGTACGGTTTCTCCGCGCTCGCTTCGACTGGAATTTTGTTCGCCTTGGCGAACGCGATCATCTCCGCGCGCCCGGGAAATTCTTTGCGAAACCGTTCTTCCCGCCAGGGCGCGATGACTTGCAGTTCGGGCGCGAGCGCAGCGGCCGTCAATTCGAAGCGGACCTGATCGTTTCCCTTCCCGGTCGCACCGTGCGCGATCGCGTCTGCTTTTTCTTTTCTCGAGATCTCGACCATTCGTTTGGCAATGAGCGGACGCGCGATGCTGGTCCCGAGAAAATATTGGCCTTCGTAAATCGCGCCGGCCTGGATCATCGGAAAAATGAAATCGCGCGCGAATTCTTCACGCAGGTCTTCGATGATGTATTTCACTGCGCCAGTCTTCAGCGCTTTCTCCTCCAAGCCTTTCAGCTCTTCTTCCTGACCGATGTCAGCACAGAAGGCGATAATCTCGGCCTGATAATTTTTCTTGAGCCAGCGAAGGATAACGGAAGTGTCGAGTCCGCCGGAATATGCCAGGACGATTTTCATTTCATCGCACTAAGGCCACAAAGGATCACCAAGGTTGTGGAGTAATCAAAACAAATCCGTTGTGATCGTTGTGCGAGAAATCGCAAATCAATCGCCGAAGGAGATTTCGACGTCGCGCGCGGTCTGGACCATTTCGCCGTGCGGCGGGACGAGACGCAGACGATTGACCGCGTCAGCGATCGGAACATGCCGCACCTGGTAATTCTGGTAGCTGACCATCGAACCGAAGTGGCCTTCGTTTGCCAGCTGCACCGCTTTCACGCCGAAGCGTGTGCCAAGAATGCGATCGAGCGTGGTCGGCGCTCCGCCGCGTTGCAAATGCCCGAGCACACAGGAGCGCGTTTCTTTTCCGGTGCGCTCGGCAATCTCGCGGGCAACAATGTCGCCGATTCCACCAAGGCGAAACTCGCCCTCTTTCGTCTCGCGTTTGATTTGCTGGCCGTTTCTCGAGCGCGCACCTTCGGCCACGACTACGAGTGTGCCCAAATGGCCGGCGGCTTCGCGTTTCTTAACGACGTCAGCAATTTTGTCGTAATCAAACGGGATCTCCGGAATCAAAATGATGTCCGCGCCGCCGGCGATGCCGCCATGCAACGCGATCCAGCCGGCATGGCGACCCATTACCTCGACGACCATGACGCGCTTGTGACTGGTCGCCGTGGTGTGCAATCGATCAAGCGCATCCATCACCGTAGCAACGGCGGAATCGAATCCGAAGGTCATCGCCGTTGCTTCGATATCGTTGTCGATGGTTTTGGGAACGCCGATGCAGTTGATGCCAGCTTCTTGCATTTGCATCGCGGTCGTCATCGATCCGTCGCCGCCGACGATGATGAGCGCTTTGATATTGAGCTCGGCCAAAACTTTCTTCGCCCGCGCGATCACTTCCGCAGCGACCACAGCGCGATCGCCCGCTCCGACTTTAGCAATGAAATGTCCGCGATTCGTCGTGCCGATTATGGTGCCGCCCAAAGCCATGATGCCGTCGGTGCTTTTGCGATCGAGGGTCATGTAATCTCCCGGCGGCAGTAGTCCTTCGAAGCCGTCGCGAAAACCGATCACTTCCCAGCCGAGTTTTTCGGCCGCGAGCACAACACCGCGGAGCACGGCATTGAGTCCGGGACAATCGCCGCCGCTGGTGAGAACACCGACGCGCGTCTTCATGGTGAAGACACAATCAAAGCATTTTTTTCGGGTCGACAAGCCGACCGGCTGCGGCCCATTGATCGTAAAGTTGCCAGCCCTGCGCAACGAGTCCGGCGCCTTCGCCAAAACGGTTCGTGCTTCCCAAAATGACGACAACCAGGTGACGCGGAAAAATTGTGACGCCCTGACCCTGCTTAACTATTTCGGATTCGCGATTGGCGGAAAGAACCAAACACTCGCCCGCACGCGCGGTGCGTCCGGTTTTAACACCGTCGATGCCGCGTGTCCCGACAAGTTCGTTTGTGTTTCGCAAAAGGTAATGCAGCTCCTTGCCGCCGCGATGAAACGAGATCTGGCGTTCTTTTTGCGAAACATAAAAGCGGAAGCTCGCCTTATTCATTGCGTAGCGGGTCAAGCGCGCGATGTCCTCGGCAGTTGAATACGGGACTGGCCGCACATTTTCATCGACGCCGTGCGGATTTACAAAACGGGTGCGCTCCATTTTGAGTTGCTTGGCCAGAGCGTTCATTTGGCTAACGAAGATATCGACTGGCCCTAATTTTGATCCCGACGAGGGCGGCGTCGCACCGCTAATTGTCGATCCAACGTGAGCGGCCAGAGTGAAGGCGGCGACGTTATCGGATTGGACGAGCGCGGCGTAAAGCAGATCGCGCAGTGTAGTCTCATCGCGGGGTTGAAAACCGATATTGTTCTCACCCGCGCCGACAAACGCCTGCGGCGGAATGCTGACCACCTGGTTGAGATTGCCTCCTTTTTTCTCGGCCCAATCCAACACAACCGCGGCGGTAGCGATCTTGGTCAGGCTGCCGACTTGCCGTTTGTCTTTCGATTTTGACTCTTGCAACACGTAACCGGTTTGCGAATCGACAATAACGTAGGCTTGCGCGGCAGCAGCAGAGCGGCCTGTCAGCGCGGCAAGTGCGATAAAAGCGATGGCGAATCGGTGTGAAATAATCACGGCGGTTTTGAACGGCAGCACCTTAATCGGTGGGGCCTGATTGGCAACCGTCGGTCCCAGCCGCGCCAGCGTCTCGCCGAAATTATTCCGGTAAGCTGACGTTAGCGCGTTCGCCGTAGCGGTACGGATTTGCGCTCAAGGTCAGATAAATTCTCTCCGCTGCGTTTTGCAGATCGAAGTGCGTGGCCCGGCCAAGTCCGCTCGCGCGGACAGTCCCGAGTTTGCCCTGGAAGCGACTTCCGCCCGCCATATCGAATTCGTAAACAACCGTGCCGTGATTGACATCGGTGATCCTGACGTGAAGAGCGAGGAAGGATTGACCCGCGCCAAAATTACCGAAAAAGAAACGGCCGAGCGGACTCCCGCCATCGACCAGATCAAATTGACCTTCGACCAGCCAGCCTACGCGCGGCCTTTCGTTGTCTTTCAGGATGCGCGCCGGAGCGATCTTCTCGAGCTGTTGCTTCAAATCTTGTGCGAACTCCACCGGCGTGATTGCTTTGCGGAGCGGCATTTCGCCGTCGCTTAAAGCTTCGTCGCCCTGAAAAACAGCGGTATCAATGCAGAAGGGGCGGATATAAATCGCGCTCGGATTGCTCGCGCCGACCCCGCAATTCGTGACCATGTGCACACCCTTGGAACCGAAGTCCTTGGTGTCGATTGGGGCGGTACCGCGGCCGCCCGATGTGGCGACCTCGGTCTTGGTAACGTACATGTCCGCACAGGAACAAAGCAGGATGCTCGAAGCGATGGCGATGAAGGATTTCATATATGTCAGGTCGGCGATCCGCCCGTTTATCGGGAGAAAACGCCAGTGGTTGCGGGCTTTTGATGCAACTCTCGTGCCGTTCTCAGGGGAAAAACGCTGTTCCCGCAGGGTAAATTGCCGTTTTAACTAGTCGGCTGAGGCGAGCGGGCCCGGCTGATTAACATTCGCATCACAAAATAAACGGCGATGGCCGACGGGACGGCCAGAAACAGCGAGCCGATAAATGCCGGCCATACAAGCCTCAAGAACAGGTCCCAGTTCAGGTAATCGTGCAATCCGAAATGGAATCTTATTCGGTGCGCCGGCGCGGGCCGATGCAGAGTCCAGCAACCAATCTTATATTCCGCGAAGTAAACAGCCGGCATCACGAAAATCAGGACGTCGTGTATCGTGACCGCGATTGCGGCCGCAATCTTGTTACATCGGCATATCCAGGCCACGGCAATGGAAAGCAGGGTTTTCAGACTCCAAAACGGCGTGAATCCAAAAAAAATTCCGATGGCCGAACCGAGCGCGATGGAATGCGGCGTGTCCGCCATCGTCATCAGCGTCATGTGATGCTCGGCCAGCCAGCGCTTTTTTTTGGCGAGGAATTCCGGTAATCGCGGCCCGTCACCTCGTTCGATCGTTGGCTGTGAATCGGCCACGACCCGGACTGTAGCTTAAAACAATTCCGGTGTCTGCGACGATGGGGTGGCGACGATTTGACCGAGCGCGACACGCAGGCGCGCGGCTGCGCGCGGCGCGTAATCGAGGTTGTTGTTATTGAAAATTACGTGCACTTCGTCCGCTTCTCGTGCCAGTTGCCGGCTGCGTTCGGTCACTTCCGAGATTTCGTCCTCGGAATAATCGTAATCGAAACGCGCGGCCACGGTTTTGCCAGTGAGATAAGCGTGCGCATTGCGACCGTGCAGCCGCAGATAGGTAAGTTTCGGGCTCGTAGTTTCGTTCAAACCCGATGGCATGATCGTGAAATGCTCGGCGGTAGGCGCATCAATATTCACAAAGGCCGCTCCACACCGCCGTAAGAAATCGACTGTCGATCTTAGCTGATCGCCCACGACCCAATTACGATTTCGGAACTCAATCGCGAGTCGATAATCGCGCAGCATCTCGATCACCGGCTCGAGCTCGCTCAGCTCGTGTTTTCGCGGAGAAAACGCCGGCGAAAGCTGCAACAAGAATGCGCCCAGCTTTCCATGCGCGCGCAAGATCGACATCG
>DASYVQ010000066.1:0-25156 GCA_035936875.1 Chthoniobacterales bacterium
TCACCTTACCGCGTTCCTGACCGAATCGGGGTGTGCAGCACGAATCATAGCGGTTGGCGTCGCAAAGTCGGGCAAACGGACGTCAAAAAATCCAAAAAGCTTCCGGCCAAGTGGGTCTTTGGCGCAATCTAAGCTTGGGAACGGGGATTGTGATGAGCAATCTCCTGGCGCGCCCAAGGTGCGCACTCCTGGCAATGAGCTGTCTCGGAACGCTCCTCTGCATTCCATCCGTGTTCGGGACCGGCACGACTG
Organism: Chthoniobacterales bacterium; assembly: GCA_035936875.1. GTDB lineage: Bacteria > Verrucomicrobiota > Verrucomicrobiia > Chthoniobacterales > UBA10450 > DASYVQ01. Next base: position 253 of record DASYVQ010000066.1, read on the forward strand.
AATCAGCCAAGGTCGGCGCGACCGTAACAAGCAGACAACCAGCCGATGAAGCTGTCACCGTCGATTTGGCGAAGCTGACCTCGGGCGGCCGAATCGTGTATGTGAGTTCCGGCGCGAAGGCCTTGGCCAGACAGATGATCGACAACGACCTGCGGACAGCATCTCGGTTCCTGGGCAACGACCTCCATCCAACAGTTATTATTGAGTTGGCGCAAACCGATCAAATTCGTCGCGTGAGTGCGGTTTGCACGTCGGAAGGCATCAAACTCGATGTTTACTTGTTAAATGAGTTGCCAAAGAATCCCGGCGACTTTCACGCGCTGACGCCGATCGGCTCGATTGTCGATGTTGCGAACCGCGGTGAGACGACGCTCGATTTCGCGCCGAGCAATGCGCGCTACGTTGCTTTGCGATGGACACGGCAAGGACCGGGGCGCGAACCGTTCCACGTCACCGAAGTGAGTGTGTTCGCCGCAGTCGCGCGAGACCAAGTTCCTCCAGTATTCGATGTGCCTGATCTGCATCTCGCCGGCGAAAGCGGAGCCGACTTTAGCAACAAACTTGGGACGCTCGCCGATCCGCCGAAAGTCGCCAGCGTGAGCCCCTAAACAGAACAACCGCACGATCAAAGCAATACGTAGATTTTCTGCAGCGAGTTTGCGGCTGCGCGAGGTCTATCGGAGAACTGATGAGCGTGCCGCCGATTGACTTTTTGGAAACGCCGTCATCCTATACTTAAATCTGTGGAAAAATCCGTCGAAAGAGCACAGCGAACCTACATCAAGCTCGTGCTCGGCATTCTCGGCGGATGCATCCTATTTGTTTTTCTGTGCTGGGGCGCTTATCGCTTTTACGGTATTGTCGAATCACGCCATCTGGCTCGACGAGCGGCAGCGTTTTTGGGCGGTGGCGATTTACGACAAGCGGCGCTCAGCGCGCAACGTGCGTTACAATTGAACCCAAAGAGCGTTGCCGCCATCCGGGTAATTGCTAAAGTTGGCGAGTTTTCGGCAGATAGAACCGCACTCGACTGGCGGCGAAAGGCTCAAGAACTAGAGCCGCGTTCGGTCGACGACGCTTTAGCGCTGGCGGCTTGCGCTTTGCAATTCAACGATCCTGCCACCGCGGAAAAAACGCTACACAATGTGGATGAGACGTCTCGTGAGACCGCTGCGTTCCAGGTTGTGGCAGCGCGCTTAGCGGAGGCGAAGAGGGAACCGGACGAAGCCGAGAACCATTGGACCAAGGCGGTGAAGCTGGCGCCAGAGAACAAATCCTATAAACTGCAATTTGGGCTTGCCCTCTTGCGCACCGACAACGCGGCGAAGCGCGACGCTGCCGTCGCAATGCTAGAACAGTTGCGGAGCGACGAGAAACAGCGCGCTGCTGCTACGCGCGCTTTAATTATGGACGGCGCGGCGCACCGTGCCGACGCGCAAAGATTAAGGGCCTTGGCGCGCGAGCTTCAAAATTACCCCGAAGCAAAGTTTGGCGATCGCATTCTTTATTTGGAAATCCTTCGGCAGTTGCACGACCCGAACTTTACCGAGTATCTCACAAACCTCGAAAAAGACTCAGTCGCGAAGCCTGCAGACCTGGGCAGTTTGTTTTCATGGATGACAGCCAATGGCATGAGTTTGTTGGCGATTGATTTTGCGCACACGTTGCCGAACGACGAACTCGCTAAATGGCCGGTGCCGCTGGCAATGGCGGAGGCTCACGCGAAATTAGCTGATTGGATGGGACTCGAAGCGTGTGTGAAAAATGGCAGTTGGGGGCAGTTCGATTTCCTCCGCCGCGCATATTTTTCCTTGGCATTGCGCGAACAAGACAAGCCCGTAGCGGCAGGACGCGAATGGACGTCTGCCCAAAAAGAAGCCTCTGGTCAGGCCCAATATCTTTCAACGCTTGCTCGCGCGGCATCGGATTGGGGATGGCGAGGAGAGACGTTGGAGTTGCTTTGGCTGCTGACGAAACATCCAGAGAAACAATTTGAAGCATTACACGAGTTGTATCAGAGATACGCAGATGCGGGCGATACGCCCGGGTTGTATCGTGTGCTCGTTCGGCTCGCAGAAGTGGACGCGGACGATTTACGAGCTCAAAACAATCTCGCCCAGATAAGTCTGCTTCTAAAAGTCGACGTCGAGCGAGCGAAAAGACTCGCCGCCGAACTTTATCGCAAGGAAGGATCCAACCCGGCGTATGCTTCCACTTACGCGTTCACCCTCTACACGAATGGCGACATCAATGGCGCATTGAAAGTAATGAATAGACTAAGCGAGAACCAACTTAGAGACCCGTCGGTGGCGGCTTATTATGGCGTGGTTCTCGCGGCGGCCGGCGATAAGGCAAAGGCCCGGGAATTCCTCGAACTCGCCGCCCCGGCAAAGCTCCTTCCCGAGGAGAAAGACTTGGTCGCAAAAGCGAAAAAGACGCTAGAATAGCCGCCTTTAATTTGCTGTCGCTCAGGGACAAAGAAAGGCGGCCGTTTCCCCCAGTCAGGGAAAACGGCCACTGCAATCAAACAAACGGTGAAGAATTACGCTCGCGCGCGACGACGGCGGCGTGCCTCAAAGGCGGTCACAGCCACAACCAAACATGCCGCTGGGATCAAGCTGGCTGCTTCTGGAATCGGGACAATGGTTGCCTGAAAAGCGACCGGCAGCACATCGAAAGCATTGGCCACAACCGAGAGGAATTTATAGGTCCCGAAGTTCGGTACCGAAACGAACTGATCGTCGACGGAGCTCCCATAAGGCGTGCTGTTAAGCTTTATGCCAAGCGAACCGAGCGTGGTGGAGCCGTAGAGATCGAACTGTTCTCCGGGTTGCACGCTGCCGATCTCGATTTTGAAATTCGTGAAGCCTTGGGCAAGGATCGAAGTAAGGTCCAATTGAATGAACTGAAGCGGTGTGCCGTTGCTAGCCACTTGGAGCTCGTTGTTCGGGGTGTTAACCAATCCCAGACCGATCTCGTCTCCGCCGCCATTTTTAAAGAATAACTCGTGAGCTGTGCCGATGCCGCCAGAATTATCGTAGCCGCGAGCAATAATCGTGTATCCGGGCGGCTGGGTGTAGCTTTGGCTGCTCGAGCCGACCGCTTGGTTCAAGCCACCCGGGTTCAGGTTCCAAGTTACCAGCGTAGCCCAAGCGGAAGAGGCGACGAAGGCGAAGCTGCCACAGATGACGAGGAGTGAAACTTTGAGGAGGCGATTGGTTTTAATTGTCTTCATGGTATGTCGGTTTACTTGGCTATGTTGTTGTTTGATGATTTCCATAATTCTCATATTCGCGTCGCTTCGTCAATAAAAATTTTATGCCACGCAGAAATCTTTTTTAATCGCCGCCGCTTGTAGCGCCTTTCGCCACTGGGAGTCAAGCAAAATTCCTCAGGCAAAACTTGGCGACCGGCCAGCTGGCCCGATGCCAAGGTCGACAATTGGGATCCCGGCCTCCGGTCACGGCCCGGGGGTACGCGGGGCGATATCGGTTCGCCCGGCCGGAACCCCGGGACCTCCTCCCCAGTAGCGGGTCAGCTATCCTACGTGCAGGCCATGACACCCGCTGCGAGACCGAGCGATCGCTTCCGGCCTAAAGATTCTCCCAGGAATATTGGCTGCGCAGAAACGCCTTTTCCAATTCCTTGAAATCGGCAGATCTGCAGACAAGCTCAAACCGGATTTGCTCTTTCTCGCGGTTCAAAAACAGAATCGAACGGTTGTAGGCCTGACCGAATAAATTGTAGTTCAGGACGATAAGAAACGTCTCCTTGCGATTAATCAGCAATGGATTTTTCTCTTGCGACTCGACGGTCACGTTGCTGCTGCCCTTTGGAACGAGCGCCACGGCTTCGGCCACAAGTTTCTTGAGAGTCTCGTCATCGAACTGGCCCGGCTCTGATCGAGGGACCCTGGTAATGCTGGCTTCGGCCTGGGCCTTGTTGGGTGGGTGCAGCGTCAATTGCGTCGCGCTGCCCGAGTAACTCCAGCCTCGCGGCGACAAATAGGTGATTGTCTTTTCGCCATCGCGAAAGGCGAGCTGCTTGAATTTGCAGCCGTCGCCTTCACGCTCCACAAGGCTTGGCGTCAGTTGCAACTCAGCTTGCGCGATCCCGGCCAGAAGCAGGCTGCCCGTGAATCCGAGAATTAAAGAACGAACCATCTACCTTTAATGTAACTATAGACCATGAGCGAACCCGGTGGCGGGTTCATCTTGAAATTGTTGTCGAAAAACCACTCACGGGCAGGCGCATTGTAGATATTCCCGCCGTAATGCCATTCGCCGATCGATTGCTGACTCTTGAAGAGTTCCACCATCGAGCCGTAGTAGGTGAGGGGTTTATTTGTCCAGTCTTCGAGGAAACGCGGGAAATTTTCCGCTCCACCGCTATATCCGCCGTCGTTATAGACGTTTGTCGTTACAATGCCCGAAACGATCGCAGCATTGACGGTTGTGGCGGTCGCCGGGCGCGAACTTAGCGAGGCGTTGGAATTGGCGTCATCCCAGTTAGCGGACAAAATATTGACAGCGTCGGCCAAGACCGAAGTCGGTGCGCGCGTGTAGCCCGACACCGTTGAGTTGGGCGGGGTTGTGGGATTGATGTAGGTGCCGTCCGGGTTAAGGTTAGAAGGATTATTCGAGGGAACAGTGCTTCCTGTTCCGCCGGTGTTGAAATCTCCCTGAATGTAAACCGGATTATTACTCGCGACTGTCAACCCGGTAGCGCCCAACGTCGGATGGAATGGGATCTTGCTTCCATTTTTGATCCGGATGCCCCGTCGCGCGCTAGACGTTTCGCTGGCATCGTAGATATAGACAATGCCATTGAAGAAGGCCGACTTGTATCTAACGCCATTCCCACTTTGGTCACCCGTATTTTCGATCTGACTCACATCGAGCGAGGCTAGGCGAATCTGCGCTGCTTCGCGGCTATCCTGGATTGTCTGATTGGTCGAAATAGCACCATTGAACATCGTGTATCGCCAATTCCCACTGCCGACGGCAGTGAATGCATAACTATTACTTGGGTCGGGATAGCCTATACTGACCGAGTTGTCTGCGTTAATTCTAATAATGACACTGGCCTGGTCCCAGAGGCGCTGGCCGACCAACGGGTCGTTATAGCCGGCGACCGGAGGTTGGATCAACTCGGCATAGCTGTCGTTATTCGGATTGGCGTCACTGGTATTAAATATTGAGGTGCTATCCAAGCCGAACGGCTGCAACGCCTGGTCACGCGCCGGAGGCAAGTTGCTGGGATAGTTTGGAGCCTGGGCAGCCGGGGGGACCGTGTGAATCAAATCCCCAGGCATATAACCAATGGACCAGTCCGAGCCATAGGTCACTTTGTCGGCGAAGGTGAGTGTATTATGCGCAGTGTAGAGATCTGAGTTTGTATGGACCCAGCCCGTTACCGTGAACAGCGGCCCGGGATGAATCTCCAGTGGATCAACATAGAAAATGGCAAAGTTCCAAGGCGAGAGCTGCTGCTTTGAAAACACGCGGCGCACCTTCGTCACCACGTTGCGAGTGGATGAACTTGGTCCAAACGACGACGTCAACGTCACATCGGCTGAAGCGATGTAGTTGTAGGTTGCCGATGTCGTTGGCGAGACCGACGATATGCTGCCACTCAGTTGTCCAAGCATTGGTTGAGGCGTCGCGTTCGCGCTTGCCACGGCTCGGTATTCAGCATTCGTCCCGACTATCTTGTAATTGGAGATGGTGTAGGTCGAGTCGTACTCATCGTTCGCTGGATCGTAGCTCGCCCCTCGTTTCACGAAGTTCCCGCTTGGGGCGTTCGGAAACGGCGAAGGCGTTGGGACAGCTGCAAAGTCACTTGTCTTGAACACCGTAGTCGGTGCCCCGCGACACGTGGACCTCCAATTGTTAAACATGACATCAATCGCGCTGTCACCCATTGCCAGCGCAGTCTGCAGAGTGCTGGTGCGCTGCACGTTGCGATTAACGGTTGTCGTGTAGTCTATTGCCACTCCGACGATGACCATTAAGATCGCCAAAGTCGCGATGACAACCGCCAGAGTGCTTGCAGACTGTTTATAACTAGATTTCGTTTTCATTGGTAAGTGGTAAGTCGTGATTTAAGGGGTACTTGCCCGTTAAGCAGAATGTTTGCGGATTTGTAGCCGCGGTTGCTATATTGCAGGTCAGACGTGGAGAGATCGATCGCTGCAACAAACCGGTAGTAAAGAGCGCCAGCCGGAGTCGTCGGTGTGCTGAATGGCGTGGAGTTAGTAATATAGTTTCCGACGGACTTGGTATTGCCCTTCCACTTCCAATTCAGCGTGCTGCTGGTAACGGCGTAGGAACAACGATCCGTTACGAAACAGATAATGTCGCCCGCCGAACTGTCTGTGCCCTTAATCTTTACAGGTAGAGTACTCGTCGGATAGGTAACCGGTGGAGTCAGCCCCGGACCAGATATATTGCTCACATTGATCCTAAAGTTGGTAGGGCTACTATCGGCAATCGACGCGATATCGGCTTCAATCTGATATGCGGGAATGATCAACCGTTGCCCGGCCACTGGCGTCGGACCGGCGCCGGCAGTCAAAGAGACAACGATCTGAGTGTCGCCCACGGCCGTATCGTTCGTGATCTTGTGCGGGCCGCTCGACCACTGTTGAAAGGAGATTCCCTCGGCGACACTGGGCGCGGGCGATGGGTATGCCGTGCCCGTCGCATCCGACAACGCCGGCAGCGACACAGAGGAATGAAGGTCCTGAAGCATGTCGACCATCGCCACACGAGCCAGCTGATGAGCCACGTTCACCGCCGTGTTTTTGGCGCCCAGGACGGTGCTCGTGTACAAAATCGAATACAAAACCAAGCCAACCACGCCGATCAGCACGGTCGTAAACATGAGCTCGACCAGCGTAAAACCACAAGTTCGCGAAGATAATTTCATATGTCGGAACTGCGGATCGTGCTCATCGAGAATGTGTAGGTTCGATTGAGATAGGTGTAAGTGATCGTGAAGGTGGCTTGATATGTGTTCGGAAGAGTTGAAGAAAGATCTGTCACGGTTTCAGAGAGCGTTCCATTGACGACAAGAACAACATTGTTGCTCGCGTCTTTATATTGGTACACAGGGATGTTGAGGGTCGTGCCATCGACCGATATATTGTGCGTTCCGACCGTCATGTCGTAGGTGGCAAGCGTGCGTTGCGTGTCCTTGGGAATCTGGGGCGTGCCATCCTGGTTTGTCTTCTGGGGATTGAATGGGCTCATTGATTGGAAGAGGTCGATTTGGTTCATCAGGACGGTGTAAGCGCCCGTCCGGTTGCGAGAGGTCGCCGCGATGGCATTGATCTTGGTCAGCGCGCCTATGGTGGAAGCCACTCCGAGGCCAAGGACAGCAATGGCGACAATGGTTTCCACCATGGTGAAGCCAGCGGAGTGTGAAGCACGCACCATGATATGGTTTTTATGATAATTCAGGCAATCCTCTGGAGCAGCAAACGTACCAAGAATCAAAACCTGCCGGACCAGAGCCATCGGCGACTCTCCCAGTAGCTAGATTTGGCTTCCAGTTATGAAACTACTGGTCCGGTGCGCTGGAGTGCAAAACCGATTTTAGAGAATTCCGCCCCGTCCTCCGGAGCCGGGTGGGGTGGGTGTAGCCGTGGGTCTAGGGGTCGGGCTGGGTGTCGGTGTCGGAGTAGCCGTTGGGGTCGGGCTTGGCCCGGGCGTTGCTGTTGGACTAGGCGTCGGTGTTGGGGTCGAAGTGTAGCTGTAGACCTTATAGATATAGTCGATGTGCGGCCACGTGCTTCCAAGGCGCGACCAGAGGCGCACATAGATGGTCGTCCCATCGGTCGGCAGATTATTTACCGCGATCGAGTGAATGCTAAGTTTTCCAGAGTTGTAAATATCCGAGGCGCCCGCCGAGCTGCCCACAAAAAGCCTGTACACGGCGGCGCTGCCCGCGCTCCAGCTAAAGGTCACGCTCGAGGAAGTAAAAGTCGATCCCGGCGCGGGGCTGAGCATCTGCGCCGGACCAGTGGTTGGTGTTGGAGTTGAAGTGGAAGCTGGTGTTGGGGTTGGCGTGGCTGAAGGACTTGGCGTCGGCGTGTGAGCTGGGGTCGGAGTTGGCGTGGGCGTGGGAGCTGGTGTGGCTGAAGGACTTGGCGTGGCCGTGGGAACTGGTGTTGAAGTTGGTGTCGGTGTAGGCGTGGGTGCCCCCGGCGAAATGATGCTCTGAATCCACGCCAATCTGTCGGACATGCGCAAGGCATAAAATCCGGTTGGAACCGCAACGCTTCCAGGAATGACGCGCCCGCTCGAATCATAAAATCCTCGAGTATCGAATAACGCGGCATTGAAGGGAGGAGCTGTGGGCGAGGTAGAAACCGGGTCGTCAATCCCGTAGCTGATCCCGGCGAGTTTCCACACCCCGGCATCGTTGATGAAAACGGCGCCACCGGAATCACCGGACGAAAGTTGCGCCTCGTTCGGTTTTCCATTTTGGTCGAATGTCGCATAAAGCGAGTTGCCGTTTGCTGCACTGACTTGGTTCTCGCCCCAACGTTGGACACCGTCGCTCGGGCCCCAATCCCAGCCGCGCAGCGCTCTGCCCAGGTAAACCGGATTGCCGCGCTGGGTGCCGCGTCCGATCACCACAATATCCCGGCCAAGTTCATCGCTTCGCGAATACAGTGGCGCGTATGTGGGCAGCGTTTCCGCAACTTCGAAGATACGCAGCTCGCTCATTGGATCGTCGAACGATTGAACAATCGTGTAATTCGCTCCCCCATAGACGAACACATTCGATGCGATGCCGATGTGCTTAACCGTAATAAAATAGTGTGGACCGATGGCCGTTCCGAGAAACCACCCGAAACTGCCTTCGTACTGCCACCCGCTGTCTGCGAGGCTACCGGTGGGCTCAGTCGTGTTCGCGTTTGGATCACCCGTCGAAAATAGGATAACCGCATTCGCCAACGGCGATGCGACCAGCAGCGCGACAACGAGCATGGCGCAAGAACACATGCGCCGAAGCATTTGGATCATTTAGAGGTCCGATGCCGCAAGTTTCTTGCCCAAAACTATGAAAACTAGAAAAATCCACGCAGGCGGGTTTTCGGCCGGTCTTTCCCGTAGAACGCTGCTCCCCCAGGAGGCTTCTTAAGCGGGTTGGAAGACGCCCTGCGGCTTCGTCGACGACGAAGAAGATAACGCTCGCAATTTAGCGATGACCTTCGGGTTGATTTCGATGGCCCGATCGACATCCGACTCGGGGTTGAAACGGCCAAACGAAAAGCGCAGGCTCCCCCGCGCCCGCTCCTCACCCAGCTTCATTGCCCGCAAAACATGCGACGCTTCCTGTGAGCCGGTCCGACAAGCCGAGCCAGCCGAGCAACAAATCGAATGGCGATCCAACAACATGAGAGCCGCGCTCGAATCGATCCCGTCGAATGAAAGGCTGCAAGTATTAGGCAAACGCGTCGCACCGGCGCCATTGATCGAGACCCCGTTGACTCTTTCGCATATCGCTTTTTCAAATCGATCGCGCATGGCGCGCACGCGCGTTTGTTCTTCTTCCATCGACTCGGCAGCGCGCTCGGCCGCTTTTCCTAGCGCGACTACTGAGGCAACGTTTTCAGTTCCGGCACGGCGCCCGTTCTCCTGACCCCCGCCGATTATCGACGGATGAAAACGCGATCGCCGGTTAACGTAAAGCGCGCCTACGCCTTTTGGTCCGTGAAATTTGTGTGCTGACAGCGACAGAAAATTGGCCGCGGGGTCGCGTAAGCGGATCGGAATTTTGCCGACCGCCTGCACGGCGTCGGTGTGAAAAAGCGCTCGCTTGGCGTGACAAATCTCGGCGATTTTCTCCGCTGGAAATATGACGCCGGTCTCATTATTTGCCCACATCAGGGAAACAATCGCCGTGTCCGGCCGAATGGCTTCCTCCAGCTCCGCAAGATCGACATTCCCATCTTTGTCCACACCGAGAAACGTCACTTCGCATCCGCGCCTGGCCATATCCTGGCAGTGCCGCAGCACCGAGCTGTGCTCGACCGCGCTCGTCACAATATGTTTACCGCGGGGATCGAATTGCAGGGCCGAATTAATCGCCGCGTTGTTCGACTCAGTTCCGCAACTGGTGAAAACAATCTCGCTCGCTTCGCAACCAAGCAACGCCGCCGTTCGCTCGCGCGCCCGCTTGATTGCCTTCCGCGCTTCCGCGCCAAATTCGTAGCCGCTGGAAGGATTCGCATATGACGCCGTTAAAAACGGCAGCATCTCCTCCACCACTGCCGGGTCGAGCTGTGTGGTGGCGTTGTTATCGAGATAAATAATCTCGTCTTTCGCCGTCATCTACAGAAATTACGCCCGGCCGAACACATCGTAAAATCACTCTTCCACGCGCGGCGCGGCGCCCGCGTGCTTCGGTTCGTGATGACTATAGCGGAAGTACAAATTCCGCAGATAAATTGGCAACGGCATCGCCGCACTCAGGATGCCGACTGAATCGTGTCGATAAATCGCGAAATAACACAGTAACAGGATGGAACCGACCGCGCTGCATTCCCAGAAACCAGCCGGAATCACACTTTTGCGTGCCCGCTCCGAAGCGATCCATTGAATGAGGAAACGGATGCCGAAGATAATGTTGCCGCTCCAGCCCACGATCTTCCAAAACCAGAAACTGAACGCGACGCCGAATAGGATGGCATCACCAAGCAAGTGAAAACTCTTCATAACGTCGCAAACGTTGAGACAGATCGCGCGGCCTGAACAGCTTTTTGTTCATTCGCTTAATTTCCGCTAAAGTGCGCGCATGACTTCGATCTGGGACCGGGCCAATGCGCAGCTGCGCGGCCTGGCCGTCTACGAACCAGGCAAACCTATCGAGGAAACTGCCCGAGAGCTCGATGTCGATCCAGGGGATATTATCAAGCTGGCTTCGAATGAGAATCCGCTTGGCCCATCGCCGCGAGCGGTCAAAGCGATCCGAGCCGCGCTCGAGTCTGCCCAGCTCTACCCCGATGGCGGCGGCTTTTATCTACGCGACGCGCTCGCTGTCAAACTCGGTTTCGCACGCGAAAACATTATTCTTGGCAACGGATCCAACGAAGTGATCGAGTTCCTCGCTCACGCCTTTCTTAGTCCCGGCGATGAGATCGTCACCTCCGAGCAAGCCTTTATCGCTTACAAAATAATCGCGACCTTGTCCGGAGCCCGCACCATCGAAGCGCGCGCCCCGGACTTTCAGCCCGATCTAAACGCGGTGCTCGAGGGGATTACACCGAAAACGAGAATCGTTTTCATCGCCAATCCCAACAATCCAACCGGCGCGTTGATCTCGCAGAACAAGATCGACAATTTCATGTCGCGGGTCCCCGAGGACATTATCGTCGTGTTCGATGAAGCTTATTTCGAGTTCCTCGATCGTCCGCCCGACATGCTTCAATACGTTCGCAACGGTCGGAATATTGTCGTTCTGCGCACGTTCTCCAAAATTCACGGCCTGGCCAGTTTGCGCGTCGGCTACGGCGTGGCTCCGCGCGAATTGGTGGAAGTTTTGCAAAAGACCAGGCAGCCATTCAATGTGAACGGCCTCGCCCAAACCGGCGCACTCGCCGCGCTCAACGACGACGCGCATCAGCGAAAGACCAAGAAAACTGTCGACGCCGGCCGAGTCTATCTTCAAAAGCAGTTCGCCGAAATGAAACTCGCCTTCGTTCCGGGCACGGCAAATTTTGTGATGGTAAATGTGGGCAATGGAGCAGCGATTTTTAAAAAGCTGCTCGCGCGAAAAATCATCGTCCGACCGCTCAAGGGTTACAATTTGCCGGAGTGGATACGCATCACCGTTGGAACAATGGAGCAAAACAAGAAATGCATCGCCGTGCTGAAGCAGGTTCTCTCGTGAGATCGACATCGGCGGACAATCGAGAATTGGTTGCCGGGGACACCATTGCCGCGATTTCCACGCCGGTCGGCGAAGGCGCGATCGCGCTGGTTCGGGTTTCGGGGGCAAATGCAATCGACGTCGCCGACAAAATTTTTCGCGGCAAGGAAAAACCGTCGAAATTTGCATCCCACATCCAACACTTCGGCGAGATTGTGGATGAGGCCGGGCGCTTGATCGATCAGGTGATGATGTCGATCCATCGCACTCCCGCCAGTTACACCGGCGAAGATCTGGTCGAGATCAGTTGCCACGGCGGAACGCTGGTGAGCGCAAAGGTGCTCGAAGCTTGTCTCCACGCCGGCGCGCGCGCCGCCCGGCCCGGCGAATTCACTGAGCGCGCATTTTTGAATGAGAAAATGGATCTCACTCAAGCCGAAGCAGTCATCGATTTGATTCGCGCCAAAACCGATCTCGCCCTGCGCTCTGCTACCGAACAGCTGGAGGGCAGGCTGGGCGATAAAATCAAGAACATCCGCGACGCACTTGTCGATCTTATCGCACACATCGAAGCGTCGATCGATTTTCCGGAAGAGGGCATCGCACCGGACGGCGGCGAAAAGTTACGCGCGCGTCTCGACACTATTCGCCAAGAAATTTCGGCGTTGCTCGCCACCGCCGACCAGGGACGAATTTTGCGCGAAGGAGTTAGGGTGGTCATCTACGGCGCGACTAATGCCGGCAAATCGAGTTTGCTCAATCAGCTCCTCGGTTATGAACGCGTGATTGTGAGTGAAACGCACGGCACCACCCGCGACACCATTGAGGAAATGATCAACCTCCGCGGCGTGCCGATTCGGTTACTCGATACCGCCGGATTGCGAACATCGACATCTGACCTCGAGCGTGAAGGGATCGCGCGCACGGAAAGGTCGCTGCAATTGGCCGACCTGCGTCTGCACGTGGTCGATCGCAGCGCGCCAAAGCCGGCGCATTTTGAAAAGCAAACCGCGAACGGGAACGAGATCGTTCTGTTAAACAAGAGCGATCTCGTCGAGCACCACGACTGGAAACAGTTCGATGCGTTGCCCATCTCCTGCGTCACCGGCCAAGGTTTGCCGGATGTCGAAAACGAAATTCTGTCGCGCATCACAAGGCAAAACTTGCGAGCGGAAAGCGCGGTCGCAATCAACACGCGGCACCGCGATTGCCTGCGCCGCGCGCTCGAATCGTGTGATCGAGCCCGGCGAACCATGGACGACGGGCTGGCACCGGAATACGTCGCTGTCGATCTTAACGGCGCGCTGCGCGCTGTCGGTGAAGTCATCGGCGCAGTCGACGTCGAACGGATTCTCGATTCCGTATTCGGCCAGTTTTGCATTGGCAAATGAAGAGCGCCTACGAGCGATTCGTTAGGCCGCTTCTCTTCGCGCTGGATCCGGAAACGGCACATCATCTGGCCATCTCGCTGTTGCGCGGAGCGTCACATGTCGATCCTGTCCTGAGCGCCTTGAAAGTTTTTCAGCCGGCGGCGAAACCGAAAACAGTTTTCGGCTTAAAATTTCCGAACCCGATCGGCCTTGCCGCAGGCTTAGACAAAAACGGTGTCGCCCTGCCGGCCTGGGCTGCGCTCGGATTCGGTTTCATCGAGATCGGCACGGTGACTGCAAAACCGCAGCCGGGAAGCCCGAAGCCGCGTATTTTTCGATTTGCCGAGCAAAACGCCTTGATTAATCGCCTCGGATTCAACAACGACGGCGCAGACACGATCGCGCAACGCCTGCAGAAACTGCGCGAGAGCGGCCGCTGGCCGGCGGTACCGGTCGGCATCAACATCGGCAAATCGAAAATTACGCCGATCGAAGAAGCAGCGAACGATTACGTTTATTCGTTCCAGCGGCTGCATCCTTTTGCAGATTACATCGCGCTGAACGTCAGCTCGCCGAACACGCCGGACTTGCGCTCGCTTCAGGAACGCGAGCAATTGTCGATCTTGCTCCGCGCAATTCGCGAAGAAAATCGCGATGCGAAAAAACCGATTATCGTGAAAATTGCGCCGGACCTGTCGCCGAACGACTTGAACGAGATCATCGCCACATGCGAAGAGAATGAAGTCGCCGGAATCATCGCCACAAACACGACCCTCGATCATTCATCGATCTCGACTTCGCGCGATCAAATCGGCGGTTTGAGCGGGGCTCCATTGCGCGAAAAATCGACCGCGCTCTTACGCGCGATCAAGGCAAGATCGACAATCCCCATGATCGCTTCCGGTGGAATCTTCGATGCGGAATCTGCGCGCGAAAAAATCGAAGCGGGCGCGCAACTTGTGCAGATTTACACCGGCTACATTTATCGGGGACCTGGTTTGCTGCGCGAGATCGCTGACACGCTGACATGAAGCTTTCGCACAAGATCGGCAAACTAATGCAGCCAATGAGTTACCGGCGCGGTTGGCGCAGAGCGCAGCGCTCCATCTTTCGCCTGCCATTTGGGCCGTTGTTGAAAAATATCGATCAGAAGCGTTTATGCGAAATCCAGCAGCGCTACGCGGATTCGCCCGCCCAATATGCCAAGTACGCGGATATCGACCACTGGTTGCGCGTGAACCGCGAACGGGTGCAGGATTTGAAGCTCCATCGTTGTGCGACAAAACATGTTGTCGATCTTGGCTGTGGCGGCGGATTTTTTTTGTTCATTCTGAAGGGGCTCGGCCATTCTGTCCTCGGCGTAGACGTGGACGAATCGCCGCTTTTCACCGAGCTGCTCGATCTCTTTAGCGTCCCGCGCGTTGTTTGGAGAATCGAGGCCTTCAAGCCGCTGCCTGATCTCGGTGGGAGGTTCGATTGGATCACCGCGTTCTCCATCAGCTTTAACCGCTATCGGCCGACCAAACGGCTTTGGGAAGAGGCGGAGTGGGATTTCCTGCTGCGCGATTTGCAACGTCATCTTGCGCCAGGCGGAAAAATTTTTCTTGGACTAAACCCGGCGTTCGATGGCGAATACTACACGCCCGAGCTGCGCGATTTTTTCATCCGACGGGGTGCCGACGTCGAGAAAGAGCGGGTCTTTTTTCAGAATGGACTGCGCATATAAAAGTTCAATTATTGCGCCGAAGCTGACGGCTCGGGGGTGGCTTCGCGCATTCCGCGGGCGCGATGGAGCCAGCGCCGTTGTCGCCCTTCCATTTTTTGCAATTTCGCGCGCTGCTCGGGGGTGAGATCCGCCGCGATTTCACGGTGAGTCTCGGCGAAGGTCTCCCGAACGCGCCGCCCTGTCTCCGTCCTGATCGTTTCGAGCTGCGCCGCAGCCTTATCGATCACGGGCGAAATTTTCGCGAGCTGTTTGTCCGTTAAATGAAGCTGCCAACGGAGCCGGCTGCGCATTCTCTCTGCAGAAAATCCGTGGTGGTGCGGGCCGACAAGGAAGTGGAACGCTTGCGATGCGGTAATGAATGCTCCCGTCATTCCGCCGGCCAGGAAGACAAGGACGAAACCGACGATCAATTTCCATTTCAATGCGCGGTTCATTGCGGAAACTCCTCTTGAATCGCCGAATCCGCGATGGCGAATTCGTTGGCAAAAACCTCGCCCTGATCCTGACTTTGTTTCGCCTCGCGATACGCGCCAATCGTTGCGGCAACCATCACCGCTGCGGCCACCAGGGCGACGCGACGAATCATTCGAGCGAGAGCGCGAGATGCGCCATCCCCATTGGCACGCCAAAGCGTGATGACACGGGTATCGAAGCCAAACGGCGCTTCGATCGGCGACTCATCTTTCGTTTTCGCCGCGGCTCGCAGCAGGCGATCAAGATCGACATCTTTCATGAGTTCTCCTTCTCCGAAATGTTTACGAGTTGCGCTTTCATTTTTTGGCGAGCACGAAAAGCCCGGACTTTAATCAGGGCCGCGCTCCACCCGGTAAGTTTTCGAATTTCCTCTACCGAACGACCTTGCAGATAAATCATATCGATCACCAATCGTTCGACCGGTTTCAGCAGCTCGAGCAAGTGCTCAACCAGCTGGCGCGACGCAAATTGCCGGTCCGGCGCCAGCTCTTCGGATGAAGTCGCCAAATTCTCCACGACCGCTTGCTCTTCTTCGCTCAAATCGGCATGGCGCAACTCCGGCCGAACTTTCTCCGCCGCGATCTGATTGAGACAAGTGTTGACCGCGATGCGCGAAACCCAATGTTCGAGCGGGACCTTGCCGGAGAACTGGTTCAACTTTTGAAAGACTTTAATGAAAATCATTTGGCAAAGATCCTCTTCAGGAGTTCGGCGCGATCGATGGGCACGCACCACTTTCGCGACAAGCGGATAAAGACGGCGAACCAATTCACGAGCCGCCTCATCATCATGCCGCAGCGCAGCTTCCACCAGTGCGCTTGCATCAGGATCATCCATGTATTCGAGATCGCATCCACACTACTAACAATGACCGGCCTGGAAGCGTTGCGGTTACAGTTTATCGCGGTTGGGTTGACAAGAAAAATGTAACCGGCGCCCCTGCCAAGCGGTCATCAACTATGAAACGACCCCGAACATTTTCGAGGTCAACCAGAACAAAAACAAACTATGAAACGAAACTTGCTTACATTCGCGGCCGTAGGCGCGATCGCGCTCGGCGGCTTCGCCGTTGTCCAAGCCGAAAATGACGACCGGGGCGGACCCGGCGGCCGATGGCACGGCCATGGCCAAGGATTTGCGCTGGGACATTTGACCAAGTCGCTGAACCTCACGCCTGATCAACAGGCAAAAGTTCAACCGCTCATCGATCAAGCCCGGCCGCAGATCATCGCCATTCACAAGGACGCGATGGAGAAGACGCATGCGATCATCGACAAAACGATGTCGCAAATCCGTCCGCTGCTCACGCCGGACCAGCAGAAGAAATTCGACGACCTGCAAAAAGCCCGTCAGGACATGCGTAACGCCATGCAAAGACTGCACGAAGCGATGAAGGAATAGCCTCGCTTCGGTCGGAGAGAAGAGCGGCGGCGATCCGAGAGGGTCGCCGCCGTTTTTTCGCGTTTTCAAGGCGCGCAATTTGCGCGAAGGTGCACGCGCGTGAGCTGGTTCCAATCCCGTAGACTCAAGCCGCTTCTGGCCAAGATCGACATGGAACGGCTGCACGAGATTCAGCAGCGGCATGCTGGGTCAACCGATCGTTACGCGAAGTATGCCGATATCGAGCGTTGGCTGAAGATCAACCTCGCCCGTGTCGAAGATCTAGAGCTGCACCGCTCGAACCCGAAGGAAATTCTCGACCTCGGCTGCGGTGCAGGTTTTTTTCTCTTCGCCGCGAAACAGTTCGGCCATTCCGGCAACGGTCTCGATGTCGACGACTTCCCGCTTTCCAATGAGCTTGTCGATCTTTTGCAGGTGGATCGGAAAGTCTGGCGGATCAAAGCGCTCGAGCCGTTACCCGATTTGGGAAGAAACTTCGATTTGATCACCGGCTTCTCGACTGCTTTTAATCGCAACGAAGACGAGTCGCGCGGGTGGGACATCTCGGAGTGGACATTTTTGCTCGACGATCTGGGCCGGCGCCTCAAGCCGAACGGCAAGATATTTTTCGACATCAACTCCGGTAAAACCAAGAAATATTTCCCGCTTGAAGTGCGGGACCTGTTTCTTCGCCGCGGCGCCAGCATCGAAGGCGAGCGCGTTCTCTTCTGGCGTCGAGGGACGACCTCCGTGTCGTCCAGTTGATGATCGGGACCTCGTCTACCCTCGAACCCGGTTTGTCGGACGCGACAGAGCGCGTCCCTCCAGTTTTTCTAATCAGCGCTGCTTTCTTGCCCAGGAAAGCATCAATGTGATCACGCCCAGGCTGGCCAAAACAGCCGCGACCACAAGCGCAGTGGTAGAAATTTCGAGGCGATGATGAAAATTCATTTTCATCCGCGCCGCCATGCCGATCAAAAAGAAGAGCAGCGCAGTGTAAACTAAAATCAGGCTGATCGCTTTTTGGTCGTCTGCTTTCATCGACAATTACCGCCTATTGCATCAACGATTCGCCTCGAAAATTCAAGCCCGCTTATTTGCCGGACTGTTTCTTCGCAACCGTGTTCAAATCGCTGATGCTGCCGTCGGTAAAAACAATTAGATTGCCGTTGCCATGCACATGCACATTACCGATCTCTCCGAACCATGGCTGACGCGGCCAAGGCAATCTCGCACAAAGGGCACCAAGGTCACGACGAATGCGGGGCCAAACTCAAATCGGTGTAGAGGCGCGTGTCCTCACGCGCGGGTACTGGATGCAACGTCATGTTGCTTGCGGCTGGGGACAGCCGCCCCTACACCGCAGCCGACACGGCTGCCTCTACAGCAAATTAGTTCACCCACTTGCCGTCGGCTGAAGTGAGGATGGGCAACTCTTCCATCATGAATTGCGTTTTGCCGATGGCGCCAATCATATGCGTGCCGGTGGCGCGGTACCATTTTTCCGACATGCTTTCGCCGGTGTGGCACCCCCAGCTCTTAATGAACGCGCCGTGCGCGAAAATGTGTCCGTTGATCCTGTGGAATTCCGATTCGTGTAGCCACGATTTGGCCGCGCTGTCGACGTTGCTGCTGTAGTCGAACATGAAACATGCCTTGTTCGAGTGACCGAAATATTCGAACCCGGCCACCTTCAAGCGGCGTCGATCCTGCCCGGTGTTCAGGTAATTAATGACGTCGCTGCCGGTCCGAAAATAAATCATCTTGAGATGAAACTTGTCGCCCACGGAATTAATGAGGCTAATCAGGTTCTGGTGCTCCTGCGGGGCGCGATCGAGATAACCTTGTTTGTAGACCAGCCACGTGATCGGAGCGTCGGGCCCGACCTGGGCGCGTAACTGTTCGGTGCGCAACCGCGCCGCGCGCACAAAGTTCGCCCACCAATGATCATGCGGCTGCGATTTGTATTGCTCCCATTGATGCAGCGACGGGCCGCCGACCACGACGATCCATTCACCCTGCGGAATGGTGTCCCCTTTGGCTGCCAGGGCGAGGATCGACAACAAACAGATGAGCAGACGTTTCATCGAGCGAAAGCGAGAGCACTATTTGTGCTGAACGCGAAATTGCAACGCCCCCAACAGATATGGCGACCGCGAAAACCGCCGGCTAAATCAGGGCCCCGTTTTCCAGCTGCCCGGGTTAGTCGTAACCCACTTGCCGCCCGGCGAAGTAAGGATCGGCAATTCCTCCATCATGAATTGCGTTTTGCCCAGCGCGCCGATCATCTTCGTTCCAGTCGCGGCGTACCACCAGGCGCTCATTTCTTCGCCGGTGTGGCAACCCCAGCTTTGGATATAGGCGTTGCGCGCGAAAATAAGCGGGTTGATTTGCCGGAAATCTTTTTCGTGTAGCCACGACTTGCAGGCGCTGTCGATGTTATTGCTGTAATCGAACATGAAACAGGCCCTGTTGGAGTGACCAAAATATTCGAACCCGGCCACCTTCAGACGGCGGCGGTCCTGCCCTGTGTTCAGGTAGTTGATGACGTCGCTGCCGTTCTGAAAATAAATCATGTTGAGGTTAAACTTGTCGGCCACGGAGTTGATGAAGCCGATCAGGTCCTGGTTTTCCTGCTGGGCGCGATCGAGGTAACCTTGTTTGTAAACCAGCCACGTGATCGGAGCGTTAGCCGGAAGGCCCTCCCGGAGCATCTCCGTGCGCAAGCGCGCCGCGTGAATGAAGTTCGCCCACCAATGATCGTGCGGCTGCGATTTGTATTGCTCCCATTGATGCAGCGACGGGCCGCCGACCACAATGATCCATTCACCCTGCGGGATCGTGGCCGCTTTAGCTCCCCAGGCGAGGAGTGAAAACGAACAGATGAGCAGAAGGCGTTTCATTGAATGGAGGGGGAACATTATTTATGCAGGAGACGAAATTGCGCAAGTGGTAGGGATTTTAGACAGAATCAACAGAATTTACCAAAATTAGGGACAGCGATTCTGTGAATTGTGTTCATTCTGTCGAAAAAGCTTTAAACTTCGGGTCGCACTCACCGCGGACCAAATCCTCGGGCGATTGCCGTTTGCGAATAAGCGCGAATTTGTCCCCGCGCACGAGCGCCTCCGCCGCCAGCGGGCGCGAGTTGTAATTTGAGGCCATGGCGAACCCGTAGGCGCCGGCACTCATGATCGCGAGCAGATCGCCTTCGTTCATTTCCGGCATCTCGCGATCGAGCGCGAAGAAGTCGCCGCTCTCGCACACCGGTCCGACGATGTCGATCTTGTCTCGTTTCCCAGCCGACGGTTCGCGCAACGGAACGATCTCATGATAACTGTGGTAAAGCGCCGGCCGAATCAGGTCGTTCATCCCGGCATCGACAATGGCGAATTTCTTTTGCCCGGTCTGCTTGATGTAACGAACGCGGGTGAGCAAAACGCCCGCGTTGCCGATCAGCAATCGTCCCGGCTCGAGCAGAATCTTTAATTTGAGTTCGCGCAGCAGCGGCAAAATTGCGTCGACGTATTCCTGGATCGACAGCTGGTGTCGCGCTGACTCGCGGTTTTTCTTCCACCAGTCGCTCCCGCCACTAACGAACGACGATTCATAAACAATCCCGACTCCTCCGCCGATGCTGAAAAACTTGATCCTGTATTTGTTTTTCAGCTCGCGAACCAGCGGCGCGACTTTCCTGATCGCTTCCACGAACGGCTGCGTCTCGGTGATCTGCGAGCCGATGTGCATCTGGACGCCGACGATGTCGATGTTGCCCAATTTCGCGGCGCGTTGGTAAACCGCGGCGACGTGATCCAGCGCGATCCCAAACTTGTTCTGGCGCGAGCCGGTCGAGATGTACTCGTGCGTGTGCGGATCGACATCGGGATTCACGCGCAACGCAACCGGCGCCCGCAAACTTTTTGCTCCAGCAATCTGGTTGATGCGTTCCAGCTCCGCTTCGCTCTCGACGTTGAAGCTGTAAACGCGTTGCTCAAGCGCGTACTCGATTTCGTCGCGTGACTTGCCGACTCCGGCGAATGTGCATTTCTTCGGGTCGCCGACTGCTTCGAGCAGGCGAAACAGTTCGCCGCCGGAAACGATGTCGAATCCGGCGCCCACGTCAGCGAACAACTTTAGAATCGCGCGGTTCGAATTCGCTTTGACCGCGTAACAGATCAGGTGATCCAGCGGCGCCAACGCCGAATCGAGCCGGCGGTAATGATCAAGAACCGTGCCCGCACTATATATATAGAGCGGCGTCCCAAATTCCTTCACCACGCGGGCAAGATCGACATCTTCGCAGTGGAGCTTGCTCTCGCGGTAATGAAATGAATGCACGAAGTGAGATCGCTAACGAGCGAGTGTGCGCAAGCAGATGTTAAGAATCCCGACCAGAGCAACTCCCCCGGCAAAGCTCGTCACGACAAGCTGCTTTCCGTGCCTCATCATTTCTCCCAATAACGCATGCGCAGCCAGATAGAAAAAGCCGCCCCCGACGTGGGCCATGATTAAGCCGAGCCAGAATGTTGATGCGTTCGCGAGAAAGAAAAAACCGATGACCCCTCCTAACAACGTCGTCGCTTCGACCGAGGCAACCCAGGTGAGTGCCAGCATTCGCGGAAACCCGGCGCCGATCAAAAGACTGCCGAGGGCCAGGCCCTCCGGAACTTTGTGGACGCAAAGCGCCAGGAATAACGACCACTTTGTTGCTTCGGCGGCGTACGTTTCCTGCCCCAAACTCAGCGCGATGCCGTCGGTCGTGCTGTGAATCGCCAAGGCGACCACGAGCGCACCGGCGATCTCGTTGAAATGGCGGGTCGCGTCGGCATCGAAATGACTGGCCGCGCATGCGGGACAAACGTGATGGACATATTTGCTGATAAAAAAGAAGAGCGCGTATCCGGTAGCGAAGGCGAGCGCGACCGCCCACCAGCTGCTGGCGCCCAAACTTTCCGGTAAAATGGCGAAGAGCGTGACGCCGAGAAGCGTGCCCGCGGCGAGACTGATGAGCGCACAAAGTGGTTTATGGGCCAAGCGCAGCAACGCGCCGATACCTCCACCGACCAGCGCGAAGAGGTAAGCGGCGACGACCTGCCAGAGAATGAGTTGGTGATTCAAGATTTGGCCAACGATTCGTGATCTTCACGGCAATGTTGCGTCTCGATCGTGACGTGAACCAACTCTTCGTGTTCTTGCAAACGCTCGCGATACGTTTCACACGACTTCGGTTCGTGCGCTACAATCGAGACGATCGCAGCGAATTTTCCAACGCCGACTTGCCAGACATGGAGATCGGTCACGATGGAATCGCCGTCGCTTTCGACTGCGCGGCGAATTTCTTCCGGCAAATCCGAAGCGATGGGAGTGCGATCGAGAAGAATCCCGCTGGTGTCGCGCAAGAGAACGTAGGCCCAGGAGAAAACGACGCCGCTTCCGACCAACCCAACCACGGGATCGAGCCAGGCCAAGCCGAAGAATTTGCCCGAAGTCAGGGCAACGATCGCGAGGAGCGTGGTGAAAGCATCCGCCAGCACGTGCAGATACGCGGCCCGCAGATTGAGATCGGGGGCATGGGAATGATCATGTCGATCCTGGCCATGATGATCGTGGTCGTGATGGTGATCGACCTTTAGCAAAAATGCGCAGACGAGATTGACAGTAAGGGCAACAAACGCGATCCCGATCGCTTCATTGAAATGAATCTCCAGCGGCACAAAAAGTCGATGGACCGATTCGCCCGCCATCAAAAATGCGACCACTGACAAGACGACAGCACTGGCGAATCCACCGAGGACGCCGATTTTCCCAGTGCCGAAACTGAATTGCACATTCGATGCGTGCCGGCGCGTGAAGTGATAAGCTATCGCGGTGATGAGGAACGCGGTGACGTGCGTGCTCATGTGCCAGCCGTCGGCCAGCAGCGCCATCGAGTGAGAGAGAAGACCGGCCGTGATCTCCACCACCATCATCACGCCGGTGATGGCGATGACAATGCGCGTGCGCCGTTCGCCCTTCGAAAAATCGTGCACGAAATTGTGCGAATGGCGAAAGTTGGAATGATCTGCCTGTTGCATCTTTAACAAGATATCAGCTACCGAAAGCCCGCGTCAAAAATCGCAGGCAATCCGCCAGTGAGGACGCGCAAGAAACGCCAGGCCCAACTGCTTCGCATCATTGCGAGGGTCGCGCTGCGCCCGACCGGATGCGGCGTCGCGCCAAACCGATAAATGAAATGAGAATGAGCAGCGCGCCGAATGTGCAAACAATTGCCGCTCCGGAAGGGAGATCCCACCAAAAGGAAAGAAACAACCCAGCGACGCCGCCAATCAGCGCGATAACCCAGCCGATCAGCAGGCGGTTCCCGATTCGATCGGCCAAGTTGATTCCGCAAACCGCCGGCACAATCAGATAACTAAAAATAAGCAGCACTCCGGCGATGCGGACAAAACTCGTCACGACCAGGCCAAAGACAGCGTAGAACAAAAAATCCCACCAGCGAACGCGCAGCCCTTTTTGGTAGGCACCATCGCGATCGAACGAAACGAGCAGGAAATTTTTGCGCAAAATGAAATGGACAATGCCGACTACGACAAAAAGCGCGAAGCGTTCCCAAACTTCGCGCGGGGTGACGAGGAGAATGTTGCCCACCAGCATGTTTTTGATTTCCTCGTCGCCCTCCGCCGCCCGGCTCAACAACAGCACTGCCGCCGCCGCCGCCACGACGTACGAAATGCCGATGACCGCTTCCTGCGGAATTTGGCTCGCGCGTTTTCCCGTTGCCGAAAAGAGGGCTGCGCCAATCAAAGTGAAGCCGAGTGCAATGACGAACGCCGTCCAGCTTTCCAAGTCAATGTGAAACAGAACGGCGAGACAAATTCCGAGAGAGGCCATCTGGGCCATCGCGATGTCGATGAAGATGATGCCGCGCTGGACAACGTGGAGGCCGAGATAAACCAGCAGCCACGGCAAGAGAACGCAGGCCACGATCGGCCAAAACATTACTTCCCACATAATTATTTCAGCGCCGCCGCCAGCCGCGACACGAGTGTGTCGATCAATTTCACGTAGCTGTCGGTGCCGGGCAGGCCGCCGGGGAATTGCGAGAACTCCACCACTTTCGCGCCAGTCGCGCTCGCGGCTTTCTCGGCAATTCGCCGATCGTGGAACGGCTCCACAATGATCGCTTTGATTTTTTGCGCCTTCATCCGCGCGATCACTTCCGTGAGATGCGAAGGCGAAGGCGGGATGCCCGGTTTCGGTTCGAGGAAGATGTCGATGTTAACTCCAAAGCGGTGCGCGAAATAAACCCACGAATCATGATAGGCGACCGCATTCTGTCCCTTGAACGGCAACATGGCCGCGCCCCATTCCTGTAATTTCGTGTTAATCGCCGCTTCGAACTTTTTGTAGTTTGCGTCGTAGGACGCCGCATTTGCCGGATCGACCGCGGAAAAAGATCGCGCAATGTGCTGCGCGACCGTCTTCGCGATAATCGGATCGCTCATGAAATGCGGATTGCCCAGCGCGTGCACGTCCCCGGCCGCGCGCGTTACGTTCGTAGGCACATTCATGAGGCGAACGCCGGCCGAAGCTTGAACCCGGCCTGGTTTGCCGATCTCGATCTTCGGGTTGCGCGCGTTTTGCAGCAGCGGCGGCAACCAGCCGATCTCAAGCTCCGCGCCGCCGTCGATCAAGACATCAGCATTGCGCATCGAGACAACGAAACTCGGCCGCGCATCGACAAAGTGCGGATCTTCCGTTTCTTTGGCCAGAACGACAATGTCGATCTTGTCACCGCCGATCTCGCGCGCGAGCGAACCGAAGTCCGGCAGCGTCGCCACGACATTGAGTTTTGCTTCGCTCTTAAGCGCGCAGGCGAAGAATACAGATAGGATTAACAGGATTTTTTTCATGAGTTTCAAAATTTGTGCGCGCCGTGTGAACCAAGGATGAACTCAAACTGGAGAAAGACCGAATCGACGTCGCGACCGGCGAGGAAAAAGTTTTCCTCGAGGAAGTCGTGATTGTATTGCAATCGGATTTTCGAGAACTCGGTCGGATACCATGTCAG
>DASYVQ010000067.1:0-24102 GCA_035936875.1 Chthoniobacterales bacterium
CGTCGGCCCGGCGCAGAGGAACGTGCACATCGAGGCGGCCTTCGGTCACTGCTTGGGCGGCGGCGCGGAGTTGATCGACCGGTTCAGTAACGGAGTGGCCGATCAGGACGGCGGAGAAGAGACCGAAGGCAATGCCGATTGTGCCGACGAAAAGTCCGAACCATTGCGGATTGGTTCCCGGGGAGGTCGGCGCGAAAAACAAAAGCAAAAGCGAGCCAATGGGACAGACGCCAATGGAGATGGCCCACATCAGGCCGCGGGTTCGCAGCGAGATGGGATGGATTCCTTTCAAGCGATCAGGCCGGACATCTCGAAAAAATATCGAATACAATCCCCATTGACTGGCCAACTCGATGAGAAAGAAACTTTGCGTGATCGCAATGAATCCCGAGACTGAAAATGAAATCGGCAAATGCCAGAATAATTGCGGGTTAAGAGCGCGACCAGTGAGCCACAGGGAAATCAAAAAAACGGGAATGCATAGTAGCCATGCGACGCCGGAGATGGCGACGCCGAACCAGGGCAAATGCACCAACCGCCGCCGCAACGTGTCGAGCCGCTCCGGTGGAAACGGTTCGCCGCGACGCAAATGGTTTAGCGCCTGTCTCAGCGAAAGAATCAGCCACAGCCAGATGGCGAGCGCGATTGGATAAGCGACCGCGTTCCAAAAAATGGTGGTATGAACGAACCGATCCACCAGTCCCGTGGTGCGCAACAGCGGGTCGATGATGACCATGTTGTACCAGGTGTTGAAGATGCTCCCGACGATTTGGGGAAGGAGTGGTGCG
This sequence comes from Chthoniobacterales bacterium, assembly GCA_035936875.1. GTDB lineage: Bacteria > Verrucomicrobiota > Verrucomicrobiia > Chthoniobacterales > UBA10450 > DASYVQ01. Next base: position 789 of record DASYVQ010000067.1, read on the forward strand.
AAAGCGACGATGAGCAACGCGTGCTGCTTGAGTGGCCCGGTGTTGCTTTCCTTTACCGCAGCGTCCATGGGCGAAAATAATCGAGAAGAATCAAACGTCCCGGCAAGTGTTCTTTTTTGTATTGGCGGACGAGCGTCGGGAAATTCGTCAGCTTTCCAAAAACGAGTCCCCGGCTAAGCGGCGCGAAAAAATCGTCCTGGTGACTCGGTAAAGTGTAACGCGGTTGCAATTGGCGCACGGTTTCGGCGAAGCGCCGGCGACTGTCCGGCAAGGCCACGCCGAGAATGGCAAGATCGACATCTTTTATTTTTGCATCGGGTGGTGCGTTCGGAACGCCGCCCGAGTCGATGTAAATTCGTTTGCCCGCGGCCTCGATTACAAACGCGAGCGGCTCGCCCACCACCCAATCCGAAACTTTTTTCGGCGGGTGCACATTCGTTTCGATGCGGCCGGGAAATGGTGTTGACCCAAACAAGCGGTCATGTTGCGCGGCAAACACCCGAATCGTCCACGGCCCAATGGTTCGCACGTCGCCGGGCTTGACTCTCTTACAATCTTTCGCCGGCGCACCGACTGATTGCGCGAGATTGATTGCCGTCGGTCCGGAAAAAAGATCTGCGCCGGTTCGATGCATCAAATCGGGCACATCCAGCAAATGATCGAAGTGCGCATGGGTCACCAGAATGGCATCGGCGGGTGCAGGAAAATGATTATAGCCTTCATCCACACGTTCCCGGATTGATGCGATCGGTTTATTGAACGCGACTGACCAGAAGCCGATTCGAGTGAAATAAGGATCCACGAGCAAAACGTGATCAGCCGTTTCAAATCGGTAACCGTTAACTCCGAGATACGTGATGCGGACCGCATCGGGCTGCACCATCCCGTGGACGACACCGCCGCCTCCGCTAACGACAAACGCGGAGTATTTTGCGAGTCCGCCGTGCGCGACTTGCACGGAGAGAATCAAACCGCAAATGGCCGCTTTCATCGCTAATTATAATGAGCGCGCGTCGATAAGATCGACAATCACTCAATAAACGTCGCGTTTGTAACGTTTGTCTGTTTTGAGCTTCTCGACGTAAGCGTTCGCGTCGTCGACTGATTTGCCGCCTTGTTCCTGCACGATCTTGCGCAAGGCAGCATCGACATCTTTCGCCATGCGTCGCGCGTCGCCACAAACGAAGAATTGCGCCCCTTCGCCGTCGATCCATTTCCAGGTCTCGGCGGCGTTTTCGAGCATTTTATGTTGAACGTAAATTTTGTGCGCTTGATCGCGCGACCACGCGCAATCGAGTCGCGTCAGAAGGCCGTCGCGGGTGAAACGTTCCCAGTCTTCTTTGTAGGCGTAATCGCATTTCTCGCGTTGCGATCCGAAGAAGAGCCAGTTTTTTCCTTTCGCTCCAAGCGCGTGTCGCTCCTGCAAAAACGCGCGGAAAGGCGCCACGCCGGTGCCGGGTCCGATCATGATGAGTGGCAAGCTCTGATCTTCCGGCATGTGAAAATGTTTCGCCGAGCTCGGATAAACCGGCACCGGAATTGTGTCCGCGCGCTCGGCCAGAAACGTCGAGGCGACACCTTTGCGAACGCGGCCGCGACTTTCGTACTGCACAACATCGACAATCAGATGCACTTGATCCGGAAAAACGCGCAAGCTCGACGCGACTGAATAAAGCCGCGGCTGTAATTTGGTGAGCAGCCCGACGAATTCCTCCGGCGTAAATTTTACCGAAGGGTGGTCGCCCAAAAAATCGATGACTTCGGCGCCCCACAGATAATTTTCGAGATCGTGTTTGCGGTCCGGGCGCAGCAACTCGGTAAGCATCGGCGCCGCCGCCGCGCGTTCTGCGATCGCCTTCAAAAATTTCGGCGTCGGCTGGGTGATGGAGTAATCGCGCAACAACGCTTCACGAAACGGCTTCGTCGTTTTCGCTGCCGGCACTGGTTCGTCACCTTTCGCTCCCAGCGCGCGAATGATTTCATTCACCAAATTCGGATCGTTGGTCGGATAAACCGCGACCGAGTCGCCCGGTTCAAAATTTAATCCCCAGCCAGTGAGATCGATCTCGAAATGTCGCGTATCCTTTTTCGAGTCGTCACTGCTCAAGCGGCGATTGACGACGAGCTTGCCGGGAAACGGATTGCTCCGCGTGTACGGCGAAGTCGTCGCAGCTGGTTTGGGTGTTGTAGCTGCCGCCGTCACTGGCGGCAGAACTTTGTTTGTAACGTCCGGCATCTCAGTCTTGTAGCGGCGATCTTTAATCGCCGCAAATCCCGATCAATAGACGTCGCGCTTGGACCGCCGCTACAAAGTTAACCGTCATTCCCGATCGCTAGGCTCGGACAAACTTCCATGGCCCGCTGGGCGGCAGCTTTTTCCTCATCGGTTTCCGGCTGCTTGAAAAAATAAACGGCCGTTTCGTCGTCGTTGTATTTCAAAAGGTTCGGCGCTTCCTCTAGACAGACGCGGCAGGGCGTGCAGGTCGTGTCCACATACCACCGTCCAGGAACGTTTTGTGGCTGTTTGCTTGCGTTGTCCGCCATAGATGTCGCTTTTACTCAACTCTAAGATCGTGCGCAACTCTTTGCGAAAAAACATCCCCTGCGTTGTAGAGGCGCTCGCCGCGGCGAGCGCCTCTATAATTTCAGTAGCCTCGACGCGGCATTCATCGAGTTGCCACGGCACGCTCTGACTTTACAATCTCGCGGGCGCGTTCGAATCAACGCGCTCGAGCATGCCTAACGAATTCGAATTGCCACGCGGTCAACGCCCGGCCGTTGCTGGGGTTGTTCCCTCGCTGCCACGGCACGATCCTTACGCCGCGTTTCGCTTTGGTGGATTCCGTTTATTCACGATCGGCAATTTGCTCTCAATCATCGGACGGCAAATGCTGGCGGTGGCAGTGGAATGGGAAATGTATCGGCGCACCCATTCGGCGACGGCACTCGGACTCGTCGGTCTTGTCATCGCGATTCCGGTGGTCGCGTTTTCATTGCCGGCCGGACATTTGGCCGATCGCTTCAGCCGCAAACGAATCATTCTCGTCTCGCAAATTTTCAGCGCGCTGACCTCCGTCGCGCTCGCGCTTGTTTCGTGGCAGCATCTTGCTATTCCGCAATTGTCGATCTTGCGTCAGGGGAACGGCATTTTGAGCGCAATCGCCGCGGTATTCGAACGGCATCATCCGGCGTTTCACTTTGATGATGCTTCGATTCCGATCATTTATGCGCTGCTTTTCATCTACGGAATCGCACGCACTTTCGCCTGGGCCGCGCGCAGTTCGTTTTTCCCGTCACTCGTTCCGCGCGACGCGTTCGCCAACGCGGTAACCTGGAACAACAGCGTTTTCCAAATCGGATCGGTGGTTGGACCGGGAATCAGCGGTCTCCTGGTCGCGCATCTCGGATTCCCGTTCGTCTATGCGCTCGATGCGCTATGTGCGTTTGCGTTTTTTCTTCTTGTCCTGCCGATTCGGCACGTTGCCCAAACTGGAAAGCGCGCCGAGAAAAATGCGTGGCGCAGTTTGATCGCCGGGATGCGATTCGTTTTCAGCAAGCACGTGATCCTGGCCACGATCACGCTCGACCTTTTCGCCGTTTTGCTCGGCGGCGCCACCGCGTTGCTGCCCATTTTCGCCGACCAGATACTCCATTGCGGACCGGTCGGCCTTGGCTGGCTGCGCGCAGCGCCGGCGGTCGGCGCTTTTGCCATGGCGTTGGTGGTCGCGTATCTGCCGCCGATGAAGCGTGCCGGCAAAACATTGCTTTGGTGCGTTACCGGATTTGGAATTGCCACGATCGTTTTCGGTCTGTCGCAGGCATTCTGGCTTTCATTGCTAATGTTGTTTCTGGCCGGCTCCTTTGACAGCGTGAGCGTAATCATTCGCGGCTCAATCGTGCAACTGGTGACTCCGGATGAAATGCGGGGCCGGGTTTCGGCCGTGAACAATATCTTCATCGGCACTTCGAACGAGTTCGGTGCGCTCGAATCCGGTTTGACGGCGGCGCTCTTCGGCCCGGTCATTTCCGTTGTCGGCGGCGGGATCGGCACGATCCTCGTTGTGCTGGCGGTCGCCTTCGGCTGGCCGGAGACGCGCAAGATCGGCGCCCTCGACAAAACTTTGCGCTGAAGTTTTAAAACGCGCCGTGCAATGAGATTGTTCCGTAGGGCGCGCCGCCGTCTTGGTGGAAGCGCACGTTGGTTCGGAAAAAATCGAAGCTTCGGTACGGCTGATAGCCGGTTTCGGCCGTTAAAGTAACGATAGGCGAAATCTTCCAATCAAAACCGGCACCGGTGCGCACTTCGCTGTAGGTCAGGACGGCGTGGTTTAGGTACGGCTTTCCTTGCTTGTCGCCGAATTGATCATCCACGCGATAGTTGGCTGACTTGAGAGTTGCGCCCCCGTAAATCGTTACGTTCTTGTTCCATTCAAACTCGATCCGCGGTGTTGGCACGACGGCGTTAACTATCCATTGTCTGGCGGCTTTCCAACGGAATCCGGCGGCCGGGATCACCGGATACTTGCGCTCAACATCGACACTCACCCCGAGGATGATTTGTAAATTCGGATTGTAAATGTAGGTGCCGCCGATGATGAACGGCAAATTGAAATCGTCCGACAAATCATCAAACCCGGTGTTATAGACACCGGGCTGGGCTTCGAATCTCACCAGGATCGAATCGGAAAGCTGTGTGTCCAGCCCGATCACCAAGCTGACTGATTGCAGCGTGTCCGGCAACAACCGAGTTTTCCCCATGCCGAACGAAAATCGCTCCCACTCCACGCCCAACCGGAGCACGCCGAGTTTGATTCGCGGCGTCAAAATAAAACGTAGACTCGAATCGTTCTCGTCGAAATCAGTTACCGTCCGCGATCCACGGCGCACATCGCCTTGACCAACATAGGTCTCCTCGGCGCGATATTCGCCCGTGAGGGAAAAGATCGAGCTAAACCAGCGATCCGCCGTGTCTTCGACGGCGGAGCTCGAAGCCACAGCGAAAAAAAAGACGAGAGCAGCCGCAGATCGACCGAAAGATCGACAATTCATTTGTCAATGCCCGCCCCCTGTGTCGCGGCGGAACAGCGTGATCGCTTTTGAGATATCTTTGGTCATGGCCGATTCAGATCCGAGGCGTTCTACGCCGTGCAACGATGCTAGCGACGCTGACGAAATCATATCGCCGCGCCAGACCAATGTGGAAGCTTTTCCTTCCGCCGTCACCGGCCACATCTGATATAGCGTGAGCGCGACGTAGTAGCCGCCGCTTGCATAATAAAGTATGTCCGCTGCTTGATATGCTCCGCTCGCGCCGGCGCGACTGTAAAATGCTCCGAGCGTGAGCACGCCTTGGTCGTCAACATCGAGGAGTTCCCAATAAACTTCCGGTTTGATCGAGCCGGCGCCGCGGCCAATTCCCGTTTCGCCAAGAAACGAGGAAAATTGGCGCCGAATTTTGTCTTGTTGTTTAAGCAGGCTGTTTACTTCATTTCCCGCCCGAATCGCTTCGTCGCCGTGGTCGTAGGGTGGCTGCGCCGAAATCCCGCCAGAGATGAAACTTTTCGCGCGCGCGGCGAGCAGGCTGCTCCAAAATGCCGCCACCGAGCCGGGCATCGTTCCGCCACCGCTCGCGTTACCCCCAGAAAATTTCTTCGCTTCCTCGCGGCTGATTTGCAAATCGGAACTCAGTTTTTGGGTAGCACTAACAAGCGCGCTGACCGAGCTGTTGTCCGGCGCATTCTTCAACTTCGAAAAATCTGAAGCCGTCGGTGAGGCCGGGAGATCTGAATGAAGAAAAACCTTCAACTCACGATGCTTGGTCGGATTCCACTGGCGGAGCGCGTCGATTTGATGCGCCGGCGAACCGGGCATCACATAGCAGCTTTGCACAGAAAGAAATCGCCCGCCCATCGGCGGACCGTGCATCGTTTTGACGTCGCTCTTGGCCAGCTCGTTGATGTCGACGCTGTCGAAGATGGAAAAACCGGCCAGCTCGGAGGCAGCGTCGCCGCGTGCGATCGTCGATGTTCCGATTACGAGCAGGAAGACCAGCCTCCGCAGTGCTACGGCTTGGCGGGAGAGCACAAAGCAATTCGTTGATTTCATTGGCAGAAGAACTATTCGCTGGTGACCGATGGTTGCAAATGTAAGCCGGTCATCGCAATAAGGTTTCGAAAATGAATGAGCCCGTGATCGTGTTAAATGAGCTGAGCAAGAGTTTTGGTGACGTGCATGCCGTCCAAAATGTATCGCTTACAATCGAGCCGGGTACCATCTTTGGCTTCCTTGGCGCGAACGGCGCCGGCAAAACCACAACCATCCGGATGTTGTGCGGTTTAACTCATCCCACTGGTGGAAACGCCACCGTGGCCGGCACCGACGTTTGGAAAGATCGACATCTGGTCCGGACAAAATTCGGTTACGTGGCGCAACGCTTCAGTCTTTATCCCGATTTGACGGTTGAAGAAAATCTTCGCTTTTTCGGCGGCGCCTGTCGTGTTCCCGCTGCGGAGCTGGAAAAACGAATTACCCGTCTGCTGGGCGTGACCGATTTGGAAAGCAAGCGAAACACGGCGGCCGGAAGTTTGTCCGGAGGAATGCGGCAGTTACTCGCGCTGGGCTGCGCGCTGGTGCACGATCCGCCGCTGCTTTTTCTGGACGAGCCGACTTCCGGTCTCGACCCCGTCCATCGCCAGCAAATGTGGAACCTGCTTTATGATTTGAGCAACCAAGGGAAAACGATTTTCGTCACGACGCATTACATGGACGAAGCAGAGCGCTGCACCGAAGTTGGCTTTCTCGAAGCGGGCCGGTTGCTCGCGAAAGCCTCTCCCCGCGCGTTAAAAGCAAGCTTTCGCGCACGTCTTCTCGAACTCGACATCGAACCGATCATGCCCGCGCTCGTTCGCTTGCGGAATCTTCCTGAAGTGCTCGGTGTTTCATTACGCAGCGGCGGGCTTCGAATCTACGCGCCCGAGCCCGAAAAATTGCTGGCCAGCTGGCGGGCGCAATGGCCCTTTCCAGATTTGAATTTGGCAGGCGAACGCTGGGTCGAACCGGACATGGAAGACGTCTTTACCGCGTACTCGCAGGGTTACGACGCCGTTTTGAAAAGATCGATATCATGAAATGGCCATCGTTAGGCGCGATCCTTAGCGTCGCTTACAAGGAATTTTTGCACATCTACCGCGACCGCCGCGTGCTCGTCTTGCTTCTCATTTTACCGCCGCTCTTCACGGTCATTTTCGGTCACGCCTTTGAAGCGAACGAAATGACCGGCGTGCCAGCACTCCTGGTCAATCGCGATAACACTCCGCGCACCCAGCGTTTCATCGACATCGTCTCGAAGAACAAAACTTTCCAATGGCGAAAGCAACCGCCTGAGATCGCGGACGAATCGGATTTGCTCAAGCACCACGTGTGGGCGGCGCTGGTCATTCCAAACGGCTGGAGCGACACCCTAATCAATGGCGATCCGCATCCGGTAATTCTTTATCTCGATGGAAGCGACACTAATACGGCGACGCAATTGCAAGGCAGCGTTCAGCAGAGTCTCGCGGATTTTCAAGTGAAGGAACGCGACGCTATGGTCGAGAACCTGCCCGAAGAGGTGTTGGAGCTCGGCAAGAAATTGCCCGTGCAGATTCGCAAGCAATTCGTTTCCCTGATGACGGCATGGTCGGCAGACGGCAAAATTCTGTATAATCCAAAGGAGCGCTTCATCGATTACGTCGTGCCCGGGATCCTCGGGCTGATTTTACAATTACTCACCGTGACCCTGATGGCGTGCACGATCGCGCGCGAACGTGAATCCGGCACGCTTTACCAATTGATGGTGACCTCCTTGCAGCGGGGCGAAATCGTGATTGGAAAAATCTTGCCGTATCTGGCGGTGTCGATCTGCTTAATTGTGGTGGTGAGCCTGGTTGCTCTGTTGCATTTTCATGTGCGCTTTTATCATCCGCCCGCCCTCGCGCTGATTTGTTTGCTCTTTCTGCTCTGTTCGCTCGGGCTCGGTTTATTGATCTCAGCTTTTTCGCGCACGCAGACGCAGGCCATTCAATTCTCCGTTTTCTTTCTTCTGCCGGTCTTTGTCCTTTCCGGCGCGTTTGCGCCGCTCGAGCAATTGCCCAAAGCGATCCGCTACATCTCGGAAATTTTTCCGCTGACTCATTTCTGCCGCGCCTTTCGGCTGGTGAACATGTATCACGCGGGAGTGTCTTTTTATTTTGCCGATCTTGTCCTGCTTTTGGCGGGCGCGTTGATCACGTTTGTTGGCGCCGCCTTTCTCCTGAAAAGGATCGAAGAATGAAAGCAGCGAGTGTCTACCTCTATCTAGGGACCGCAGCGTTGGTCGGTGTGTTTTGCTTGAACACGGCGCACGCGACGTCCGGCGGCCCCCCCAGTTCGACACCACAAGAGGTGTTCGATGGAATGCGCCAAAGTTTCCAGGCAGAAAAAGCGAAGGGCGTCCGCGCGCGCTATCAATGGGAGCTCAGCGGCCCAAATGGCGGTGAATGGTGGATTGATGTCAACGATGGAACTTTCAAAATGGGACGGGGCAAGATCGACAATCCAAGCGTCACCTTTGTTGCCAGCGATAAGACCTGGGTTGCGCTTTCAAACGGGACACTCGGCGGCAAGTGGGCCTTTTTCACTGGCCGCTTGAAAGTTCGCGGCAGTCAAAGCCTGGCGAGAAAGCTCGACGAAATTTTTCCTTAGAATTTCGCTTGGAGGCTGAGCTGGAAATAAGGCGCCGGATCTAGCTTCGCCCGTCTGTTGGCGCGGAAAAAGTCAAACTCGCGGAGGAACGTGTAGCCGGCGCCGGCGATGATCCTAAACGGCTTTATTCCGGCGTATTTTACCTGAACGCCGGCGCGATCTTCGCTGTATTGCACCACGGCGTTGTGCAGTTGCAACTTCTTCTCCGGAGTAACGACATCATCGGTGCGGAAGCTTTCGTAAAAGAGATTGGCGAGCAAACGGAATTGCCAATCGTCGTTAGGCTCATAAACGAGCGCTGGTTTCGGAAATACACCTTCCAGACGAAGATGGTCGCTGAACAACCAGATGATCCCGCCGCCTGGTGCAACCGGCGGATCTTGGTAGAGAGCGCCGCCCAGGCCAATAACACCGAAGATTTCGTCTTTCTTAAGCGGGAAGCTCACAAAAACTCTCCAGGGTATGTCGAAAGCGTCGCCGGTGACCGTATCTTGAAAATAAACGCCTGGATTGAGCTCGATCCCGGCGCCGGCGTGATCATGCACAATATATTCAAGTGCCACGTGACCGTAGGCCGCTTGCAGGTGATCGGGCAAACCGTTGTCCGTGCCGCCAAAATCGAAACGCTCGTATTCAACGCCAAGCCGGAAATACCACTTACCGGTAATGAGGAAGCGATGGTCGTAACTAAAATCATCGTAGAGAGAATCGCCGCGACCAAGTTTGCCGTGATCGTCGCGGAAATCGCTGCGCAGTGTGTAGATGCTCTCCGTGGAAAAAAGATCGTGCGAATTTTCGTCTTCCGGGGTCGGAGCGGGCTGCACCTCGTATCCGCCGCCCGCAAGCGCGGAACTGGTGGCAGAGAGAAGCACGCTAGCGAGCACGAGCGAAAGTTTTTTCATGATTGTTGGCGCAATTGTATGTCGATGTATCGGATGAGGCAGCCCAGACCGATGTATAAGATTACGGCTATTTGAGCAAGTGATGATTGGAAAACGATCAGAAGCACATTGCCCGCCGGCATCACGATTTTAAAAGCCGATTGGCCGTACCAAGTTACCTGCGTTTGCATGGCCATACGTGTCACCAAAGCGAAAACGTTGTTGCAGGCAAGATCGACATCGACAAGATCGACATGTGAATCACGACGAGGCGCATCGACATCTTGCCGCAACCGATCCGCGTCTGGCCGCGCTGATCGCGCGATCGATTCAATATAATATCAAACCTACTGCGTCGCTCCGGCCGTTTGATGCGCTGGCCGAGTCAATCGTCTATCAGCAGTTGAGCGGTAAGGCCGCCGCCACGATTTTTGGTCGCGTTCGCGCGCTCTATCCACGGCGCAAATATCTCGATCCCAAACTCATCTTGGCGACTCCGGATAAAAAATTGCGGGGTGCCGGGTTGTCGCGCAATAAAACGGCCGCGCTCAAAGATCTCGCGGCGAAAGCGATCGACGGTACGGTTCCATCGGGGCGCTCGCTCGCTCGAATGAGCGATGAGGAGATCATCACGCGGCTCACGACTGTGCGCGGCATTGGCCGCTGGACAGCTGAGATGCTTTTGCTTTTTAATCTTGGGCGACTCGATGTCTGGCCAGTGGGCGATTACGGCGTGCGCAAAGGTTTCGCGAAAACTTTCGGTCGGAGAAAACTTCCCGAGCCGAAACAGCTCATGAAGTTTGGCGAAAAGTGGCGGCCATATCGCTCCATCGCGGCGTGGTATTTCTGGCGCGCACTGGATAAGCCCGAGAAGACGAACCGCTTCGACTAAGAGCTCGCCCGGACGAACGGTTGACTTTGCCGGCGCGCCTCACTAAAACGCGGAGATTATGGCGATGATCCACGTTAACCGGGGCGCAACCAGTCTGGGCGCATTTCCTGAAGATCAGGTTCGCGAAGGACTTCGTGCTGGACGTTTCCTGCCGAGCGATCTCGGTTGGCGCGAAGGCATGGCAAGTTGGCAGACGCTTTCGCAGTTTTCCGAATTTGCCGCCGACATCGGTGCTGCACCAACTGCGCCAGGGGCGCGGCCTCCGCAAGCACCCGCAGCATCGACAATCACACCCTCCGCCGCAGGATCGACAGGTGGAACTCCCGCGCCGCGGAGCGGGTTGCCATGGGATCAACGGCAGGAGAAAGGATTTTTCGGCGCATTTATCGAAACGTTGCAGATGGTTTTGACCAGACCAAGCGACGCATTCACGGCCATGAAGCGTGAAGGCGGTTTTGGCGAGCCGCTCATCTACGCGCTCATCGGTGGCTGCGTAGGCGGGGTCGTTTCGTTTCTTTTCTCATTGGGTTTGCAGTCGATCGGTGTTTTCGCGGACCGCCATAACGCTTTGGCCACCATGGCCGGCATGGGAATTGGCTCTCTCGCATTCATCATTCTCCTGCCGCTGCTTATCGTCATCGGTTTGTTTATTGGCACGGCGATCGTTCACGTTTGTTTGATGATCGTCGGCGGCGCAAAGCAATCGTTCGAGACTACGTTCCGGGTTCTTGCTTTTTCTCAAGGCTCGACCGGACCGCTGCAGATGATTCCGCTTTGTGGCGGCCTCATCGCCGGCATTTGGGCGGTAATCATCAATTGTATTGGACTTGCGCGGGCGCATGAAACCGAAACCGGCCGCGCTGTCCTGGCTGTATTGCTTCCGCTCATCGTTTGCTGCGGCGGCGGCTTGCTCTTAGCTATAATGTTCGGCGCGCTCGGTGCCTGGACCGCTTCGCAGCATTGATCAGGCGCAATGCGGCTTTATCGTCGGCCCCTTGCTACTGGTGAACTCGATCATGAGCTGCTCTGGCTAAGCGTCTCCGTCGCCTCGTTAGGCCTCGCCGCCACCTGGCTCTCTCTTGGTTTACCTTGGCCCCAATGCGCCTTTCATGCGATCACGGGGCATCCGTGTGCGACGTGTGGCATGACGCGATCAGCCATTCAATTTTTTCACGGACATTTTTTTGCGGCAATGCGCTGGAACCCTCTCGTTTTCGGCGTTCTGTGCGTGTTGTCGACCTTTGATGCCTACGCGTTTGTTGTCTTGATCGCGCGTGCGCCACGCTTGCGGATCGGAGCCCTTACTGCTGCGGAGAAAAATTTTGTCCGCGCCAGTATCGTCACGCTCCTCATCGTGAATTGGATCTATCTCCTCTTGCACTGGCGCAATTTTTAGAATTGTAGGGCGTCTGTGTCAGACGCCGATGCCTAACGAATTGGTATTCGTCCCACGTCATCGAGTGGTGCGCCGCGGTGCGCTTTGATAAACCCGGTTGGATCGAGCCAACCGCGCGTGTCTTCGCGGTAACCCGGCCCGACGAATGGCGTGACGAATTCGCGAATTTCGAAATGAAGATGTGCAAAGTAGCGGCCGCCGGCCGTTCCGACCGTCGCGATTTGTTGACCGCGGTGCACATCTTCGCCTGCATGGACTAGCATCGATTCCACGTGCCCGTAATACGACTGCACGTATTTGCGTTCGCCGTTTTCCATGTAGGTATGCAACACGATGATGACGTTTCCCCAACCTGGGCCGCCGTCGCGCGCCAGTAACACGCGTCCGTCGGCGATCGCGTAAATCGGGTCGCCCAGGTCGCTATTTTCGCCGCCGATCCCGTTCAAATCATCGCCGAGATGGCGGTTCTCTGTGAATCGTTGGGCGTTGTATGCCATCGCGCCGTTTTCGCTGCCGAGCGGAAAATCAAAACGGATAGCCATCGGAATTGAAGCGAGCTCAAGCGGCGAGGGTATTCGCAGTGCCGGATCGACGAATTTCGGCCGCGTCAATTCAGGCCACAGCTTCAAGGTTATTGTCGCGACAAACGACACCGCAAACGCAAGCAAGATCGACAGTGCGAGTCTCATTCGAGCCACAGCCTAACACCGATGAAACACAGATAAGAAAGCACCTGCGCCGCGTAAATCTGTGTCGATCTGTGTTCATCTGTGGCTAATCTTAAAGACCAATGAGAATTCTCGTTACCGGCGGCGCTGGCTTCATCGGCTCGCATCTTGTCGAAAAATTACTCGCTGCGGGACATGACGTCGAAATCATCGACGACTTCAACGATTTTTACGATCCGCAAATCAAACGCGCGAACATCGCGGACGTTGCAAAAGAGATCGCGGTTCACGATGTCGATCTTCGTAACAACGACGCCTTGCGGAATTTGTTCCGCCGCCAGAAATTTGAAATGATCGCGCACCTGGCCGCGCGCGCCGGAGTCCGGCCATCCATTCAGCAGCCAAAGCTTTATTACGATACGAACGTTGCCGGCACGTTGCATCTGCTCGAGGCGGCGCACCTGACCGGGGTCGGGCGATTCATCTTCGCCTCCAGCTCATCGGTCTACGGTGCTTCCAAGGAAATTCCGTTCTCGGAAGGTCAACATCTCACCCAAACGCTCAGTCCGTATGCCGCCACGAAGATTGCAGGTGAATTTCTTTGTTCGACCTTTTCGCATCTTTATCAAATGCGCGTTGTCGCTCTGCGTTACTTCACCGTTTACGGGCCGCGCCAACGGCCCGACCTCGCGATTCATCAATTCACAAAAAAAATTCATGCCGGCAAACCGATCGATCAGTTCGGTGACGGCACCACGCGCCGCGATTACACTTATATCGACGACATCGTTCAGGGAACGATGGCCGCGCTCAAATACGAAGGGGCGCGGTTCGACATCTTCAACCTCGGTGAAAGCGAAACGATTCAGCTGAAAGATTTGATCGCGGCCATCGAGAACGTGCTCGGCAAAAAAGCGAAAATCAATCAACTTCCCGAGCAACCGGGCGACATGCCGTTGACTTGTGCCGATATTTCCAAAGCGAAAAAACTCCTCGGCTACAACCCATCGACAAAATTCGAGGACGGCTTACCGCGGTTTGTTGATTGGTTTCTTGCAGGAGTGAAATGAGAATAGTCAACCGTCACGACGGCAACCCCTCACCTTTTTCCTCTCCCCTTGCGAAGGGGAGAGGGGAGGGTGAGGAGTCGAGAACGTCGGCCGATCGCGGTATTTATATCGCTACGAGGTAGTAGTTAAGATTCGATGACGTCCAATCTTCCGTTTGATCAACGTGCTTGTTTTATTGCGGGTCAGGCGAAATCGGGAACGACATTGTTGGCCGCATTGCTCGACGGCCATCCTGAGCTGCTCGTTTTGCCGCAAGAGACGGCCTACTTTCCAACCGCGCTCACAAAATATGGCCGCCGCGGCCGGCGGGCCCAGTTCGATTATTTAACCACGGAATCGTTTTCACGCGTCTTGTTTGGCGGTGAACCGAAATGGCGAGGCCACGAGTACACCGGTTTTCCGCAGCGGAAATTTCTCGAGACGTTCGAGCGCGCCGCCTTCGATCCCGCGAACGCAGAGCGCGATCTTCTCGCTCTCATGGCCGAGTCTTATGCCGCGGCGCTAGCCATCCCGCTCGACGGAATAAAACGCTGGGTCGAAAAAACGCCGGCGAATCGCGATCACGTCGAAGCAATTTTCTCGCGCTTTCCGCATGCGAAGCTTCTGGTCACTATTCGCGATCCGCGCGCGATTCTGGCCACGCAAATCGCTTTGGAAAAGACAAGAAAAACAAAACGGTTCTCGGTTTATTACGTCATCGCGCATTGGCGGGTTGCAGCGAAACTGGCGCGCCGCGTAAGCGATGGCGAGATTTCCGGTTTGGTCATTCCGTTTGAACAGCTGATCACCGACCCGTCGGCGTCGATGCAAAAAGTCTGTGAGTACCTCGAGATTGGTTTTGATTCCGAGGTCGTCCTCAAGCCGACAAAGATTGGCCAATTCTGGTCGGGCAATTCTGCGGCAGCGGTCGATTTTTCGGAGATCAGTGCGGAGCCCGCGATCCGGTGGCAGCACGAATTGTCCGATGACGAGATCGGCTGGGTGGAATGGCATTGCCGCGATCTAATGCCGGAATTCGGTTATGAGCCACGATTGAGCGACCGCGCGTTGCGGCACTTCTTGAAACCGATCCGGGGCGAGCGGCCGCGGGAATATTTGAAATCGCGCGCCTATTCTTTGCGCGACGATCGGATTCGTCGGTAGATCGACATCTTCGACGCAGCGGGGGCTCTATTCGTTCCGCTTGCAATGACTGCTCACGCAGACGATAATCCGCCCAGAGATGTTGGGAATCTGATTCGATCCTCCGAACGTCCGTTTTTCCACGATTCAAGTTTTTACTATGATGCGAGGTCTTTCATCTTCGCTGCTTCGTTGGCTGACAGGGACGGCTTGCGGTTTAAAACGAATTCATTTCCGGCATGACGAGGCGGAGTTTCCGGCGGCGTGGCAGAGTGCTTGCAATTTGCGGGCCCTTCGAGGCCCGAGCGCCGCGGACAGTGCACCATCAGATGCGCTCCGCCCATTTAGCAATTGGGTAAACACTGAGGATCAATATGAACTCGCATTCATCCGGGAGACGCCCGCGCCGTTCGCGTGGCGGGCCCCGACGAAGGGGCAATCGGTTCCGCCACGAACACACGGCGGCGAAAGCTCCCAAGAAAACATTCTGGCAACGGCTCGCCGCGTTTTTCGGCGACGGGACAGAAACAAGAAAACAAACATTCGCATCGCGCAATGGCGCACCGCAGCCGCAACCGCGGCCGGCGCGCAAGCCTGAGTCGGTCGAAGTCACGTCGCCGCGTCTTTACGTTGGCAATTTGTCGTTCGACGCCACGGAAAGCGATCTGTTCGAGCTGTTCAACGGCGTTGGCCATGTGCAGAACGCGGAAGTCGTGAGTTACCGGCACAACCAGCGCTCGAAAGGTTTCGCCTTCGTGCAGATGCAGACCGTGGAGGAAGCCAAACGCGCGGTGGAGGAATTGCACGATAAGGAATTCCTCGGCCGCAAGCTCGTGGTCAGCGGCGCGAAATCGACTGAACACCAGCCGCGAAGCTAATTCAGATTAGTAATTTCAATCGGGAGACGTGGCGTTTGAAGCGCGCGTCTCCCGATTTTGTTTCCTGAGCATGCGCGGCGTCTTTTTCATCGTCGGCCCGACCGCAACCGGAAAATCCGACCTCGCCGCTGGTGTCGCTCATGATCTCGATGCGGAAGTCGTCAGCGCGGACGCATTTCAAATTTACCGCGGCCTCGATTTGCTGACTGCAAAGCCGGGTGCAGCCACGCTAGCGAAAGCTCCGCATCATTTGATCGGTACGATGTCGATCTTGGAAGAAATGAACGCCGAGAAATTTCGTCGGGTCGCCTTGCGGGTAATCGACGAAATTCATTCGGGCCGAAAGAGTGCGCTCGTCGCCGGTGGCAGCGGTCTCTACATCAAAGCGCTAACGCACGGCTTAACCGCCGATTGGAAAAAAGTAGATGTGGATCCAAAAGGCGTCTTCGTTTTTCGCGATCGTGAAGAGCTTTATTCGCGAATCAATCAACGAGTGGAAGCGATGTTTAAAAATGGTGTGATCGAAGAAGCGCGCGCGGCCGGGGCGATGAGCAAGACCGCGTCGAAAATGATCGGCCTACACGAAATCCGCGAATTACTCGAAGGCAAGATGTCGATCTTGGAATGCGCTGCGGCGATTCAACAGGCGACCCGACGTTATGCCAAAAGGCAGTTGACCTGGTTTCGGGGGCAAACTAATTTTGAGCCGCTGAACTTATCGCTTCTCACTCACAAAGAAGCTGTGAAACGGATTTCACAACGCGCGCGGCGCGCGTTTGCAGAACAGGGATGATCGAGACACGCCCGAAAAAGAATCACGAACGCGCTGTTCTTGTCGGTCTGGAACAAGCCGGGGTCTCGAAATGGGACTTGCGCGATTCGCTGGAGGAGCTCGCCGAGCTGGCGAATTCCGCCGGCGCCGAAGTGGTCGAGACCGTCACGCAAAAATTGCAGAAACCGACCGCGCCCTATTACATCGGGAAGGGCAAGGCCGAATCGATCAAGGAGTCATTTCAAGATCGACAAGTGACCTCCGTCATCTTCGACGATGAACTTTCACCGGCGCAGGGACGCAATCTGGAAACCTTGCTGGCGCGCAAAGTTATTGATCGCACCCAATTGATCCTGGATATTTTCGCGCAGCGCGCGCGTAGCCGCGAGGGCCGTTTGCAAATCGAGCTCGCGCAATTGCAATATCTCTTGCCGCGTCTCACCAGAATGTGGGATCACTTGTCGCGGCAAACGGGCGGCATCGGCACGCGCGGCCCGGGTGAAACGCAATTGGAAGTGGACCGCCGTCGGGTGCAGGAGCGGATCGGGCGTCTCGAGCGCGAGTTGGAATCAGTCCGGAAGACGCGCGCGGTGCAAAGGCAGGGACGAAAACGCCATCAATGGCCTGTGGCCGCGGTTGTCGGTTATACGAATGCCGGCAAATCGACGCTGCTGAATTTGCTTACCGGTGCGAACGTGGTTGCTGCGGACAAGCTTTTTGCCACGCTCGATCCGACCACGCGCAGCTTCGTTTTGCCTAACAAACAACGCGTCCTTCTTACCGACACGGTCGGGTTCCTGCGAAAATTACCGCACACATTGATCGAATCGTTCAAGGCCACGCTGGAGGAAGTCAGCGAAGCCGATCTGCTCATTCACATTGTCGATCTTAGTCATCCGCGCGTGGACGAGCAGATGGAAGCGGTCGATGGCGTGATCAAAGAGCTCGACGCCTTTGGCAAACAAACCCTGATCGTGTTCAACAAGATCGACAAGATGGCGGATCGGGAGTTGGCGGAATCGTATTTGAAACGATTTCCGGGCCACGTGGCCATCTCTGCGCGAACTGGCGAAGGCGTCGATACACTCGTGCAAGCGTTGCAGGAATCGCTCAGCTCCTGGCGTCTGCGTTCGCGTTTTCGAATTCCAACACACGAATCGGCGCTGCTCGCCGAGATTCATCGCGTCGGCCACGTGCTCGAGTTGAAATACGAAGACAATGACGCGCTGATCATAGCGCACGTTCCGCCTGAACTTGCGCAAAAACTCGAGCGCTACGCCACGCAAGATTAATTGTCGATCTTGCGCGGGCGTTGCAAGGTTCAGACATGACCACCCGGGAACGCGTTGCACAACTACTGGAAGCTTTGCCTAAAGTTTATCCGGACGCGCACACCGAGCTGAATTTCGGAAATCCGCTCGAGTTGCTGATCGCTACGATTCTCTCAGCGCAATGCACCGATAAACGCGTGAACATGGTCACGCCCGCGTTGTTCAAGAAATATCGCAGCGCAAAAGATTACGCCAGAGCGCCTGCGGCCGAATTGGAGAACGCGATTAAATCGACGGGGTTCTTTCGCAACAAGACGAAGAGCATTCGCGCGGCAACATCGACAATCGCCGAGAAGTTTGGCGGGAAAGTGCCGTCAACGATGGAAGAATTGCGCGAATTGCCGGGAGTCGGCCGGAAAACGGCGAATGTGGTTCTCGGAAATGCATTCAATAAGAACGAAGGCATCGTGGTGGACACGCACGTAGCGCGATTGTCGCAGCGACTTGGCCTGACGAAACAAAAAGACCCGGAAAAAATCGAGCGCGATTTAATGAAACTAGTGCCGCGCGAGCATTGGACGAATTGGAGTCACTGGCTCATCTGGCATGGGCGACGCCGTTGTTACGCACGAAAACCGGATTGCTCGAACTGCGAGATTTTTCAGCTTTGCCCCAGCGGCAAAGTTTTTCGCAGAACAGGCGTCGCACGAAAAGCAGATGATTAACGCGCGCCCTCAGCGCGACTTAGCCGGCGCAACATCGCGAGATAGTTGAGCTCCATCCTGCTCGGCGCTTTGGCGGAGGTGTTTGAATTGTTCCTCCAGTTTTTCCAAATCTTTGTCAGACAAATCTTCAAGATCGACCAGTTCGTTTCGCGCTTTTTCGAGCGCGCGAATGATCTCGTCGAGTTTGAGATGCATTGCTTTGGCGTCGCGGTTTTGCGTGTTTTGAATCAGAAACACCATGAGGAATGTAACGATGGTCGTTCCGGTGTTGATGATCAGCTGCCAGGTATCGGAAAAATGAAACGTGGGCCCGGTAAGCAGCCACACGAGGATGACGAGCACAGCTCCGGCAAACGACCATGCGCTCCCGAGGATAATTGACGATCGGCGGGCGAAAACGCGAAACACATCACTCGCCGCGCAAAAGAAATCTCGTTCCTTTTCGTGTTCTTTTAGTTTTTCCGTCTGAGTTTCCTGCTTCATCTCATCTTATCTTCGCACGCGGTTTGGCAAGCGCGCGTAAGATCGACAGTCACCACCCGTGGCTCGGCTTGGAAGGCGGGATTGATTTTCCCGCCAGTTTAAGGAAAATAGAGCCCCGCATCCATGCAGCACATCAGCGCATTTTCACGTCCGCAAACCGTTCCGGCAGTACCCGCTGCCGTGCCGAAGCGGAATTTGTGGATCCTGGACAGTTGGCGAGACCTGGTTCTGTATGTCGGTACACCGCTTTTACTGATGCCGCTGTTTGCGGTCGCGCAAGCGCGTTGGAGCGGCCAAGACATTTATCTCTTCGTAGCGGCGCTGGGTTCGATGGGACACCATTTGCCGGGAATGATTCGCGCTTATGGCGATCGCGCATTGTTCCAACGATTTCGCTGGCGGTTTCTTTTCGCGCCAATTTTTCTCCTGGGCACCTGCATTGCATTTTATACTTGGGATTTAAACGCGATTTTTCTGGTCGTGTTCTTTTGGGGCGTTTGGCACGGCATGATGCAGACCTACGGGTTCTGCCGCATTTACGACGCCAAGACCGGCTCCTTTGCTGTCCGCACGCGCCGCTTGGATTTTGCGGTGTGCGGGACGTGGTTCGCCACCGCTGTCCTTTTTTCGGGGGACCGGATGATGACGACGCTAAATATTTTCTATGCCAGTGGCGGCCCGTACATTCCGCGTTCCGGGATACTTGCTCTTCAGTACGGCGTCCTTGGCCTCACCATCATTGTGACGGCTCTGTTTCTGCTGAACCTCATTCAGACCTGGCTTCACGGACAACGACCAAATCCGGTCAAGCTCGCGTTATTGATAACGACCATCAGTTTTTGGTGGTACTGCAATGACCTCATTGTAAATATCCTTGCCGGAATCGCGCTGTTCGAGGTGTTCCACGATGTTCAATACCTGTCTTTGGTCTGGATTTATAATCGGAACCGGGTTGAGAAAGACAATACCATTGGCGGCTTCATGCGTTTCGTCTTTCGGCGCAGTGGCGCGTTGATTGGTCTCTACGTTGCTTTGGTTCTCGTTTATGGCTCGTTCGGCTATGTTACTTCGTTTCTGGGAGTGAGTGCGGTAAAGCGCGCTTTGATGGGGTTTGTCGCCGCCTCAGGTTTGCTCCATTTTTATTACGACGGGTTTATCTGGAAAGTGCGCGAACGCTCAACGCGTGAATCGCTTGGCCTGACCGGTGGAACGCCGGACGTTACCTTGGGCGGTTTACTTCCGGCCTGGGCGACGCATGCGGGCAAATGGGTGGGCGCGTTTGTTCTTCCGCTCGCTGCTCTTGGTTTTCTGCAGTTGCGGGGGACGGCTCCCGAAGTCGTGCGACAGGCATGGGTCATGTCCGACTTGCCGAGTGATGCGGGTCAACATCACAATTATGCGGACGTTTTATACAAAGCGGGACGCGGCGCCGAGGCGGCCGAACAATACCGGGCTGCTCTTGAAGCCGACCCGAACTCCGCTGCCAGCCACTACAAACTCGGTACCGTTTTGCTTGCCGAATCAAAAATCGAAGCGGCCTTGGCCGAATTCGAAGCAGCCGTGCGACTGGATCCCGCTGATGGCGAATCCCATTACGATCGTGCCTACGCACTTCAGCGCCTCGGGCGACAAACCGAAGCCGGGGCTGCATATCAAGCCGCCGCGCGTTTGGCCCCCAAATCCGAGCGCGTCCATAACGGCTACGCTGCGTTTCTGCAAAGTGAGGGAAGAATTGACGAGGCGATTTCCGAACGGCGTCAGGCCTTGCGACATTCGCCGAATTCTTTTAGGGCGCGGTTGGGTTTAGGAAAGTTGCTGTTCCAAAAAGGAGAATTGGACGAAGCGAAGAAAAACCTGCTCGAAGCGATCAAGATCGACAGCAAGAACGCCGAGGCGCGCCATGTGCTTGGCAAAGTCCACTTTCAACAGGGCGAAACTTCACGGGCGATTGTTCAGTTTTCGGAAGCATTACGTCTGCAACCAGATTTCCCCGAGGCCCAGGAAGATTTACGCAGCGTCCAGGCGAATGACGACCGCTCTTCGACACCGATCCCCAAGTAAATTCTGAGCCGCGCACTTCATCTCAATCTGGATGACGCGTGGCGAGATGAGCCGTTGCGTCTGCCGGTGCTCAATATCCGCGAATGGGGGGCGCAACTGCGTTTCTCGGCGCCACCGCGCGTCGTCGAGAAATTTTACTGTGAGTTCGCGGCACAGATTTCGCCCTTCTTACTTTATGGTTCCGGCGATTTTCATTATTTGAGCGCGCTTTGGATTCGGCGAGTTGCGCAGCCCGTCGTCGTCGTTTCGTTCGACAATCATCCGGACTGGGACATCCGCCCGCCAAAATGGGGCTGCGGCGGCTGGGTCAATCGCGCGCTGGAACTTCCGCACGTCCAGCGCGTGAGCGTTTGGGGCTGCGGCAATTTCGAATGCTGGTGGCCGCACAATATTTTTGGCAATCATCGCGCAGAGCGTGCCGGCAAACTCGAAGTTCATCCTTGGGCCGACGATCGCCCGATGAAAGATCGACAACGGCGCGGCGCAGTTTTGCGGGAGAACTGGCGCGACCATTTCGAACGCTTCCTGAGGGATCTGCGTGGCGCCAATGTTTACGCCACGATCGATCTCGATTGTCTGCGCGCGGACGAGGTGATCACAAATTGGGAGAGCGGCCGGTTTGCGATTGTTGATCTCGTCTGGGCCTTGCAGAAATTGCGCGAAACGTGCCGAGTCGTTGGTGGCGACATTTGCGGCGCTTTTTCAGAACCGACTTACGCCCGCTGGAAGCAGCGCTTCGCGTCTGAATTCGATCACCCGAGACTTGCCCGTCCTAGCGCTGCAAAAATTCGAGAGATTAACTGCGCGGCTTTGGAAAAGCTTTGGCCGGTTTTGTTGTAGCTGCCGATGTCCTCATCGGCAGCTACAACGCTAACTTAGTGAGACGAGAACGACGCCGGCGGTGATTAACAGCGCGCCGATCGTCAGTTGCGTCGTCAATTTTTCTTTCAAGATGACCGCCGCCATCAGGCTGATGATAATCACGCTCAGTCCTTGAAACGGGTAGAGATAACTCAGATCGAAATGCTGAAGCAGGCCGAGCGTGATGAAGAACGAAATCGTCATCGAGAAAATTCCGGCGCTTAAGAGAGAGATAAATCTCGCATTGCGAAAACCGCTTTGGCCAGTCGACTCCATTGCTCTCTTTAAAAGAAGCTGACCGGCCACGAAACTAACGAGCGCGATCAGAATGAGAATAAACGAGAAGAGGTTCACAATCGTTCCTCCAAGCGCGCCACCGGTTTGGCGACGACGGCCAGACCGATGATGACAAGCGCGATGCCGCACCAGCGGCGCATGGAAATTGTTTCGCCCAGAAAAATCCAGCTGCAGAGCGGCACCAGAACATCGACAACCCGCGAAAGCGGGAAGGCGATCGTGAGCGGAATGTATTTCAAAACATAAAGCCAGCTGAGGAAGCTGAGCACGATAAGGAAAATGGCCCACCACACCAGCGGCGACGCCAGTCCGCTTATTCCCGTCCACGACCACGCGCCCGCGAGATTTGCGGTATCGGATGCCCCGCGCTTCAAGAGGAGCTCGGACGCGAGCACGCAAACTACGCTCAAGGCGAGCTGCAACCACGGGTTGGCAAATCCGGAAGGCCTATTGTTTGTCATGTCGAGCGAATATGCCAGTCCGGCTCGGACCGAGACATCTCTTTTTGATTGCGAGCAAAGCGAGGAAGCGAAAATGCAACAGTAAGAGATTCCTCCACTCCGGTCGGAATGACAATGGCTCGTGCGACCACACGCGGTAACGAAATCAAAGCTGATCGGCGTTGGGGAACCGATGCAGGATTGGATCGTGGCGGGTCGGTTCCAGAAACTTCAAGGCGCGCCGGAAGATCGGATTGAAAAGGGCTCGCGTGTGCATGACGTAAAGATCGAGCGGCATGAGTTCATGGCCGAGGTGCAGTTTCGGATCATAATTGAGCGGGCCGCTGCAATAATATCGCAATCCGTGGTCGATGGCCCAGCGGGTAACGTCGCGCAGCGTATAGAAATAAAGATGGAGATCGAGCGCGACATTGTAATCAAGTCCGAGGCATTCATCGTAAATCGTGTCGCCACAGACGAGGCAAAAACTGAAGGCAATGATTTTGCCGAGTTGCCGCCAGATGAAGAAGCGCGTTCGCTCCGGCATTTCCCGGCTCACCGAGCGAAAATAATCTTTGGTCAGCGTTTCGAACTTGAAGCGCGACCGTTCGTGGACCTGGAGGTAGAGAGGGTAGATCTCATCGATGTACGGAGTGATGTCGGTCACCGCCTCCATGTCGATCTTCGGCGCGCGCTCCGTTTTGCGGAATTTTCGGCGCAAACTTTTCCGCGTCGCGTAACTGAGCTTGCTTAAATACTCGTCGAAATTCTGATAA
>DASYVQ010000068.1:0-2108 GCA_035936875.1 Chthoniobacterales bacterium
CTTCCGCGCGGCACCCGCATTAAAGTCGGCACCACCGGTTCGTTGAAACAAATTTTATTCGGACCGGCCGAAGTTGATGATGGCAGCCAAAATTTGGTCGGCGCCATCACGACCTGCATGGGAAACGTCGGCGCGCGAACACTGGCCGAGTTTCAGCAAACCGAAATCATTATCGCCCCTTCTATCCGGACCGAGGGAAAACTTTTCCAGGCCGTGCAAAGCGTCGGCATGGGCACGAGCTAGAAGTATTTAGCGATTGAGCGACTTAAAGATTGAGTGATTGACCTCGGCACAGCACGGCTGGAATTTCCAATCTCTAAATCGTTAACTCGCTAACTCACTCAATGAACAACGATCGTAGAGTCGTCATCACAGGTCTCGGTGTTATTACACCGCTCGGCAATGATTTACCGACGTTTTGGAAAAATCTGACCGAAGGCAAGAGCGGTATCGGCAAGATTCAAGCCTTCGACACCGCGAACTACGATTGCAAAATCGGCGGTGAAGTGCGGGATTTTGAGCCCAAAAACTTTTTCAACAACGCCAAAGACGTCCGTCGCACCGATCGTTTTGCCCAGCTGGCTATGGCCGCGGCCAAGATGTCGATGCAAGACAGCGGCATCGATCTTGAGGGCGTCAATCGCGACCGCTTCGGCGTTCTCGTCAGCAGCGGAATCGGCGGACTGAAAACGTTGGAGGACCAGCACAGCATTTTGATGAACAAGGGACCGTCGCGCGTTTCGCCATTCTGTATTCCGATGCTCATCAGCAACATGGCGAGCGGATTGATCTCGATGGAATTCGGCTTGCGCGGCCCGAACATGTGCATCGTCACCGCTTGCGCGACTTCGAATAACTCCATCGGCGAATCGTGGCGCATGATTAAATTCAGCGAGGCCGATATTTTTGTCGCCGGCGGTTCCGAAGCGGCGATCGTCAAACTTGGTCTCGCCGGATTTTCGGCGATGAAAGCGCTCAGCAAGCGCAATGACGAACCGGAGCGTGCGTCGCGCCCGTTTGATCGCGATCGCGACGGTTTCGTCATAAGCGAAGGCGCTGGAATTGCCATTGTGGAAGAGCTCGAGCACGCGAAGAAGCGCGGCGCGAAAATTTATTGCGAGCTTACCGGCTACGGGCTTTCGGCGGACGCTTATCACATGACCGCGCCGCCGGAAGATGGCGAAGGCGCGGCGCGCGCCATGAAAATGGCGCTCTATCACGCAAAGATCTCGCCCGGCGACGTCGATTACATCAACGCCCACGCCACTTCCACGGGCTTGGGCGACATTAGTGAGACGCACGCGATCAAGAAAGTTTTTGGCGAGAAGGCGAACAAGGTTTCGATCAGTTCCACCAAATCGATGACCGGCCATTTGTTAGGCGGCGCCGGCGCAATGGAAATGGCGGCGTGTGCATTGGCGATCCGCGACGGCGTCATTCCGCCCACGATCAATCTGGAAAATCCCGATCCGCAATGTGACCTCGATTACACGCCGAACAAAGCCAAAGAAAAGAAAGTGCGCGTGATCATGAACAATTCATTCGGCTTCGGCGGCCACAACGCCACCCTCGTCGCGACTGCGTTCGAGAAATGACGCTTGAGGGAAATGGCGGAAGTTCCTTTCGAGCACGCCCAATTATTTAGAATCCTCACGGTTGTTCTGGCGCTGCCGGCAATTTGTTTGGGCACACTCGCCCTGCTAAATCAAATCGGAACCGGCAACGGACATAGCTCTTCAAATAAGTTTGGCATCGCCGCCGTTGTACTCGGAGTTTTGTCTTTAGTCGTCGGAATCCGAGGTCGCTTGTTCAAATAGCGACTACCGCTCCGGATTTACCGGGAAGTGTTTGTTCTTGAGATTTTCGGGGACGCGTTTCGTTTGTTCCGATTCAATTTGTTCGGTCGCTTCGTTTAACGCGTCGTAAGATTCGCGGCTTTTTTTAGCCCGGCACATGTATGCGACCGCGTGGGCGAGCGGAATCTTTGCTTCGGGCAGACCGACAAATTCAACCGCTTGTTGGGTGGCGATGGCGAGCGGCAGTGCTTCCGGATCGGCCAGTCCGACGTCTTCGCTCGCGAAAATGACGATGCGGCGCGAGATAAAACG
>DASYVQ010000069.1:0-14729 GCA_035936875.1 Chthoniobacterales bacterium
GCACGGATTCACCGCGCCGATTTGCGAATGGGACGCGCGACCAGGCAATAAGATTTACGTCGTCATGCGCGGGCCGGACGGCACGAATTATCCGATGGGCGGAAAGTTTCATGAAGTTGTCCCGCCCGAACGGCTGGTGACAACGACCGGGGCCTTGGACAAAAAAGGGAAACCGATTTTTGAATTCCGGCATACCCTGACCCTGGTCGAGCGAAACGGAAAAACGAAACTCACCATGCATTCCCGTCTCATTAGCGCGACGGCTGAAGCCGAGAAATACGTTGGCGGGTTTGAAGTGGGCATGACGCAAACCCTGGAACGCCTCGGAGAACTTTTGGCCACGAAAAGCGAGCCCCTGATCATCGAACGAACTTTTAACGCGCCGGTCGCGAAAGTTTGGAAAGCGCTCACCGATGTCGATGAAATGAGACAGTGGTATTTCGACCTGAAGGAATTTAAGCCCGAGGTGGGTTTTGAATTTGAGTTCAGCGTCGAGCATAAAGGCATGACCTATCATCATCTTTGCAGGATCACCGAGGTGATTCCGCAAAGGAAGCTCGCCTACACTTGGCGGTACAAAGGACACGACGGCGATTCACTGGTCACGTTCGAATTGTTCGTTGATGGCGACAAAACGCGGCTGAAGCTGACGCATGAGGGTTTGGAAACGTTTCCGAAAACTCCGGCGTTCGCGCGCGAGAATTTCGTGGAAGGCTGGAAGGCTCTTATCGGTTCATCGCTCAAAGACTTTGTCGAGGGCGATGGCGCCAACCAAGATTAAGGTAGCAGCGCAAATACTTTACTGACGAAAGAAAACCTATGGCCCAAGCAGAAAAGCTCTCACTTGAAATCAAACGTCTAATCAAAGCTCCGCGCGATCGCGTCTACGCCGCCTGGACCAATCCCGCGCAATTGAAACAATGGTTCGGTCCGGAGAATGTCCAGACTCGCGAGTTAGTCGCCGACGCGCGCGTGGGAGGAAAGTTTCGCTGGGACCTCACCAATTCGGAAGGCGAGAACATGACGTGCCGCGGCGAATACCGCGAACTGCAGCCGGGCAAGAAAATCGTTTTCACCTGGCAATGGGAAGACGATGAGACCTGGGAAAATCACACCAGCATCGTGACGGTGGAACTGCACGATCGCGATGGCGATACCGAGCTCCGCTTGGTCCACGAGCAGTTGCCAAACGACGAGTCACGCGACGGCCACACCCGAGGCTGGGAGAGCGCCCTAAACAAACTGGAGAAATTATTCAGCAAGTAATTGTCGATCTAAATAAAGAAGGAAAAATGAATACTGAACAAGTTGCACAAAAGGTGGTGGAGTTAACTCGCAAACAAGCGTGGGTGGAAGCGCTCGACACACTTTACGATAAAAATATCGTGAGCGTGGAAGCGCGCACCATGGACGGCAGTTCGCCGGAAACGCGTGGGGTTGGAGGTGTGCGCAAGAAAGTCGATTGGTGGCTGGAGAACATGCAGGTCCACAGCGCTAAAGTCGGCGGGCCATTCGTGGCACACGATCGGTTCGTGGTGCAGTACGATATCGACGTGACCGACAAGAGCTCGAAGAACCGGATGCAGTTGTCGGAAGTCGGCGTGTACACGGTCAAAGACGGCAAGATTGTGCGCGAAGAATTCCTACCATTGGCGGGATAGAACAAAATCCGGAAGACTTTGGCGCGTCTTGTGGATATGTATCAGCGCGCATGAGTCGGAGTGTAACCCAAATAATTGTTGCATTGTCGATCTTCGGATTTGCGGCAGGAAACGTCGCTAACGCGGATCCGATCAGTAATTTTTTTAGGCGGCTGGGCAACTCGATGGCTCATCCGCAAAAGAAATCCGGGTCGCGAAGTAAGAGCACCAAGCAAAGTGTGAGCAAAGAGGAGTCCGCCCCGCCCACTCCTGGCCCGAGCCTCGGCCCGCCCAACCAGCATAATATTCGGACAGGATCGGCCGCTCCACGAGCGAAAGGCGAGAAGCGCGATGTTCCGTATGCGATTCCTGTTCCGGGAAAGAAAGGTCTCGTTACCAGCCCGTTCGCGCCGGACGCTGGTTACGTTGATGTCAGCAAGTTTCCGCCCGGAACGGAAGTGAAGGACCCATTTAGCGACAAGATTTTCCGCACGCCGTAAGATTCAACTCGTTGTTCCCGCGAGACCGAGCCGGTCGGCGTCCGACTTCAACGCGGCGATGACGTTCATGATGACGTCGTCGAGCGGCATTCCTAATTCTTCTGCGCCGCGCACGATGTCGTCGCGGTTGACGGCGCGAGCGAAGGCTTTGTCCTTCATTTTCTTTTTCACCGCAGCAACATCGACATCGCGGATATTTTTAGTCGGGCGGACGAGCGCGACGGCGATGACGAAGCTGCTCAGCTCATCCACTGCGTAGAGCGTTTTCTCGAGCGGCGTCTCGCGAGAAACGCTCGCATAATCCGCGTGCGATAAAATTGCGCGGCAGATTTCTTCGCTCCAGCCATTCTCTCTAAGCCATTTCACGCCGACGAATGGATGGCCTTCGGTCGGGCTGTGCTCCAGATTCGGGTGGCGCTCGTAATCCATGTCGTGCAGCAGCCCGACTGCTTCCCAAAGATCGACATCTTCGCCGCGCAGTTGCCCGAAATGTTTCATCGAGTCCGCAACTGCGTAGCAATGTTTTCGCAAACTTTCCGATTGGACCCATTCCTGAAGAATGGTGAGAGCGCGAGAGGCGAGGGGCATAAGAAAGGATGAACGAAGAAGGATGAGGGATGAAATTCAGCGACGCAACTTAGGCGGCTTGCGGCAGCTCCTTTTTCTTCGCCGGGATGAGTTTGTTGACAAGCGCATTGGTCGTTTTTTCCAAAAGCATTCCCCACGCGCTGAGCACGGCCAATGTCGCGACAGAAATCAAAAGGAACATCCACACCGGTTGTTCCCGGATGCGAAGTCCCAGCCAGATGACATACGGCTGGTGAATAAGATACAGGCCGTAGGAAAACGCGCCGACAAGCCCGAACAGTTTGGCCGGGCCCGGAAACCGGAAGATGATTCCGGCGACACCAACGATCTCTAGGAAACAGCACGCGCCGGTGGCGAAGTCGACGAAGACGTAAGTGATGCCGTTGTCGTAAAGCCACAGAGCCGCGGGATACAATAGCAGGCCGACAACGAATCCCGCGCCGCGCAGAAGAAACCACTCCACCCGGGCGGTCGATCGGCTGTGCCACATTCCCAGCGCCATGCCTAAAGCGAATTCCGGCAGCCGGCAGATGGCGAAGCCGCCCAGGATCCACATTCCATGTTGCGGATAAACGACGAGCAAGAAATAGCGGGCAAAAAATCCGAGCGCGCACGCCGTTAACAAGAAGATCCATGGCCCGAATTTCCTCGCCGCCCAGAAAAGGAGCGGGAAAATCAAATAGAACTGGATGAGCATGGAGAAGTACCACCAGGCCGCGTTGAGATACATAAAGTTCATCGTGATATCGATGAAGCGCAGACCGAGCAGACTGAGCACGATGCGGCCGTCGACTGGTTCGAGACGCGCGACGAAAGGCGAGACGAGATAAACCAAATGCGCTACCCAGTACATGGGATAGAGGCGCAGGAATCGCGCGCGGTACCACGCGCCCCAGGCCAATGAGCCGGACTCCGCTCGGCGCGTGGTCGATTCCATTAGCGCCCAACCGCTCAGGATGATGAAAACACCGACCGCATGAAAGCCGAGCCCGGAAATCTTGAGCCACACAATCCCAAGAATGGTGATTGCGCTAGTGGCGAGAGTGTTCCAATCGGGAGGCGGGAGTGAGCCGTGCTCGAAGTAGGTCCGGAAAAAATGAAAATAAACGACCCAACAGATCGCGAGCGCTTTCGAGATATCGAGCCAAAGGAGCCGCTTCACGCCGCATAAGAAATTAGGAAGGAGAAATTAGAAAGTAGAAAATGATTCCAATTTTGGAAGCGACCGCCGGAAAGTAAGACTTGCGCGGTGTCTGCGGAACTGAGGAAATCGGGAAATGTTTGTCGGACACTACAGCGTGGCGTTTGCGGTTAAGAGCGACGAAAACAAAATCCCGCTCTGGGTTCTTTTCGTTGCGGTGCAGTTGCTGGATTTTCTTTGGGCGCCGTTCGTTCTGCTTGGAATAGAGAAAGTGCGAATCGTTCCCGGGATCACTGCCACGAGTCCGCTCGATCTCTACTACATGCCGTACACTCACAGTCTGATTGGCGCGCTCATCTGGTCGGCTCTGGCCTTTGCCATCTATCGCGTCGTAGCCGGCGCGCGCGTTTCGCGAACAGCCGCGTTGCTCGTTGGCTTCGCCGTGTTCTCGCACTGGATTTTGGATTTGATCGTCCATCGCCCCGACCTCGCGATCTACGACGACACGTTGAAAGTCGGATTCGCTCTTTGGAACTACAAAGCCTTGGAATTTGGTCTCGAGATTGGAATTCTTGTTGTCGGGATGATTATTTATTTGAAGAGGAATGTGCAGCCGGTCGCGCGTAAGATTGGCATCGTCGTCTTCGGCGTCGTGCTTATTCTGATTCAGACGCAAACGACCTTTGGCGGCCGGCCGCTTTCATCGGATCGCGCCGTCGCAATCACGGCGCTAATTTTCTACACGCTCTTCGCCGCAGTGGCGTTTTTCCTGGAGAAGCGCCGGACCTCGAACTAATGGATGGGAGCCGGCGCTACTCCTGAGGGAGGGGTTTTGCAGACTTGCGAGCGAGATCGATCCTGGAGGTTGCGATATGGCGGGGCAAGACTTTAACGCCAGTGCGGCTCGGACCGACAATGCGCAAATGAGAACGGCGGCGCCGCGCGGTATGGGAATGATCTAGCGCGCGGCCTCGGAGATTTCAACGCGAATCAGGCCGGTGCCGCTTTCGTACGTCATCGAGCCGCCCAACCAGCCGTTACCCGAATAAAAATATTGTTCGAATCGCCAGAGCATGTCCAATTTCGCGCCACTTTGCCTTTTCCAGCTGAGTTCATAATAGAGATGCTGTCTCCAGGATGGCGATTGGCCAGTCATGAAATTGAAGTCGAACGGCGTGGGCCAGCTCAAAGGGCTATGCCGCGTGGTAATCGACGCGTCGTCACCTGTTGCGGGTTCGGTTGCGAGTGTGTCGCCTTCGGATTGACGCAGTGGCCCGAACGCGAAAACCTTGCCGGCTATCGCGACGGCTAGCTGATTGTCTTTGGTCGAACCGATGTGCAGCGTTTGAATCTGAGTATCCGGTGTTCTCAAACTGAGTTCACGCTCATTGATGCGAAGAGTGCCGCCCGTTCCGTTGCCTTGATACTTGATCGAACGGATCGGCTCCGAAGCCGTTTCGATGGTCCAGAATCGATCGAGAAAGAGCGACAAACCACGGCCGCCAAATATCCACAAGGCCGACATCGTCACAGCGAGCACGATGACGATTGCCAGTGTGAATAGAATCTTTCGCATACTTCGCCGCTTTTAACCGCGGATTACGCTGATATCGCGGATAAGAAAAAGCAACGACTGCTATCACTTAGCGAATTTCAATCCTGAACCCTGTTTACTGACGCGGAACCGTGCGACTTCCGCATCCGTGTCCATCCGCGTAATCCGCGGTTAATTAATTCTACGCTTTCTTCTTCTGAATGTAGGCGTTGACTTGTTCTTCCAGAATCTCGAGCGGCAGCGCTCCCTGCTTGAGCAGCGTTTCGTGAAATTCGCGCTGATCGAATTTCTCGCCCAGTTCCTTTTGGGCGCGTGCGCGCAACTCCTGAAGCTTCAGCATTCCTACTTTGTAGGCGCAAGCCTGGCCCGGCATCACGATGTAGCGTTCAATCTCCGCTTTAACTTCCTTCTCGCCCATCCCGGTCTTGTCGCGCATGTAGGTGATCGCTTGGTCGCGCGTCCAATGTTTGGCGTGAATCCCGGTGTCGACGACCAGGCGCACGGCGCGGAAGAGCTCCGCCTGTAGGCGCCCCAGATCGCCAAACGGATCTTTGTCGTACCAACCGACCTGTTTGGCCAGCCACTCACAGTAAAGCGCCCAGCCTTCAGCATACGCGGTGAACGGAATAACTTTCCTAAACTGCGGAACGCCTTTGAGTTCCTGCGCGATCGAAATCTGCCAGTGATGTCCCGGGATGCCTTCGTGATAAGCCAGCGTCGGCATCGTCCACTTCGGCACTTCGTTCATGTCGCGGAGGTTCGCATAAAAAATTCCCGGTCGGGATCCATCCATTGCGCCTCCTTGATAGTACGCGCCCGGCGCTGTCGCCTCTTTGAATTGCTCAACGCGGCGGATGTCGATCTTCGCGCGCGGAGAGGTGAGGAATAGTTCTTTTTTCGACTGCTGCTCTGCTGCGTCGATCAGGCGTTTATATTCAGCGAGCGCATCGGCCCGGCCCTTGTCGTCGTTTGGATAAAGGAAGCGCGGATCTTTGCTCAGCTTGTCCATCGATGCGCCGATCGGTTGCCCGCCGAAACCGTTGGCATCGAGCAGCGCGCGCATCTCGGTCTCGATCCGGGTCACTTCGCGCAAGCCGAGATCGTGCACTTGGTTCGGCGGCAGCGTGGTCGTCGTGTTCTCGCGCAGCGCGTAGGCATAAAAGGCGTCCCCGTCCGGCAATTTCCAGACGCCGTCGTCGGTCGTCGTCTTGGGCTCGAGCTCGCGGAAATAATCGATCAACTTCTGATAAGCCGGGTAAACATGGGTGGTGATCGCGTTCTCCACGCGTGCCTGGAAATCTGCGCGTTGCTGTTCGGTCAATTTGTCGATCTTGGCCGCGCGCGTTTTGAACGACGTTGCCAGAATATTTTCGGTCGCCGGCTTGGCAATGAAGTCGCTCATTTCCTTGAGCACTTCCTCGACCACAAACCGCGGCGGCAGAATTTGCTTCTGCTCGCGAACCTTCAAGCCTTCCAGTGTTTGATCGAACTTCTTCGACAACGCGTCCAGCCGCATGATGTAGTAATCGCAATCCTTTGCGCTGAACAGCCGGTGCGAGTTCGCCATGAACGATGGAAAATTATTCTGCACTCCGAAGAGTTGGTTGACCGGATAATTGTGAAACTGCCATTTCTCGCCCTCCACCTGGCCCTGCAAAAACAAATCCAGCACATGGGTCGAAAGCTTTTGCGACGCTGATTGTCGATCCAACGGATACTGATGCAGTTGAGCGAGGTCTTTCTTCCAACGGTCAATCACCTGTTGTTGGTGCGCCGGCGATTCATCGCTCAGCTTCCCGTTGTGACCGGTAATGCCGAACTGCTCAACTAATCCGAGCTGGGTGAGCAGCTCCGGTTCATTGAAGATAACTTCGGCGAAAACTTTCTCGTAAAACAAGTTCAGGCTCCACGGCCGGAACCAAATCAGATTGATCAGGAAAACCGCCAGCACGATTACAACGATCGCGACGATTCCGAGGAACCATTTCAACACACGCTTAAACATAGAGGAGTGACATGCAGCCGCTTAATCGGGCATTGGTCAATCAATTTTCGGTTGTGCGGATGCTCTCCGCCTCTCCCTCAGGGAGAGGACTGAGGTGAGGGTGCTCCGGTTGCTCCACGCGCTGCGCACTTGCCGCCGTATGCTCATCATCGCCAACGGCAGATATGGTCGATGCTTTGATGATGCGACGGATCTCCACAGCGATATCAGTTGGGAGGTCGCGGCGTTCTTTTCGTATTTTTCCCAGTGCGAGTGACAGTTCCTCGTAGAGTTCGTTCGACGTCGTCCAGGCCATTTGGTGAACCAAGGTGTGGATCCGATCGGCCTCACCGGTGAGCCCATGACTTCGCAGTTTGTCCCTGATCGCGTCGATGACCGCAGGGAACTCGTCGCTGCTCGCTAATTTCCGCGTGTTTTTGAACGGCCACATTTGATACCGTCTCCTCCGTGTACGAAAGACTTCGCCAAATGAGAAGCGGACGCAATAAAGTTTCAGTTCGATTTTTGCTGTAGCGGCGTTATGCCGGATCAACACGATCACATCGATAAACCGGAGCCGCGCTGGCAGGCGTTGCTGGCGTTTCTGGCGGTGGGCGCAATTTATCTGGCGCTGCCACGCGATCTGATCATCGGTCCAATCTGGTTGTTGCCGACTTTGATCGTCGTCCTGCTCATCCCAACAGTGATCAGTCATCGCACCGGAAAGCGCTCACTCAATCGCGCCCTCGGCATTCTCATTAATGGAATCACCACGCTCGCGTTGATTGGATCCGTCGTCTTATTGGTGCGCGCTTTGCCATCGCACAAGGAATCGCCACTCGAGCTCTTGCTTTCCGGCGGGTTACTCTGGCTGACCAACGTGCTGGTTTTCGCGCTCTGGTATTGGCGGCTCGATGGCGGCGGCCCAACTTTGCGGCACGAACAGAAGAAGTTCGGCA
This sequence comes from Chthoniobacterales bacterium, assembly GCA_035936875.1. GTDB lineage: Bacteria > Verrucomicrobiota > Verrucomicrobiia > Chthoniobacterales > UBA10450 > DASYVQ01. The sequence continues at coordinate 8,368 of DASYVQ010000069.1, forward strand.
GCACCAGCTTCCTTTTCCCGCAAATGCAGGTCCCACACGATGAGCGCGCTCAATTTGCATGTACGCACTGGCGCCCGCGCTTCGTCGATTACCTCTTCGTCGCCTTTACCCAGAGTTCAACTTTCGGCCCAACCGACGCGCCGCTGCTGGCGCGCTGGGCGAAAATTCTCGCGATGATTCAGGTTTCTATTTCGCTCAGTATCGTGATTCTCCTGATCTCGCGCGCGGTCGGCGTGTTGTAACCACGGCGAGTCGCCTGCCCGCCGTGGTGAGTCCCCGGTGAAATGCCAGTCCGGTCCGCCAATCGGACGGACTCGTCCCGTGGCGAGCTCGGACTACTTGCCGATGAGAATGAGAATTCCGGCCGCGAGCGCCAGAATGCCCATGACTATGGGCGGAATGGCGATACCTGCGATGAGCGCCATTATGCCAACGAGAATAAGGTAAATCGCCAGCAGGAGCAGACCGAGATTTTTTTGGAAGTTCATGATATAAGCCTTTCGTTAGGTGACGATGTCGATCTTTCATACCCGCTGCCGAATGTCACGACCAAAAGTGCGGCTGAGTTGACTTGAACCAACCGCGGATCCGCCTCCGCGCAAGGCTACGGCGCGACAGGTTAGGCGGGTTACACTTATGCAAAGCAATAGTGATTTTTCTTCTTCATTCGTGATATCCGTGTGATCCGCGGTTATTTTAGTTTCAGTGAACTTCTGGATCGGCACATCGGGTTTTCAATACGCTGAATGGAAGGGCAATTTTTATCCGGAAGATTTGCCGGCAGCAAAGATGCTGCCGTTTTATGCGGAACGATTTTCGACGACGGAGATCAATTACACCTTTCACCGGATCCCGGCGCCGAAGACGATTGAAAATTGGAAAACTCTGACGTCGGAAAAGTTCCGGTTTGCGCTGAAGGCGCCGCAAAAAATCACCCATTGGTCGAAGCTGCGCGATTGCACCGATACGCTCGAATATTTTTGCAGAGTTATCTCCGGGCTCGACGAACGACTCGGCTCGGTTTTGTTTCAGTTGCCGCCGGCTTTCAAGAAAGACGCCGACGTGTTGAGTTCATTCCTCCGCGAGTTTCCGTCGATGCGGGCTGCGTTTGAGTTCCGTCACGAGTCGTGGTTCGACGACGAGATTTTCGATCTGCTCAAATCGCGCAACATTTCTTTGTGCATCGCTGACACCGAAGACCTTGCGACGCCAAAGATTTCAACCGCGGACTACGGTTACCTCCGGCTCCGTCGAGAAGACTACAAGAAGACCGACATCGAGCGCTGGGCAAAGTTTGTTCAAGAACAGGAATCGAAGTGGAAAGATGCCTTCGTCTATTTCAAACACGAGGAGAGCGGCATCGGCCCCAAGCTGGCGAAACAGATGATCGAGATGGCGCACTCGTGATGAATTCTATCTCCGAAAATCTTGAGCGCGTTCGCGAACAGATCGCGCAGGCCGCGGCCAAAGCCGGCCGTGAAGTTAATGAGATCGAGCTCGTCGCGATTTCCAAGACGCACGACGCCGAGAAAGTTCGCGAAGTCGTGGAAGCGGGACAAAGTTTATTCGGCGAAAGTCGCGTGCAGGAAGCGCGGGTAAAGATCCCCGAGTTGCCATCGAATCTGCGCTGGCACTTTGTCGGTCACCTCCAGAAGAACAAAATTCGGCACGCGCTGCCGTTGTTTGAAATGATTCACAGCGTCGATTCGCTCGAGCTTGCGCAGGACATGAACCGGATCGCCGAAGAAGAAGGATTGCATCCGCGCGTTTTACTTGAAGTGAACGTGGCAGGTGAGGGGAGTAAGTTCGGATTTCAGCCCGACACATTGCGTGAACAAATGGAATCGCTTCTCGCGCTTTCGCGATTGTCGATCCTGGGTCTGATGACGATTCCGCCACTGGCCGAGGACGCCGAAGCGTCGCGTAAGTTCTTTGTGAAGTTGCGCGACCTGCGAGATCAGCTGCAAAAAGAATTTCATGTCGATCTTGCCCAGCTCTCGATGGGAATGACACAGGATTTTCCTATCGCGGTCGAGGAAGGCGCCACGCTGGTGCGGGTGGGGACAGCAATTTTCGGAGAGCGTCACCGCCGCTAGGATTTTCTTTACTCACATACACCCAACCCGCTAAGCTCATTCGATTTGTACAATATGAACGCTCACCCCATAACAGCCTTTGCAGTGTTGGCCGTCCTTCAGCTTGCTTTTCTTTCGCCTTGTCGCGCGACAGACGTGGTGACGATAGATGCAAAATATAAGAAGGATTCAATCTCCGCTCCGGACCCTGAGTTTCCGATTACCGCGCAACACCTGGGAGAGCAGGGCCAGGGCATCTATCGGCTCTTGATCAACGAGAAGACGGGAGTAGTGGATGAAGTGAAGGTGTTAAAAAGCACCAGGTCTCGGAAGCTCGATGCAAGCGCCGTAATGACGTTTTTCAAATGGACGTTTCGGCCGGGCTCGACCAAACAGCGAGATGTCGCGGTGAACTTCCATCTGACCGGCTGGAGCCGCGGCCTCCACTAGCTGGAATAGGTGGATCGGCCGCTCCGTCGGGCGATGTTAATTAATATTCGGCTCCGCCGCGACTTTTAGCATCGAGCCGAGCCGGACTGGCATTTAAGGGACTGCTCGATCCACCTAGCGCGAAGATTGCTCTCCAGATCGGCATCATGGTAAGATTGACACCCCATGCGTCTGGAACCGACGAACATCCAACAAATCGGAAATGAACTTGCCATTCACTGGAACGACGGCACGGAATCTTTTTTCGATTTGCCGTTCCTGCGTCGCGCTTGTCCGTGCGCGGCCTGTGGCGGTGAGCCGGATGTTCTCGGCAATATCATGCGACCAAACGTGAGTTACGCCGCAAACAGCTTTGAACTCATCGGCTTCGGCATGGTCGGCGGTTACGCTGTTCAACCGCGCTGGCGCGATGGACACGTTACCGGCATTTACAGTTTTCAGTATCTGCGACGTTTGTCGCCGAAAGTAACATCGACATGAATCGAACGGCAAAAATTCTGGCGCTTTGTCTCTGTCTAGCGATTTGCGCCGGTGGAGCGTTCTTCTCGCCGAAACCGCAGGCGGAACAGCCGGAGCCGAAAACTCATATTTCGCCGGTGATAAATCATCTGCCCCAGCGCACTATTTGGGTTTGGGCGTAGGTGTAGGGGGATTGACCTCAATCGCCTGCGAGTTCAGGTGGAGGAACGCGCTCTGTCGCGTCCCTAATATTTGGGACATGACGGAGCATGTCGTCGGCGAGATGTCTGTAGGGGAAGCCGTTGGCTTCCCGATTAATTAGACGGGACGCTAACAGCGTCCCCTACAGAGTTGGCGTTAAACGGGAATTGCCACGCGGAGCAAACTTGTTCCGTCACTCAAAGGTTTCACTTGTCGATCTTGTAACAAAGCGGGCACGAGAAAAAATTCCCCCGGCGCCAGATCTGTCTCGGCGCAGCGGAGCGAGCCGGTGAGGCAGCAAACAATCGCAAATTGACCGGTCGATCCGAGTTCGCGCGGCGCATCGAGATTCCATTTTTGAACTTCAAATAAATGGTCTTTAATCAGCAGCTCGCCTTTCGGCTCGACCAGCTGTGGCGCGACGTCGTCGAAGTTGATGCACTCGAGCGCTTGATCGACTTGTAGCTCGCGGCCTTCACCATTTTGATCGACGCGGTTCCAATCGAACACGCGATAAGTGGTGTCGCTATTCTGCTGGATCTCGACCAGAAGATTACCCGCGCCAACGGCGTGTAAACGACCGGCCGGCAGAAACATCGCGTCTCCAGTTTGCACGCGAATTTTCTGAACGCAGTCTTCGACTGTTCCTTTATCCAGAGCACGCTTGAACTGGTCTCGTGTTATCGGTTCGCGCAGGCCAAGAAAAAGTTCTGCGCCGGGATCAGCCCCAGTCACGTACCAGAATTCGGTTTTCGTCTCGCCGCCTAATTTGTCAGCAACTTTTTCGGGAGGATGAACTTGCAACGAAAGTTTTTCATTCGCATCCAGAAGTTTGATTAGCAAAGGAAAGCGTTCGCTGTCGGGAACATCGCCAAAAATCGCTCGTCGGTGTTGGGTCCAGAGTTCGTCCAAGGTATTGCCTTTCAAGGGACCGCTGCGCACGACGCTCTGCGCTTCCAGTCGATCGACAATTTCCCACGACTCGCCGATTCGTACTTTATCTGGCAATTTTTTCGCGAACTCCGATTCGAGCCGGCGGCCGCCCCACATTCGCTCCATGAAAACGGGCTCGAAGGTGAGGGGAGTCCGAGCCGGACTGGCATTTATTTCGGATTTCGGGTCCGAGCCGGACTGGCCTTTATTGCGGATCGCGGATTTCAGATTCCAGATTGTAGATTGCAGATTGAGCAATGCAAAAGAGACTGTCGTGTGATCTCTGACTTCTGACCTCTGGATGAAATCGTTCCTAAAATATTGGCTGCCGGTTTTGATCTGGCTCGGTTTCATCTTCGTCGGTTCGACGGATGCGCTTTCGGCCGAGCAAACATCTCGTCTTCTCGTTCCGTTTCTGCGCTGGTTGGACCCAAGCATCTCGGACGCAACCATCGCGACGATTCATTTTGTGATGCGCAAGCTCGGACACATCACGGAATACGGGGTCCTGGCAATGCTGTTGTGGCGCGGGCTGCGCCGCGGGACACATCTGCAAATGAAGATGTCGATTTTGTTTTTGCTCGCCTGGTTGGCTGCCGGAATTTTTGCAGCGAGCGACGAGTTTCACCAATCGTTTGTGCCGTCGCGCACGGCGTCGCCGATTGACGTGATGATCGACATTATCGGCGCGTTGGTTGGATTGGCGATTTGCTGGGCGTTCGCGGCTCGCAGACGCTCAGAAAATTGAATTAGGAATGGAGCGAGCGGGGACGCCGCGACATGCACGGCAAGGCCGCTCGGGGAGCGGTGATCGAGCGGGATGCGAGATCATGAAAGCAGGAAAGCAGCCCCGAACGCTTTCGGGGTTGAAATCGGCACTCGGCACTCGACATTCGGCAATTGCCGGTGCGGGGGCATAGCTCAGTTGGTAGAGCGCCAGCTTTGCAAGCTGGAAGTCAGGGGTTCGAATCCCCTTGCCTCCAAATCATTTAATGATTGAGTGAGCGGGAGATCGGGCGATTTTAAATCATTAAATCACTCAATCGTTCACTCGCTGAATTTCTTGGGCCTGTAGCTCAGTTGGTTAGAGCATGCGCTTGATAAGCGCAGGGTCAAAGGTTCGAATCCTTTCAGGCCCACTATTTCGATTGCAGACGGAGGAATGCAAAAGTCTTCATCTGCGACATCCGCGTAATCCGCGGTTCGGAATTGCAGAAAAGAAAAATGCCGGTCACCACATGGGCGACCGGCATTTAGTCGATAGCAAAGACTGAATTGTGCGTTACTCGTCGTTTCTCTGAGCCTCGACTTCTTTCGTTGTCGAGGTCTTAACGGCATATCCGTGAGTGATCAATTGATTCACTCCACGGGTTTAGCCGTCGACCTAGTGCAAACCCGATTTCAAATCTTCAATCTGAGATCTTCAATCTGAAATGGATTGCGCTTTCTCCTTAGAAAGGAGGTGATCCAGCCGCAGGTTCCCCTACGGCTACCTTGTTACGACTTCATCCCAATCACCATCCACACCTTCGGCGCCTTTTAAGGGGCGACTTCGGGTACAAACGGCTTTCATGATGTGACGGGCGGTGTGTACAAGGCCCGGGAACGTATTCACGGCGCCGTAGCTGATGCGCCATTACTAGCGATTCCGGCTTCATGGAGGCGAATTGCAGCCTCCAATCCGAACTGGGCCCAGTTTTAGAGATTTCCTCCACCTCGCGGTCTCGGATCATTCTGTGCTGGGCATTGTAGTACGTGTGCAGCCCAGGCCGTAAGGGCCATACTGACTTGACGTCGTCCTCACCTTCCTCCCCGTTTCACAGGGCAGTCTGAACAGAGTGCCTCCCACGTTTGTGGGAGTAGCAACAGTTCACAAGGGTTGCGCTCGTTGCGGGACTTAACCCAACATCTCACGACACGAGCTGACGACAGCCATGCAGCACCTGTGCAAATTGTGTCTTTCGACACTCGCCGGCTTTCACCGGTTTAGAGATGCATGTCAAGGCCTGGTAAGGTTCTTCGCGTTGCATCGAATTGAGCCACATACTCCACCGCTTGTGCGGGCCCCCGTCAATTTCTTTGAGTTTTAATCTTGCGACCGTACTCCCCAGGCGGCACGTTTAACGCGTTAGCTCCGGCACAGAAGGGGTCGAATCCTCCCACACCAAACGTGCACCGTTTACTGCCAGGACTACCGGGGTATCTAATCCCGTTTGCTCCCCTGGCCTTCGTGTCTCAGTGTCA
>DASYVQ010000070.1:0-14543 GCA_035936875.1 Chthoniobacterales bacterium
GGGCAACGATCGCAAGGGTTTCGGCAATGGGCGCGCCGATGTTGAGCGAGTCGCCGCGCTTCTGGGTGTATTGAATCACGCGCGGTCCATACGCCAGCTTCGACATGTAAAACGAGGGCACATCGCGGAGCGCAACCTTGACGCCTTCTTCCGGACTCGCCGCCGCGATACAACTGATCGAGTTCGGCGCGCCTTTGGAAATGTTGGTCGTTCCGTCGATCGGATCGATCGCGATATCGAATTGGGGCGCACCCGGCAGCCAGGTGCCGAGTTGTTCGCCTTTGAAAATGCCCGGCGCGTCGTCCTTGATGCCTTCGCCGATCACGACTTCGCCGCAAATGTTCATCAGATCGAACATGCCGCGCATCGCGTCGCAGGCCGCTTCATCGGCCTTCTCCTTGTCGCCGCGCCCGAGCCATCGCAACGAATTGAGCGCGGCTGCCTCTGTCGCCCGCACGAAATCAAACTCAATAATGCGCTCGATGTCGTGGTAACTTATTTTCGGCAGCCGGTGCATGAGCGGCAATAAGATTCCCATTAGTCATCCGCGATGACAACCGCGTAAAAGGCTATGCCTCACGTGCCAATAAGCTCGCGTTCCACTCTTCCGCCGAGTAGATGTCGATCTTAGCTATGAAATCGATTCGTCCACTTGCTTCCGCGGCCGCAGTCATCGTCCTGCTGATGTGCATCTATTCGTTCCTTCTCGGGAACAAGGTTTTCGACGGCAAATTCGAAAACGAAGCGATCACCTGGTACATTCTGGCCAAAGGAATCTTCTGCTCCGTCGCGTTGATCGCCCTGGCCCGCATCATCGATCTCATGATCGAGCGGATGAGCGGTGCCAGCCGGTAGTGGGCGGATAACGGATTCGCTGATCAGCGCGAGACCTTCAGAGGAATCACCGCTGGCACGTTGCGTTTGTAATCGTCGAATTTTTCTCCGAATTGCTCGCGCAGAAGTTTTTCTTCGCTGCGGATGCGAATAGCGGTGCCGATGGCGAAGAACAGGATCGCGACGACGAATCCGATCCAATGGCTCCGGGCAAGACCGGCCACGATAATCATTCCCAGCATTCCGGTATAAATCGGGTGGCGCACAAAACGATACGGGCCCGCTTGAATGAGGGCATGCCCCTCGAGCACACGCGCTTGCAAGCTCCATTGCTTGCCAAGAACTCGCACCGCCGCCGCCATCATCCAGAGCGAGGCGATCACGATCGCGATTTCGATTACGACCACGAGCAGTTTAAACCAGAGACCGAGCGGCAAGATCGACATGTCGCGCCGCCGAAACATCCAAACGAATGCCAGCGCCAAGCTTTGCAATGCGATTCCGGTGATCGACGTTCGATCGGCTTTCCTCGTCTTGTCCCGTGAGAACTTTGTTCGAAAAATGAAAATCGCGGCGAAAGCCAGCCAGCCGATTTCGAAAATGTAGACCGAAATTCGGCGTAGAAGGTGATCGCTCAATTATTTTGGCATCGATCCCGCGGCGCCCTCCATTCCGCCTTCGCCGTGGCTGTGTTGCGACGGGCGAATGCGCAGGAAAAATTCGAAGGCATAACCAAGATCATCACCGTAGTAGCGATTTAGCCGATCAGGAAAGTCATTGATCGTAAACTGCGCCCCGAGTCCAACATCGACATCGTGCCCATGAGTTAAATCCCGCACGTAACCGATCGAGTAGGCGGAGACGGGGAAGATTCGCGCGAGATCGCCGTCCGCGAGGACAAGCTCGTGCCCTGATTTTTCTACGCGTTCCCAGCGCCCGTAAACCGTGTCGCGGCCGCGCTGATAATTTGATTCGAGCAAAAACGATTCGGTCGTTTCGCCAGAATCGTTGTTCTGCCCCCAAACGAAGGAGGTCGACCAGTTGGTGTCGTGGCCAAGCGGTTGATTGTAAATCGCGGAGGCGGTGGTGCGATGCCGCTTCACGTTCGGCTCGAGCGCTTCCGGGCTCTTAACATATCCGTGCGAAACCTGCAGGGCCAGATTTTGGGTCGGGTTCCAGGAAACGCGACCGCTGAACGAATCGAAGCGCGGCTGGTCGAAATCGTAGCGATGCTCATCCGGCTCGCGGCCGGTAAAGGCGCTGCCTTCAATCTTGACATTGCGCCACTGCACGCCGGCAGTGGCAACTCCGAAAGTAACATGGGTCGAATCCTGCCAGTGATGTCCGATCGGCGCGTCCGGATTATCCATTGCCGAGAGTCGATGCATGAAAGTGGGCGGACCGAGCGCGGGTTCGCCCGGATAACCGAAATATAAATACGCGCTAAGATCGTCGGTGAATTTTTGCGACAAGGTGACCGACAGTTCGTCGAACAGATCGTGCGGATGCTGACGATCGTGCAGCGGTTGGTCGTGCCACGTTTCACCGCTTTGAAAGAGTAAGGGGTAACCGCGGCCGCCTTCGGTGAGCGGATCGAGGCTCATCATCGCGCGGAACCCGAGCTGCGTGTTTTCGGCTAACGAATGCGAAAACATTCCCATGATCCAGTTCGGGGCGTCGATCCGATCGTCGCCGCGGCGCGTGCTTACGTTGGTGTAGCGCGGGAAGATTCCGCCGTGCAGCATGAGCATGTCGTCGCCGAACATCCACATGCGTCCGTACATCGGCGTGGAATCTGGAACCCAGCTTGTGCCCGAACTTTCCCGGCTCATTGGATCGGCCACGTTCACCGACGATTGCATCGTCATATGCATTTCGTGACCGCTTGTCGCCGTCGCCGCGGCGACCGAAGGCTGACCTGCCGAGCCGTAGCCTTGCGAAGGCTGGTGCTCATGATGCGGCATCGCCATTCCGTTTGCATCATGGGTCGCGTGGTCGTTTGCCTTCGGCGTTGGGAGTTTCTTTTCTTCTTTCAGCGGCACCAGCGTCATGCCGCATTTTGGACATTGGCCTGGTTCAGTGCGCACGACTTCTGGATGCATCGGGCACGTATATCTTTGCGCCGGCGGCGAAGCGCTCGGCGTTGGAGTTTGTTCTGCAAAAGCTGCTGTTGCCGCGCACGTTATGGCAGCGGCGATTAAAATTAAGATTTGTTTATTCATGTCGATGTTGAAATTGATTTTGAGCTTTCGGCGAGGGCGCCGAAAACAGCACGCGATGGCGCGTGCGCTCCCCAGACGAATGGGATTACTCGCGGATTAGGCTAACGAAGGCGGAGCGTGCGCCCGCATGCTCCCAATCAATTCAACGAACGATGTTGTGCCGGGTGGTCCCGTATCGAGCGCGAGCGAACTGAAGGAAATTTTTGGCGGCGCGACAACGACGAGCTTCGCGAATGAAAGATCGACGGGGACAAGATCGACAATCGCGCGCGCGGGATTTTTTATCAGACTAGGCACAAGCGCTCGCAAGATTTTACAGCACGGCTGATCGGTCGGATCTTTTTGCTTGGCCGGATGCGAATGATACGGACAGTCGCTCTGCGCGATTTTTTCCTGCGGAACAGCAAGAGCAAGCGCGCAGTGATTCGAAATGGCGATCCACGAGCAAATGGCAATTGCCACCGCCACGCATCGCACGCTTGCGTTCACGATTGTCTCAATCGTCGATACGCGGCAAACCCTCAAATGTTTTCTTTTGGATCCATGATGGGCGCGATCGGCCCGGAAGGAATGCTTTCTGGTGGCACGACATCGGGCGGGGGAGGAATAGATGTCGATCTTGGTGCGGCTGGCGCATCTTGTTTGATCCGCGTCGACATCAACATGGCTGCGAAGAGCAACACCGCCGCCAAATAATAAGGCGCGCCCGGCAGATGCAAGGCGTGTTTCGGATCTATAAACCAACTGAATACGCGCAGAAACAACCAGGGACCAATGATGAATGTGATCGACCGCATGCTTTGCAGGGCGCCCTGCAGTTCACCTTGTTCCCGCTCGCTAACGCGATGCGTCATCATACTCTGCGCGGCCGGCATGGAAATATTCCAAAGCGAGATAATCGGAATCGAAGCGAAAAATTCCGCACTGTTGCGAGCGATGCCCGCGATGAACATTCCGGTCGCACCGAAAAACTGACCGATATAGAGCGTCGCTTTTTCGCCGAAACGTTTGACCATTCGTCCAGTCAGGAGCGCGGAGATCGCGCCCGTGCAGATGCCAACAACCATGAGCGAGAAACCGGTAGTTAGCTCGCCCCAGGCGTAGCGGTAAATGGCGTAGAGCACCCAAACGCTAAAAACGTTGTGTGCGGTGTAAGCGAGAAATTGGATAACCGCGAGTCGCCACAGCTCAGGGTGCGAGCGCAGCAGGACGAGCGAACCCACGGGATTGGCCCGGCCTAACGAAAAATTTTTGCGGCGCTCGGTTGGAAGCGATTCGGGGACGAACAAGTAACCATAAAGCCAATTCGTTAGACTCAATCCGGCGGACACCCAGAATGCCAGACGAGGAGTCACACTGCCTAGCAGACCGCCAATCGCCGGACCGAAAGCAAACCCGACACCAAACGCCATGCCGATCATTCCGAAGGCGCTCGCGCGTTTCTCTTTCGGTGTAACATCAGCGATGTAGGCCATCGCTGTCGGAATGCTTGATGTCGTGATGCCGGAAATAATACGGCCCAGAAACAACCAGCCGATCGTCGGCGCGAGTGCCATCACGATGTAGTCCAAGCCGAGCCCGAGGTTCGACAACAAGATCACGGGCCGGCGCCCGAATTTATCCGACAAGACGCCGAGCACCGGCGAAAAGACAAACTGCATCAACGCAAACACGAGGGCGAACCAGCCGTTCCAATTCGCCGCATCTGTCATTTTGCCACCGAGAAAATCGAGAATGAGTTTCGGCAAGACCGGAATGATCAAACCCATCGCAAGAACGTCGAGGGTCACCGTGACGAGAATGAAAATGACGGCGGCCTGGCGGTTCTTCATGATGAGAATCGCCGCTATTTTTACTTGTCACTCGCCACTTGTCACTCGTCACTTCTCTGATGACGCCGCTTTCTTATCGCTCGCCGAAAACAGAAGTGCGCGAAAGCGAGATTCATGGGCGGGGGTTGTTCGCGACCGCTAACATCGCCAAAGATGAAATTGTGGCGGTGAAGGGCGGTCACATTGTCGATGGCGAAACTTTGCGACGCGAAATCGCGCCGCGGCTCGGTCCCGTGGAAATTCAGATCGACGATAATTTGTTCATCGCGCCGGTCACGCCGGAGGAGCGCGAGGGGTCAATGCTTTACAGCAATCACTCCTGCGACGCCAACCTGGGGATGCGGGGTGAGATCACGTTTGTGGCCATGCGCGACATTCGGGCCGGCGAAGAACTCACTCACGATTGGGCCGCCACCGATGACGACGATTATTCGGTCGAGTGCAAATGCGGCGCGCCGAATTGCCGGAAAACGCTCACCGGCAAGGATTGGCAACGACCGGAATTACAAAAGCGTTACGCCGGATATTTCTCAGCGTATCTGGCCAAAAAGATCGCGCGGCGTTGATTGTCGATCTTAGATCGCGTCGAAGAATTCATTGAGCGACACTGGCGGAGCGCCCGGAACGATTCGCCAAAATCCATCTTCATCCTGGATAACACGTCGCTCACCCGAATCGCCGTGCGGAAACTCGATGATGCGACGTGACTTGAGGGCGCGCTCGGCCGCTTCTTTGTCCGCGTAGATTTCTTGCAGGATGCGATCAACTCGCGGATCAATCGGTTTTTCGAGCATGCTTTTTTGTTCGGCGCTCAAAGAAATTTCGAGGGGCTTTGGATTCGGAACACGTGGAACAGCCGGAACAGGCTCTGCCGGTGTAGGGCTGGCGTCGGCCGGCGCCGCCGGACCATAGCCTCTTCGAAACAGCTTCATAACTAAGGAGAGACCGTTATTTAAGCTTGCCGCGTGCCATGGGCACGGGGGATCGGCTTGACCGGCGGCGCGCATCGGAGTTACCAAGGTGCAACGCCGTTTTCACCGATGAGCAAATCCTATTATCCCACGGACCGAGCCGGTCGGGTCGACTGGCATAACAATTTCGCAAAAGAGTTTCCGAAAGTTGGAAAGGATCTCGGATTCACTGACGCCGAGGTCACGAACGCGGTGAACGATTCCAAATACGCCGTCTACATCTATCAAACCCTCGGACGCGAAATCGATTCCGATCCGGGTCACACCGCGAATGCCGTGCTAACAGGACAATCGTCCGGCGAGTATGTCGATCTTCCAGCCGGTTCAGGTGCACCGGCCGCTGTCCGTCCCGGCATCGACACTCGCCGGCAGGCGCGCGTTGAACGCATCAAACGACACGACGACTATAATGACGTGATCAGCAAACAATTGCGGATCGACACCGGCGCGAAGTTCGATGCCAACAATTATCGAGCCGAGCTCGGTCGGGCGCGCCCCACCGGCAATTACGTCACCATTCCGTTCCGCAAAGCCGGCGGCGACGTCGCCGGGATCAATCTCTATCGTCAGCACAAAGGCGAAGGCTCGCCGCAGCTCGTCGGGTTTTTCATGCGCACACCGGCCATCGACACTGCGCCGGGCAAGTCCGGTCAACTCACGTACACCGCGCGTGCAGTCATTAACGGCAAAGAAATCGGACAGGCGAGCGACGCGGTGAGCGTGACCGTCAGCTAACGAGAGGAATGCTTCGCATTCTCTTTTTTGTAGCTGCCTTTCTAGCTTTTCATTGCTACGTCGCCGCGGCGGCTACACCGATCACGGGCAAAGAAGCCGAGGCGATTGCACTTGCGGTGAAAGTATTCAAGAGCAAGCAAGGCACCACATATGAAGGTTGGCCGGTTTACGGCGATTTACGGCACTACACGGTAGAGCTAAAGCGACACGCTGGGCATTTCGACGTTATCTTTGTCCCCGACCAACCGCACTTTAAACCAAACGAAGCTGGCCCCGGCGGTGGTACGAAGTACGGCTGGGAGGTTCACTACGTCCTTTCTCTTACGCCCTTGAAAATCATTGAGGAACACTACGCAAGATGATTTCGATGTTAGCGCGTCGAACGCATCAAGAGGAGAAATTATGAGTTCGATCTTCCGTTCGTTCCCGATCTTGGCGATTGCCATAGTGTTCGTCAGTTGCGCGCAACCGCAAAAGGTGGCGGCCGCGGTCAAAGCCGCTCCAGCCGGTTCTCCGTTCGACCAGGTTGGCAAAGTCACGTTTTATGTCGGACAACCGTGTACGTCGCAAATCATGTTTGTCTTTCGCGCGGCAAGATCGACATCGGCGGTCTGGCTCGCTGCACCGATGCCCGAAACAAGAATCCTGACCGAGGCGGCGAAGCATCAGCGCCGAGTTCATATAACCGGAAAATGGCGGCACGCGAAAATGCAGGGCTGCTATTACGTGGAAGTCACGCAAGTGGAAATGCAGAAGTGGTTTTGGTAGAGACCACCGGGCGCGCCACTTCAGCGCGATCCGTTAATAGCGGTAATGCTCGGACTTGAACGGTCCCTCGACCGGGACGCCGAGGTAATCGGCTTGTTCTTTCGTGAGCTTGGTGAGTTTGACGCCGATTTTTTGCAAGTGCAGGCGTGCGACTTCTTCGTCGAGTTTCTTCGACAAAACGTAAACGCCGACTTTGTAGGTGTCCCGGTTTTTCCAGAGATCGAGCTGGGCCAGCACTTGGTTGGAGAATGAGTTCGACATGACGAAGCTCGGATGACCAGTCGCGTTGCCGAGGTTCACGAGCCGGCCCTCGGACAGCAGGAAAATTTCGTGGCCGTCAGGAAAGGTGTACTTATCTACCTGCGGCTTGATGTTGGTGCGCTTGACGCCTTTGCCGGAATTGAGCGCATCGACCTGAACTTCGTTATCGAAGTGGCCGATGTTCGCGACAATGGCCTGGTCTTTCATCCGTTCCATGTGATCGAGCTTGATGATGTCGAAGTTGCCGGTGGCGGCGATGTAAATATCGCCGCGGCCTAACGTGTCCTCGATGGTTGTGACTTCGTAGCCTTCCATCGCTGCTTGCAGCGCGTTGATCGGATCGATCTCAGTGATAACGACGCGCGCGCCCTGTCCGCGGAGTGATTGCGCGCAACCTTTGCCGACGTCGCCATAGCCGCACACGACCGCGACCTTGCCGGCGATCATGACATCGAGCGCGCGATTCAATCCATCGACTAACGAATGCCGGCAGCCGTAAAGATTGTCGAACTTCGATTTCGTGACTGAGTCGTTCACGTTGATCGCGGGAACAAGCAGCCTGTTTTCCTGGTGCATCTTGTAAAGGCGATGCACGCCGGTGGTCGTTTCCTCGGAAACGCCGCGCCACTCCTTCACGATCTCGTGCCAGCGATACGGGTTCTCGCTCTGGATCTCCAGCAAGAGATCTTTGATGACCTGTTCTTCTTTAGTCGCGGACTTTGTTTTAGCCCAATCGCTGCCTTCTTCGAGTTCGTAACCTTTGTGAATGAGAAGCGTGGCGTCGCCGCCATCATCAACCACCAGTTGCGGACCTTTGCCGTCGGGATGCGAGATCGCCTGATAAGTGCACCACCAATATTCTTCCAGGCTTTCGCCCTTCCAGGCGAACACCGAGATGCCCGCCTTCGCGATCGCCGCGGCAGCGTGATCTTGCGTTGAAAAAATGTTACAGCTCGCCCAACGGACGCTCGCGCCAAGATCGACAAGTGTCTCGATGAGCACCGCTGTCTGGATCGTCATATGCAACGAACCGGTCACGCGCACACCGGCGAGCGGTTTTTGCGACACATACTTTTCGCGGATCGCCATCAACCCCGGCATTTCCTTCTCCGCGATCGAAATTTCTTTCCGCCCAAAGTCCGCCAGCGAAATGTCGGCTACTTTGTAATCCTGTTTCGTGTTCGTTTTCGTGCCGATCATAAAATCTACTTCACCGCTTTCTTTAGCGCGTCCGCTTTATCGGTGCGCTCCCAAGTCAAGGCATCGAGATCATCGATGCGGCCAAAATGTCCGTAGTTGGTTGTCTTGCGATAAATCGGCCGGAGCAAATTCAACTGCTTGACGATTTCGGCGGGCTTGAAATTGAAAACTTCGCGAACCGCACGTTCGATTTTCTCGTCATCCACTTTGCCGGTGCAAAACGTGTCGATGCTGACGCTGACTGGATCGGGATGGCCGATGGCGTAGGCGAATTGCACTTCGCAGCGATCAGCCAGCTCCGCAGCGACCACATTTTTTGCGACCCATCGGCCCATGTAAGCCGCGCTGCGATCCACTTTGCTCGGATCTTTGCCGGAAAAAGCGCCGCCGCCGTGGCGTCCCATTCCACCATACGTATCGCAAATAATTTTTCGGCCCGTGATTCCGGCATCGCCTTCCGGCCCGCCAATAACAAAACGGCCGGTCGGATTGATCAGATACGCGGTTTTTTCGTCGAGCCACTCGGGCGGCATGACTTTTTTGATGAGGAGTTCGACCAAAGTTTCGCGGACCTCTTTTTGTTTCACATCCGCGGCGTGCTGCGAAGAGACGACCACTGTCGAAATCCGCACTGGCTTGTAGCCATCGTATTCGATCGAGACCTGCGTCTTCGCGTCGGGACGCAGCCACGGAATTTCGCCCGCTTTGCGCAAGCGTGTCAGCTCACGACCGAGTTTGTGCGCGAACGAAATCGGCGCAGGCATGAGCTCCGGCGTCTCGTTACAGGCAAAACCGAACATGAGGCCCTGATCACCCGCGCCTTGTTCGGCGGTTGCTTTTCCCTCGGCAGCGGCACTGTCGACGCCTTGTTTGATGTCGCGCGACTGCTCGCTCATTTCGCAAATCACGCGGCAGGTGTCGGCGTGAAAAATGCAATCGCCATTCACGTAACCGATGCCGCGGATGGCATCGCGGACACGCTCTTCAAAATCGAACTTGGCGTTGCTGGTGATCTCGCCGGCGAGGACAACAAGGTTGCCTTTGGCGAGCGTCTCGCAAGCGACACGACTCAACGGGTCCTGTTCGAGACAGGCGTCGAGAATGTAATCGCTGATGGTATCGCAAACTTTATCTGGATGACCTTCGGTGACCGATTCGGAGGAAAAGATGTAGCGGTGCGACATGTAGAAAGAGAAAGTCGAAAGTAGAAAATATTAAAGTAGAAAACTCAGATTGTCGATCCGTTAGATACCATCATATTGACGAATCATGATGCGTAGATATATCGTTTGGCTGTAGAATGACGTCAACCATTAATTTACTCCGGCTCCTGGCCGATCCGACGCGGCTGCGCCTGCTCCTTTTGCTCGAAGAAGCGGAACTTTCGGTGGCCGAGTTGCAGGACATTCTTGGGATGGGTCAATCGCGCATCTCCAGTCATCTCGCGCAATTGAAGCGGGCCGGCGTAGTGGCAGACCGGCGTGCCGGGAAAAATGTTTATTACGGCGCGGGGAAGGCTTTTCAGCGAAACGGCGCCCGCACCCGCGTGGGCGAGATCGTTCAAACCCTCGCGCGGGAGTTGCCGGAAACATCCCGCGATCGCACCGCGCTCAAGCTCGCGTTGCGCAAGCGCCAGGACAAGGCGCGCGAATACTTCGATGAGCTGGCCGGAAAATTTGGCCGCAGTTATGTTCCGGGGCGCTCGTGGAAAGCGCTCGCCCATACCCTCATCACTTTGTTGCCGCCATTAACGGTGGCCGACTTGGGCGCCGGAGAGGGAACGCTTTCACAATTGTTGGCTAAACGCGCGCGCAAAGTGATCGCGATCGACAATTCGCCAAAGATGGTCGAGTTCGGCGCAAAACTTTCGCGCAAACACGGCTTCAAGAACCTGGAGTATCGGCTCGGCGATATCGAGGACCCGCCGATTGCCAAGAACAGTGTCGATCTTGCTGTTCTGAGCCAGGCTTTGCATCACGCCATCAAACCGGAACGTGCGATCAAATCGGCGCATCGCATTTTGAAAAAAAACGGGCGCATCGTTGTGCTCGATCTGCTTAGTCATCGTTTTGAGAAGGCGCGCGAACTTTACGCCGACCATTGGCTCGGCTTCAGCGAGGTACGTTTGCACGAACTTTTGGAAAAAGCCGGTTTTCGCGAGATCGAAATCAGCGTCGTGGCGCGGGAAAAGCAGAGCCCGCATTTTCAGACCGTCTTTGCCACAGGAGTGAAGTGAACGGCAGGCTCTGTTTTCCTGTCTAAACTTTGCCGTTGAACTATAATCCCGACGACTCCAAATCTCTCGTTATGAGCGGCTTCTTTGAGGAAGTGAAGCGGCGGAAAGTTTATCGGGTGGCGGTTGCCTACGTGATCGCGGCCGGTGGCATTATCCAGCTCGCTTCGGCGGCATTCCCGGCGTGGGAATTGCCGAGCTGGGCGTTGCGTTTGGTGATCGTGTTGCTGCTCACCGGTTTTCCGATCGCGCTGATTCTCGCCTGGGCCTTTGACGTAACTCCCGAAGGGATAAAGACAACGCCCACCGTTTCCGTGCCGGGAGCACATCGCCGTCGCAACGTCATCATGCTTGTTGCAACGGGCGTGATCATTTCCATTGCTGCCGGATTCTTCCTCCTGCCTCGTGCGTCCGCGCGCAAGATCGACAAGTCGATAGCGGTGTTGCCGTTCGAAAATTTAAGCGACGAAAAGGAGAACGCCTTTTTCGCGGACGGCATCCAGGACGATATCCTCACCAACTTGTCAAAGATCGGCGACCTAAAGGTGATCTCACGCACATCGGTTATGTCGTACCGCGGAAAGACGCCGAACATTCGGGAGATCGCGAAAGCGCTGGGAGTGTCCACCGTTCTCGAAGGCAGCGTGCGGCGTGAAGGGAAACGTGTTCGGGTCAATGTCCAGCTGATCAACGCCACGAACGACGAGCATCTTTGGGCCAACAATTACGATCGGGATCTGACCGACGTTTTCGCGCTCCAAACCGACCTTGCGCATGAAATCGCGTCCGCTCTCGAGGCAAAGCTGTCTCCCTCCGAAAAATCGCGAATGGAACGCAAGCCCACGGAGAACGGCGAGGCCTATCTCGCTTTTGTCCAGGCGCACAATCTCCAGAACGCCGTTGAGGACATCGGGAAACTCAAACAAAGCGAGCAACTTTATGCGCGGGCCATCGAGCTCGATCCGAAATTTGCGCTCGCTATTGCGCGCTATTCACAGTTGGAAAGTTGGATCGTCCATACTTTCGAGCGCACCATCGAACGCCGCGAAAAAGCCCGCGCGCTCGCGCAGCAGGCGTTGCAATTGCAGCCAGACCTGCCGGAGGCGCATCTAGCAATGGGATTTTCGCGGTATTACGGCGACAACGATTTCGGGGCGGCCCTGAAGGAATTCGAAATCGCACAGCACGATTTGCCTAACGAGGCCGAAGGTTATCTAGCCCTGGGGTCGATTCAGCGCCGCCTGGGAAAATGGCCGGAATCCAACGCCAGTTTGGAGAAAGCAGCCAGTCTCGATCCGAAAGACAGTTGGGTGCTTCAAAATCTCGCTCTCAGTTACCAGACGCTGCGCGATTTCGATGCTGCTAACAAAACGATCGACCGCGGGCTGAAAGTAAATCCAGACGGCCTTGGACTTTGGGAGATCAAATCCAAGCTGGCCATCGCCGAAAAAGGCGATCTGAGCGTTGCGGAACGAGCGTTTCAAGCGGTGAAATCGATCCCGATGAATAATGAGGAGAAACTCATGATTGCCGGCGGGCGCCTGGAGGTTTTCCTTCTGGAACGGAAATACCAGGAAGCATTGCACGAAGCGGAAAGCCTGTCGGATGGTCTCCTCGCAGGGATTCCCGCAGCCTTGTGCGGCAAATATTATCTCCTCGGGTTTGTGCGAAAAGCGCTCCACGACGAAGCCGGCGCGCGCGCCGCCTTCCTGAAAGCAAAAGACCTTCTCGAAGCGCAACTGAAACAGAGTCCCGATTCGCCGGACCTGCGTATCCAGCTCGCGAAAGTTCTGGCTTATCTCGGAGAAAAAGATGCCGCTCTCACTGAAGCGCGGCGCGCCACCGAAATACTTCCGGAGAGCAAAGACGCCTTTGGTGGTCCGGAAATCACGGAGGGCGTCGCCGAAGTTTGTGCCATCGTGGGCGAAAACGCGCGGGCAATTGAGCTTTTGGATGGTTTATTAGGTAGGCCAAGTCCCGTCACCGTGGCGCTTCTCAAGCTTAGTCCGATGTGGGATCCCCTGCGCAAAGACCCGCGCTTTCAAGCTTTGATCGACAAGTACGGTGCGAAAGTCTAGCGCCGCGCTTCTTCTTTTTCTCGTCGCGACAGCGCAAATCGCGTCGGCGGAATGGCGCGTCCTTTCGGCGAGCAATGAAATCTCCCCAGCGCCTGGTCTAATTCATCGACATGTCGATCTCAGGGAGTCTGAAACGGGCGACGCGGCGATTGTCGATCTTGCGCTATTTTCCACGAAGTCGTGCAAGTTGCGAGTCATCGACAATGCGAACGGCTTGAGCAATCTGGCTGCGGCCATGCGCCGCGCGGATTTTCTCGCGGGAGTAAACGGCGGCTATTTCGATCCCGCGTTTGCGCCGCTCGGCCTGCGCATTGTTGACGGTAAAGTTGTTTCGCGATTAACGCGCGGCCGATTGATGAGCGGCGTGCTCGCTTCCGATAACACCATTCAAATTTTTCGTGTCGGAGAATTTTCTTCACGCCGCAAATGGAATGCCGCGGTCGAATGCGGACCATTCCTTGTCGATCTTGGGCGGCCAGTGCGCGGCCTCGAAGCGACGCGCGCCGCCCGTCGAACTTTCGCCGCGATTGGATCAAATGATCGCGCGGCGTTGGGATTTTGCCCGGAAGCGACGCTGGCTGATCTCGGGAAAATTTTGGCGATACCGCTTGGCGATTTCAAAATTCAGCGTGCACTCAATCTCGATGGTGGCTCATCCAGCGCGTTCTATTTCAAAGGCGAGCACGGCTTGATTTTGTATCCCGAAGAAAAAACCGTACGCGATTTTGTTGGCGTTGTGGCCAAATGACAACGCCAGTCATTCCGAGCGGAGCGAGGAATCTCTCACTAGCTGATGGATCACACTTCTTAGCTTGTGTAATCTAGGCTTCGATTGTGAGGTCCCTCACTTCGTTCGGGATGACAAGCTAATGCGTACATTTGGTGGATTTAGATCACGTGGAACGTTTTTCTACGGTGAGGTTATCGGCGACGAAGTCCACATTCTGGAAAATCCGTACTGGGTCGGCATCGAACCCACCGGCGAAACAACGAAGCTTGCGAACGTAAATGTCGATCTTCCGGTTGCGCCGTCGAAGTTGATCGCGGTCGGCTTGAATTACGCCGATCACATTGCGGAGATGAAACGTACGCCGCTCGGCACGCCGCTGATTTGGTTTAAAGCGCCAACGTCGCTCTTGCCACACAATGGCCAGATCAAGATCGCTTTTCCAGAACACCAAACCGATTTCGAAGTGGAGTTGGCGGTCGTCATCGGGGCGGCCGCGAAAAATGTTCTCGCGGAGCGCGCGCTCGATTTTGTTTTCGGTTACACCGTCGGCCTCGACATCAGCGATCGCGATTTGCAGAAATCCGAAAAACAATTCGGCCGCTGCAAGTCGTTCGACAGTTATACGCCAATCGGGCCTTTCGTGTATTCCGATGTCGATGTCAGGGACCTAGCCCTTGAA
>DASYVQ010000071.1:0-15492 GCA_035936875.1 Chthoniobacterales bacterium
AAATACCATGATGTCGATCCTTGCTCCGCGATCGATCGATTGGGCAAGCTCATTGAGAGCGAGAGTGAGCCGTTCGAGCTGGCGCAGGCCCGCAACTTTCCAGTCGGCGGATTCGTCAGCCAGAATCAGGAAACGATCGCCGACTGCGCCGACGTCATTCACGCGATGACGTTTCCGTTTTCCAGCGAGCGGCTGTAGATCCGATACACCTTATATCTGGATGCACCCAGCGTCTCGATGAAGCGATTAACCAGGAGATTATCTTCAAGCGTCATGCTGAGTTCGATGCCCTCAAATCCACGCTTGAACCCTTCATTCATCACTTGGAAGACGAGCATCTCGGCGATACCAGCGCGTCGGTACTTCTCAATTACGCCGAGCGCAACGTGACGACCCGTTCGGATCCTTCTTCGATAATAAAGAAGTTTGAGCAATCCGATTGGAAGGCCAAAGCGCGTCAATCTTCCATCGAGGTGTCGAAGAGCGACGTTGATGTCGGGCATGGCGATGACGAAGCCAACTGGCTGGTTGCCAATTTCCGCGATCAGTATTCCCTGCGGAATGATCAACGGCTTCATTTCTTTAATCACGTATTCGGTTTCATCCTCCGTGAACGGAACAAAGCCCCAGTTCTTCTGCCACGCCTGGTTGTAAACCGCGCGAATACGCTGACTTTCTTCGGCGAACTTTTTCAGGTTGATGGGACGAATGGTGACGCCCTGTTTGCCAGAGCGCGCGCTGGCAATTTTGCGCAACCGCTCGGCAGCTTTCGAAAACTCGGAGAACCACCACGCGTACCAGTCCTTCGTCTTTGCGAAACCGCAGTTTTCAATCAAGCCGGCGTAGTAGGGCGGATTGTGCGAGGTGAGCAATGTCGGCGGATGTTCGAAACCGTCGATGAGCAATCCGCAGACATAATTGGTCGAGTAATCGATCGGTCCCATGATCTCGCTGCGGCCGCGCGCGCGCAGCCAGTTGGCCGCGGCGCCAAACAACGCCGCTGCCACGTCGCGATTGTCGATGCACTCGAAGAGACCGAAGCATCCAACGTTTGATTGATGGAGCGAATTGTAATTGGGATCGTCGCTCGCCATGATGCGGCCAACGATCTCGCCGTTCCGCCGCGCCAGAAAAAGCGCGGCATGGCCATGTTTGTAAAATGGATGCCGCTTGCGATCGAGAAACGCCTTCCGTTCAAGAATTAACGGCGGCACCCAAGCCGGATCGTTTTCATAAATCCGCCATGGGAACTTGATAAAAGCGTCGCGTTCGCTGCGCGAACTGACTTTTGAAATTTCGATCGGCGACATTTTCCCAACTACTTTATGCAGGATTCAATTGCGTCGTCAGCTTTTGCAGAATTGATCGACACATTTTTCCTTCACGAAGAACTAGGTAGACGAGCAACAAATTGAGCGGAATGAACTCCGCCCAGAAGTACCACACCGGTTGACTGACGAAGAGGAGCACAAACAAGATAAACATCCGCGTATTGGCCATTAACAATCGCCAACATCTGAGCGCTGGCTGAGCGCAGGCGCGATAATCTGTTTTTAGCCAAAGCGGAATTTCGTTAGGAAATAGATTCGCGACTGCGTCGCGCAAGCTGTTCAAACGCGGCGCAAGCGCCTCCTGCTGCCGCGTGTAATTCCAATATAGCGCGACCAATAGTTTACGCCAAGGCTGGTGACGCCAACTAAGTTCGCGATAACTCGATCGCAAATTGGAAGACGAATCGAAGTCCGTTCGCGATCGCCCATTCACAAAATAGAGAAAAGCGTTGCGATAATAATCGGCGGCATTTGTTTGCAAGGCGTGGCTGATGGCAGCCGCCAGCGCGAGGAGACAGATCGCCGGCGATGCGCCCTGGAGGAGATAGCGCAGCGCGAGATGAACGTAGACGCTTACGAACACGAAATAATCGGCAACGCCATCGAGAATCCGTCCTTCCCGGCTGCCCTTGCCTGTCAAACGCGCGAGTTGGCCATCCGCATTGTCCAGAGCATTGGCGAAGACATGAAGCGTCATTCCTGCGACGTTGAAGCGTAAATCGCGATAATAATAAAGGTGGCCAGCGATCACTCCGACAACGCCGCCCAGAAAAGTCACGCCAGTCGGCGTTATGTTCAGTTTGGCAAAAAACTGGGCGAGCCAAAAGCCAACCGGCCGGTAGAAATGAATATCGAGAAACCCTTCGGTTTCGCGCGCCTTGTATGTCGTCTCGACAGCAGGCGCTGATTGCGCGATCGGCCCCGGCATTAAAAACCAAGCCCGAGCGCAAGCTCAGGCATTTTGCAATTCAGCCGGAACGAGCGTGTCCTTAAGAATGTTGAGTGCTTCGTCCAGATCGGCGCGGGTATGATTGGCGGTCACACAGGCGCGGAAACAAATTCTATTTTGCGGCACGGCTGGGTAATCCACCGGAGCAACCCACAAACCGCGCCGGCGCAATTCGCGACAGAGCGTGTACATTCGCTCCCGCTCACCAATTACGATTGGCATCACGTAGGTCGTCGATTCGCCGGTATCAATGCCGAGTTTTTGGAGTTCCCCGCGAAAATAATCGGCGTTCTCCCAAAGCTTTTTGCGCAATTCCGGTTCACTCGTGCCAATCTCGAGCGCTTTTAGAATTGCCGCGATCACAACCGGCGGAAGCGCACACGAATAGACGTAAGGATGCGCGTAAAATCGCAGGTATTGCAGCGTCTCCTTCGAACCGGCGAGAAATCCGCCCAATGCTCCGAACGCTTTCGAAAACGTGCCATAGACAACCGGAATCCGGTGCTCGACTTGAAATTTCTCCGCGGCGCCACGTCCGTGCTCGCCGCACGCCAGCATCGAGTGCGCTTCATCGACAAACGTGCGGGCGCCGTGCGACTCAGCGACGTCGAGCAGCTCCGGCAAATTTCCAAAGTCGCCGTCCATCGAGTAAATCCCCTCGACCACAACGAGTTTTCGGCGGGCCTGTTGGCGGCTAAGCGCAGCATCGAGCGAGGCCGGATCATTGTGCTCGAACTTTTCAGTGCGGCAGCGCGATAGCACCGCGCCGTCACGCAGACTCAAGTGCGATCGGTTATCGAGAATCGCGACATCGCTTTTGCGCAGCAACCCGGAGATGGTTCCGAGCGCGCCGCCGAAGCCGCTGTTAAACAACATCGCGTCCTCGCGACCGAGAAATTTGGCGACGCGCCGTTCGAGTTCGCGGTGCAGATCGGTCATACCCGAAAGCATGGGCGAACCGCACGCGCCAAAGCCGTACTTTTTCAGCGCCTCTACTGCAGCGGCAATGACTTCGGGCCGATTGGCCAGGCCGAGATAGTTATAGGAGCACAGATTGATAACTTCGCGTCGCTTGCCCTCGTAGTTGAGCACGGTTCGCGCGTCCGCCGTCGAAACCAATTCCGGCTCGTACAACGCCGCCGCCCACGCACCAAATTTCACCCAGGCGGTAAAAGTTGGCGGTGCCTCGAACGGATCGTTACCTTCGCCCGCGAGAAAGCTGCTCAGGCTAAGTTTCGCCGCGTCTTTGATCTGCTTCAGGTTAATCATGCGGTTTGCTCGCTCGCGGCGGTTACCATTGTCGTTTTAACGGTTCTGAGGATGAAAGCTGGAAGAATGGCTTCCCGATCAAGGTCGGATCGCTGTGGCCAAACGAATGGAATGGCCAAAAGAAATTGTTGCTGTTTTACTGGCAAATAACTGCCCATTTACATCAAATCCTTAGGGAATTTCTCGGGTGCGGGAGCACGGCGGGAAGTTTCCGTATCGGGGCAGTCATTGTATCGGCCAAAATGGGCTCCGGCAACATTTAATTAAGGCCTGCCAGGCTTTGGCGATCCGTCCTGGCAGAGCGACCCTAACGGGATTCGAACCCGTGTTACCGCCGTGAAAGGGCGATGTCCTAGGCCTCTGGACGATAGGGTCACAAAGCCGGCCAATATTCCATTCGTTGCGTACAAGGCAAATAGCGGCTCGGGGTTAGCGGCACGTAAGATCGACAATCAACCTGGCGGTGCGCGCGGCGGCACCACGATGTTCCATTAACACTTCTGCCGCATTTTCGACGAGGCGCCTTCTGGCATCACTATCCCGCAAAAGCTTGGCGACCGCCGATTGGAGCGCGCCTGCATTGTTTATCTGAATGGCGCCATTCTTTGAAACGAGCGCCTTCGCCAGCGCTGCGAAATTCTCCATGTTCGGCCCGAAGATCACCGGCACGCCGGCCACGATCGGCTCAACTGGATTTTGGCCGCCGTGTGTCGTTAGACTTTTGCCGATGAAGGCAACCGTGGCGGCTGCGTACCAGTTGGCGACCTCACCGGTTGAATCGAGCAACAGACAATCGATTGGACCATCAATAATCGTTGATTGACTTCGCAACCCTACCCGCAACCTAATTTGCTCGAGAGCACCGCGAACCGCTCGCGCCCGTTCCGCGTGCCTTGGCGCGACGACCAAGAGAAGATCCGGAAACTCTCGCTGCAATTCTCGGAAAACCTTTCCGAGGATCTCCTCTTCTCCCGGATGGGTGCTGCCGCCAAAGACGATCGGGCGGTTGTCGATCTTGAGCGCGCCCAATACTTTTTCGGGCAGCGTTGGATCGACATCTGCGTTTTCGGGATCGTACTTAATGCTTCCAGTGCGATGGATTCTCGCACGATCAACCCCCAGCGCCGCCCATCGATCCGCATCCTCCGGCTCTGGCACGCAAACCAGATCAAGTAACCCGAAAGTCGGTTCGACAAAAAATCGGAACCGGCGAAATCGTCGTTCGGACCGTCGCGATAAACGCGCATTGCCCAGTGCAACCGAAATTCCCCGCGCATGCGCTCCCGCAACCAGGTTCGGCCAGATTTCGGCTTCGATCAGAACAACTCGCGCCGGTCGAATGACAGCGAAGGCGCGGCGCATAATCGGCCAGAAATCGAGCGGATTATACATCACTTCGATCCATGGCGGAGCGTTGCGACTCGCAAAAGAAAACCCGGTTGTCGTCGTCGTGGTAAGAACGCAACTCAGATCGGATTGAAGTAGGCGCATTTGCCGGGCGAGCTTCAACGCGACGCCGACTTCGCCGACGCTAACCGCGTGCAACCAGGTCGATGTTCGTTGCGACAAGCGCTGACGTACCTCGACATCGTAGAATCCGAGGCGCTGACCAAACTTTTCACGATAGCCCCCTCGGCGAAACATTTTTACGAGGTAGCCTGGCAAAAAAAACAGGAGACCGATCGGCCAGAGCAAATTGTAGATGAAGCGGATCACGACTGAATGGAGGATTGGTCCGAGTCGGACTGGCATTGATTGCGGATTGCGGATAGGAAGAGAACCTCGGTCGCGCCGTACGTTTTCTTGCGCGTTACTGTCCAGAATTTCGTTTCGGGCAATTCTTCGCCCGGCCGTTTTTCCAAAACGAAAACACCGTCAGACTCAAGCAGTCGCGGCAACGATTCATTCAATAAAAGCTTTTTGGTGAAATGCTCGCCCGTTTTTGTTTTTTCGTACGGCGGATCGGCAAAAATTATCCGGAACTTCTCATCCGAGGATAAATGTTTCAGAAGATCGAAAGCCTCATGCCTTCGCACTCGCCCCTGAAAATGCGCCTTGGCGAGGTTCTTCTCAATCGTCGCAATCGATTGTCGATCTTCATCGACAAAGAGCGCAGCCGCGGCGCCCCGGCTGAGCGCTTCAATTCCAAGCGCGCCGCTGCCCGCAAAAAGATCGAGAATGCGGGCGCCGACGACCCGGTCGCCCAAACTGGAGAAGATCGCGGCCTTAACGCGGTCCATTGTCGGCCGCACTCCGCCCTGCGGCGCCGCAAGCCGAATGCCGCCGGCACGGCCGGCGATTATTCTCATGGCGACGCGACCGGCGTGGCCGCCGCCGGTTGGGTTAGATCCGGCGGCGTCGTAGGCGACGGCGAGACACCGGGCTCGCCAGGAGCTGTTTCCAGCGACTTTTTCTTTTTCGGCCGATCACCTTTTCCGCCCCAGAAACTGTTCACCAAATCCTTCAGATCGCGTCCGACCACTTTTTCGAGCAGATTTGTTTTTGGGCGTTCGACTGTTCCGCCAACTTCGAAATCGACCGCGGAATAGCCAGGTTCGTCGGTCGGCCGGAAATTGGCCCGGATGGGTTTGAAAAGTTGACCGCGAATTTTTTCATTAATAGCGAGACGGGATGCAAGCCGCAGCTTTCCGCCGAAGGTGATCGTTCCAGTTGCAGAGAGCTGGATATTCGGTGAACGCAAAATCAGTTCGTCAACCGTGACGACGCCTGGGCTGATATGGTACTTCGCTTCGGCCTGCTCGAGGTGGAGCTGAGTCAACTCCTCGATTTGCAAAACCTGACCGACCGCGACGAGCAAGCTGTATTGCCGAACCTGGCCGTCACGCAAAAAAATCTCACCTGTGCCAGTAAGCGCATTTGGATACGCCGTTTTACCAGCCGCCTGAAAACTCCCCTCCAACTTGCCGTGCACAACGTCCTTTGGGCCGCCGGCGTCCGCCACAACCTGATCGGCCTCCACATTGCGAAATTTCACGTCCACCGTGAATGGCGAGTCCTCTGTTTCGGGCTGCATCGAAAAGTGGCCCATGATATCGCCGCCGCCGGCGCGGGCCGAAATTTGTGAAAGCTCGAGGTTAGCCGGGTCGTATTGCAGCGGCGATTTCAATTGTTCGAGAAAAAACCGATCGCGCAGCGAAACTTTCGTAACGCGCGCGTTGCCGCGCACGGCAACGGCATTGCGTACGCTGGAGCGAAACCGGACGCCTTCAAATGCCGCGACCATGTTGCCCGATCGATCCAGAAAGCGGAAGTTGCCGCCGGTTAGATTGACGCGACGCACTTCCGGCACAAACGCCGATGCCTTGTCCGTTTTTTGTGGCGACGCAGCTTCCGGGCGTTTCTCGGATTTCGGCGGCACCGGAGCTGGACTCGCAATTTCCGGTTCGGCGGCCGATCCCTGAGCCAAAGATTCCTCCGGTTTGGCACCAGCGAGCGCAGCGTCCTCCCGCTCTTCTTCCCGCCAGCCCGGCAATCTCCACTTCCCGTTGGCGTTCTGCGGCCAAATCACCGTTGGATCAACAAGGGAAACTTGTTTAATCGAAAGCTTCCGGGAGAAGAGCGAGAGAAATTCAATTCGCAGCCCAAGACTTTTCGCTTCCAGAAAATTCGGCGAACCAACTGCGGAACCTTGTGGAATGCTGATGCCGCTCAACTTAAGTCCGCCCCATGGAGTAACGCTGATCCGCCGGATATTCAGTGTCGCGCCCAGACGTTGGCGAAGTTCTTGCTGAATCCTCGCTTGTGTCCCTTGCGATTGCACATACAAGTTCACGCTGAGCAAAACGATCGCCGCCAGGACGAGCAACGTCCCGCCAACGAGCAAGAGGAGCCGGCTGAGTTTTTGCACGCGAAGACGTTACGCAGACCATGTTTGATGAAAAGATCAAAGCCATTCTTTGCCACGGGTGAATAGCACGCTAGTCATTCTCAATCCCGCCGCGCATAGCGAGCGCGCTCAGCGAAGGCGGGCGCGGGTGGAAGCGCTCGCGCGCGGTTCTGTCATCTGCGCTACCTCGCGCTCGGGGGAAGCTGAAAGCATGGCGCGCCGCGCTGCCGAGGAAGGCTTTGACAAAGTTGTCGCGGCTGGTGGCGATGGCACCGTCAATGAAGTGGTCAATGGTTTGGCCGGAAGCAATGCCACACTAGGTCTCCTCCCGATTGGCACGATGAACGTTTTCGCAGCCGAACTCGGCCTGCCCGCACACGATCTCGAGCTCTGCTGGAACATTATTCAGAACGCGAACACGCGCCTGGTCGATCTGCCAAACGCCAATGGCAAATACTTTGTCCAGCTCGCCGGCGTCGGGCTGGACGCTCAAGTGGTAAAGGAAACAAGCAGCAAATTGAGACGGAGTTTCGGACCGCTCAGTTATCTCATATCCGCCGCCCAAATCGCGGCACGACCGCCTCCGCGGCTCTTCATTGAATCGGAAAATGCGTCGATCGATGAAGGATCATTTGTGCTTGTCGGAAATGGGCGCCTTTACGGCGGACCGTTTCCTTTTTTCAAACATGCACTGATCGATGACGGATTGTTCGACGTCGTCGTTTTCAAACGCCTCGGCTATCTTGAGATCATCAAATATTTGCAGGACGTCATATTCAGTTCCGAGATCCGCGCTCCTGAGGTCGAATATTTCCAAACAAGGCGATTGCGCGTGGACAGCGATCAGGCGGTTCCGGTAGAACTTGATGGCGAGCTGGTCGGAAATTGTCCGGTCGAATTCGGCGTTCAAGAACGCTCGCTTCGCGTACTCGTGCCTGGCTAAGATCGACAACGTCCTCTGGACGCTGCCTTTTTGCGTTCTTGGAGCTTGTTCGGCGAATTCTACGTCGACAATTAAATCGCGATGCGATAACCTTTATTTGATGCGGCTGTCGGGTAGAAAACTGTCCTCCTTTACCCGCCCGTGGACAGAACGACAGCGTGTTGTTTTGCTGGCTTTGATCGGCGCGAACCTGGCCGCGTTCGTCGCGCAACTTTTTCTGGAGTTTTACCAGCCAGGATTTGTGCGCGATTTCCTCGCCCTAAGCGATCGCGGTGTGCGCGATGCCTACGCCTGGCAGTTTGTAACCGCGATGTTTTTGCATGACGGCCCATGGCATTTGCTCGGGAACATGCTCATCCTTTATTTTCTCGGGCGCGACGTCGAATCGATTCTCGGGCAGCGACACTTCTTTTACCTGTATCTGGCTGGCTCGATTGGCGGCGAGCTTGGCCATCTTTTCCTCATGCCCCCGGACACACTTTTGTTTGCCGCATCCGGCGGAGTCGCGGCTGTTCTCGTCGCTTACGCAACTATTCTTCCCGAGTTGGAATTGATCGCAGTTCCCTTTCCCCGGGGGCCGCTGCGCTTGAAAGCAAAACATCTCGCTTACGGGGCGATCGCTCTTGCCCTAATCCTGATCTATGTCGATCGACGCGGAACAATCACTCACAGCGCTTACCTCGGCGGCTGCGCGGCTGGCTGGCTCTACGCTCACTTGCTCGGCTTTGGCCGGCCATCTTTTTTCCAACGGGTCTTGCGACAACGGCGTGTGACGGCCGAGCGCTATCGCCAAATGTCCGCCGAGCAATTCATCAGAGAGGAAATCGATCCGCTGCTGGAAAAGATTTCGCGCAGCGGGATGGACAGTTTGACGCGATCCGAACGACGCATTCTCGCCCGGGCGCGCGAGAAATTTCTCGAACCGCAACCGAAATAGGCGTTCGTTATTCGCTGCAACAGGATTGGTCTTTGTGCTGATTTCGCGGCATCTTGCGCGTGATGGATCGCGGTGATGGTTGGATTCGCAAGAAGGCGGCCGCTTCGCTACATCCCGCACAGGTAGAAAGCACGCTCGCTCGACTTAGCGAATCCTGGGCGACAACCGCACCAGCACTCGTCGATGTGATCGAAAACTTTCCGCTCGGCGCGGCTGCGCTGCTCCATCTTTTCGCCGTGTCGAGTATTTGCGCCTCACGAGTTGCGCGCAGTCCCGAATTCCTGCTCTGGCTTTCCCGACCCGAGATT
Source organism: Chthoniobacterales bacterium (assembly GCA_035936875.1). Classification (GTDB taxonomy): domain Bacteria; phylum Verrucomicrobiota; class Verrucomicrobiia; order Chthoniobacterales; family UBA10450; genus DASYVQ01. The sequence continues at coordinate 9,585 of DASYVQ010000071.1, forward strand.
TGCCTGGCTGGGCGCGGGTTTGGAGAAATGCTAAGCGATCTTCAGACATCGAGTGGAGACTCGATCGCGGCGGCAAACTTTCGCACGCTCCGCCTCTGGAAGGGCCGGGAGACCATTCGGATTGCACTACGCGAAGTGGCAGACGCTGCGCCCCTGGAAGAAACAACCGCGGAGCTATCGCAACTCGCTGAAATCTGTATCGGTGAAGTCTTCAGACACTGGAACGCGCAACTCCAGGAAAGTTCCGGTTCGCCCACTGCTGACTTTGCTATTCTGGCACTTGGGAAACTCGGTGGGCGCGAGCTCAATCACAGTTCCGATGTCGACCTTATTTTTGTCTACAGCGAGGAAGGCCAACTCTCGCCTCGTGTCTCCCATCATGAGTGGTTCAACCGGTTGAGTGAAAAAATCCTTGGGACTTTTTCGACGCCCGCTCCCGAAGGCGCGCTCTTTCGAGTCGATCTGCGTCTCCGCCCTGAGGGCTCGGCCGGACCTCTCGCCCGCTCGCTCGAGAGCATGGAAAATTACTATGCCGGCTTCGGCGAGACCTGGGAGCGTCTGGCCTTAATCAAAGCGCGCGGAATCTGCGGGAGCCGCGAGTTGGCTTACGAATTCCTACGGCAACACCAGCCGTTCGTTTATCCCAGCAGTCCGACGCCGGACTTGCTCGACGAGATCGCCAGCATCAAACGACGAATCGAACGCGACGTCATCGGTTCAGAGAGATTCGAACACAACGTCAAACTTGGCCGGGGCGGGATCCGCGAGATCGAATTCGTTGTGCAAACACTCCAGTTCATCCATGGCGCGCGTTACACGTTTTTACAGGACCCAAGCACATTGGATGCGCTGCGTGCTCTGGCGCGACTCGAATTGCTCCCCCGAAAAGAAGTTGTCGATCTTGACCGGGCGTATCGTTTTCTGCGCCGGGTCGAACATCGATTGCAGATAGAGGCTGAACAGCAAACTCATACCGTCCCGCACGAATCGCAGGCGCTGAAGCGATTGTCCCTAAGTCTCGGCTTTGCCTCGAGCGATGAATTCACTAACGCCCTCAGGCAGACCATGGAGAGCGTGCGCGCCGTCTTCCAGCGCGTTATTTCAACCACGCCGACAGAAACCGCGACGCTCGACCTAACAATCTTTAAAGATGAAAAATCAGCCGTGAGGGCGCTGGATGATCTGGCAAAAGGCTCAGCAAGCTCGCACGTAGCGCCGCGCAGCCGGCAGATTTTTCGGAAGCTTCGGCCGCTTCTGCTTAGCTGGCTGGCGAAAGCCGCCGATCCGGATGCGACCCTGAATCAATTCGTCCGGTTCGTCCAAGCTCACGGGCTGCGCAGTTTGCTGTTCGAGCTGTTGGTCACAAATCCGAAACTTCTCGAGTTACTGATCAAAACCTTCGACGCCAGCCAAATCGCCGGCGATTTGCTCATTCGGCGGCCACAACTGCTCGAAGAAATCACGCGAGACCCGACCTTTTATAAACCGCGATCGATCAGTGAGCATCTAAAGCGTCTCGATTCGTTAGGCGCCAGTCCAAACAATCTCGATCCGATACGCGCCTACCGGCAACGACAGTTGTTGCGTATCATTCTACGCGACGTTCTGGGACTGGCGGCCGCCGGGACCGTTTCTACCGAGCTTTCCGACTCAATCGAGGCCTGTCTACTTTTCGTGAACAATCTTATCGGCAGCGAAAGCCTGACGATCACCGCGGTCGGTAAGTTCGGCGGACGCGAAATTAATTACGGCGCCGATCTGGATATCCTTTTTGTCGGTGAGGACATTCGAGCGGCGCAGAATCTCATCGTGGCGATGGCGCAGGCCAGCGCCGAGGGAAATATTGCCACGCTTGATACGCGCCTTCGGCCCGACGGTGAAAAAGGTCCGCTCGTTTGTTCCCTGGCGGCCTATGAAGCTTACTATCAACAGCGGGCCCAACTTTGGGAAATTCACGCCCTCACGCGCGCCCGGCCGATCTGCGGACCAGCACAGCAACCGTACATCGACATCGCGCAAAAAATCTGGCGTGACGCCGGTCAACAATCCGATCTTTTGGAAAAGATCGACAATATGCTGGAGCGGATTCGGCGCGAACGTGGCAGCGGCAACGATCTTCTCGATTTCAAAACCGGGACTGGCGGAATGATCGAGGCGGAGTTTTTCGTGCAAGCATTACAGATGAAGCATGGGACATGGAATCCAAATTGGAACGGAGCCCTTCGGCAACTCAGTGAACGCGCTTTGCTTTCGGACACTGAAGCTGCAAGTGCGATTCGCAGTTACGAATTTCTCCGCCGCGCTGAAACCGCGCTTCGCCGCTGGGAAAACAAAAGCGTCTCAACGCTTCCGGCCGATCCAAATGAACAGGAAAAACTTGCACGCCGGCTCGGTCACAAAAGCGCCGACACTTTCATAAGAGAATATGTCGATGCGCGGGAAACGATTCACGCGCTCTACGAGAGTCACATTAAGAAAATTAGTTCCTAGGGAGAAGATTTGCGACTGCCTGGAGAAGGAGAAAGGTGACAAGCAGTCCAGCGAACACGATTACGAAAATCAAACCGAGAATCACGCCGACGAAGATCCAATCGCTCTTGCGGGAGCGGGTCGGAAGATCGATATGCTGCTGGAGCAGACCGTAGTTTCGTTTGTTCGCTTTGAACCACAAAGCAAAAGCGGAGCCGAGAACTGGGACCACTCCGACCAATTCGTTGATCAGAATGTTCAGCGCCATGCGCGCGAGCAGGATCTTGGGTAAGCCGCGCGAAACTGCGTAAATCAAGACGGAGACAGAAACGAACGTGGCACTGACATCCCCGATCACCGGTACAAAATCGATCAGCGGGTTGAGACCGATGCGAAAATTCGTCCAGGGAAGACGCAGGAAATCGTCCATGATGAGGGCGACCCATTTGAAGAGCGCCTCAAGCGAGGAACGCCGATGTCGATCTTCGGGTGGGAGAACCTCCCACTCGATTTCGCGTGTGTCCGGCGGCTTCAGATTAAGATCGACAATCCCGCGGTCACCGGACGATTAACCGGGGATTTCTTTAAGCATCTGCGTGTTGGTCGGGAATTTTTTCACGAACATGAGCAGACGCTGAATTGCTTCCTCCGGTTTGTGGCCGGCAAGACCGCGGCGAATCATGTTGATCTTCTCCAGCTCCCACGGCTGGAGCAGCAATTCTTCGCGGCGCGTGCCGGAGAGAAAAATGTCGATGGCCGGATAAATGCGTTGATCGCTGATCTTGCGGTCCAGCACCATTTCCATGTTTCCGGTGCCTTTGAATTCCTGAAAGATGAGTTCATCCATTCGGCTGCCGGTTTCAATCAGGGCGGTGGCAACGATCGTTAGCGAGCCGGCCTCTTCGGTATTGCGCGCGGCAGCGAAAATCTTTCTCGGTATTTCCATGGCCCGCGCATCGATGCCGCCACTCATGGTCCGCCCGCCGCCCGCCATGGCATTGTTAAAGGCGCGAGCTGTGCGCGTGATGGAGTCGAGCAGAATGAAGACGTGTTTACCCGCTTCCACCAGCCGTTTAGCGCGTTCTACCGCGAGCTGGGCGATGCGGGTGTGACTTTTGATGTCGCTATCGTTCGAGCTTGCCATCAGTTCCGCCTTCGGATGCGAACGCCGGAAATCGGTGACTTCTTCCGGGCGTTCGTCGACCAGCAGAATGATCACGTGCATGTCCTTGTGATTCTTTGTGACCGCTTCGGCAATGTGATGCAGCAACGTGGTCTTGCCGGTGCGCGGCGGTGCCACGATCAAACCGCGCTGGCCCATGCCAAGCGGCGTCATCAAATCCATGATTCGGGTCGTGAATCGATCCGGCACGGTTTCGAGCTTGATGCGTTTGTTCGGATTGATGGTGGTGAGTTCCTCGAACGGCCGCAGGCCCTGATACTTCGTTGGATCTTCGCCGTTGATCGTGAGCAGCTTGATCAATTGCGGCCCGCGATTGCCCCGGCGCGTTTCACCATAAATCCACATGCCGTCGCGCAAACCAAATCGCCGTACAATTTCCGGGGTGACAAAAATGTCCTGCGGTGTTTGGACGAAGTTGCGCTTTGGATCTCGAAGAAAACCGAACCCTTTGCCGGAAATCTCGATAATGCCTTCGCCAAACTCCGGCTCCCGCTGAACTTGATCGCCGGTTTCGACAGCGCCCTCCGCGCCCTCGCCGGGTTGTCGATCTAGGACTTCAGTAGTTGCTTCCCCAGTCACCGGATCGACAACCGCCGGCGAGTCGTTTCGGGAATCGTTGAAATTGTCGGTGCGATCACCGCGATTGTAATAACGGCGGCGGGGATAACGGCGACGGGGACGGCGGCGGGGTTGTTCCGGCGCGGCCGATTGAGTTTCCAGCGGCGGCGCCGGCTGGCTTTCGTTTTCTTCGTTCATAAGTTAAAGCAAATCTGAGCGCTACCGAGGCAGCGTGACCGCCATCTTTTCCTAGCGGCAATAAAAATTCTTTTAGGCCGGCAACCTGGCCAGCAATTCGTCGGGAATGTCTAGATTTGAGTAGACGTTTTGCACGTCGTCGTCGTCTTCGAGCGCGTCACATAAACGGAGCACCTGGCGCGCCACGGTCTCGTCGGCAACCGGAACAGTCGTATCGGGAATGAACGTAAACTTTTGCCCATCGGTCGTTACTTTCGCTCTTTTGAGCGCCTCAGCTACTGCGTAGAGCTGATCGTGGGAAGTAGTAATAAGATACTGATCCTCCTCAGTTGTCAACTCTTCAGCCCCGGCGTCCAGGGCAAGCTCCAAAATGCGATCCTCGCCGATCGAGACGCGCGGGACGCTGATCTGGCCTTTCTTGTGGAACATGTAGGAGACGCTTCCGCTGGAAGCGAGGTTGCCGTCATTTTTAGTGAAGATGCTGCGGATCTCAGCGGCGGTCCGGTTCTTATTATCGGTGGCTGCTTCGACAATCACCGCCACTCCGCCGGGCGCGTAGCCCTCATAAATGATCTCGTCGAAATTCGCGGCTTCGCTGCCCTCGCCAGTACCACGTTTAATGGCCCGCTCGATGTTATCGTTGGGCATACTCTGGTCGCGCGCGGTCTGGATCGCGCTGCGCAAGCGCGGATTTGCGGTCGGATCGCCGCCGCCGGCTTTGGCCGCGATCGTAATCTCTTTCGAGAGCTTACTAAAGATCTGGCCGCGTTTGGTGTCGATCGCGCCCTTGAAACGCTTGACCTTCGACCATTTGCTGTGTCCCGACATAAGTGCGCGGAGTTGTATCCCTAGCCCAACAAAAAGACTTGAACGATAAAGCTCTCGATTTCGAGAACAACGAACCTCGCCAGAGAATGGCTAGGCGAGGAACCCAAACTACTTGGAAATACTCAATCGCAAGGGGGACGATTTGTCAATGAGGCTAAGCGCTGGCGGCACGTTTGCGCGTGGTTGCATCCAGAATGCGCTTGCGCAGCCGGAGCGATTTCGGTGTTGCTTCTACAAATTCGTCGGTGTCGATGTACTCAATCGCGCGTTCCAGACTCATGCGGAGCGGCGCTTCCAGTTGAATGCCCTTGCCGTCGCCCTGTGAGCGCATGTTGGTAAGATGTTTTGCCTTGCACGGATTGACCGGCAAATCTTCCGGGCGCGCGTTTTCGCCGACGACCATTCCGGTGTAAACGGCTTCCTGCGGGCCGATGAATAATCGTCCCCGCTCTTGAATATTGTTCAGCGCATAAGCGGTACTGGTTCCCGCTTCCATCGCCACCATCACACCGCGATTTCGTCCCGCGATCTCGCCTTTGAACGGCGCATATTCGCGAAAAAGGTGGCTCATCAAGCCCTCGCCCCGCGTAATGTTTACCAGATCGGTCTCGAACCCGATCAAGCCGCGGGTGGGAATGATCGCTTCCACCGAAACGCGCGCGCCGTGATGAT
>DASYVQ010000072.1:0-5303 GCA_035936875.1 Chthoniobacterales bacterium
GGCTGATTTATCGCGGGCGGCGCATGATCAATTGGGATCCCGCCGCCCAAACCGCGCTCTCCGACGAGGAAGTCGTCTCGAAACCGCAAAAGGGAAATCTTTATTATGTGCGCTACGAAATCGTTGAAGAACCGGGGCGGTTCCTGGAAGTCGCGACCACGCGGCCGGAAACGATCATGGCCGATGTCGCGATGGCGTTTCATCCGAGCGACAAGCGATATGTCGATCTTATCGGCAAAAATGCGTGGCGCCCGCTCGCGCGCGAAAAAATTCCAATCATTACCGATGAAGCGATCGATCCGGAATTCGGCACCGGCGTTTTAAAAGTCACTCCCGCGCACGACAAAGTCGATTTCGAGATTGGTCAGCGGCACAAGTTGCCGGTTGTCGATGTTCTGCACGCGGATGGACGCATCAATTGTCCGGCGGTCCCGGAATTGGATGGGCTCGATCGATTTGAGGCGCGCCAAAAAGCCGCAGAGCTGTTGAAAGAACGGGGATTGCTTTCAAAAACCGAGCCGTACGAAAACAACGTTGCGTTCAGCGATCGCAGCGAGGTGCCAGTCGAGCCGCGTCTGAGCGAGCAGTGGTTTTTGCGTTATCCGAAGACGAAGGAAGCGCTGGCGGTGGTGCGCGAGCATCTCATCCGATTCTTTCCGGGACACTGGGAGAAAGTTTACGCGCAATGGCTCGAGAACATTCAGGATTGGTGCATCAGCCGGCAAATCTGGTGGGGCCATCGCATTCCGGCGTGGTACAACGCGAGCGGAGAAGTGCGCGTTCAGCTTGAATCCCCGGGTAACGATTGGACGCAGGATCCGGACACGCTCGATACCTGGTTTTCATCGTGGCTCTGGGCTTATGAAACCATGGATGAAGCGACGCGGAAGAAATTTTATCCGACAAGCGTGCTCGTGACCGGACCGGACATCATCTTCTTCTGGGTCGCGCGCATGATCATTGCCGGACTCGAATTCAAGCCAGGCAAAAGCGAGAAGATCGAAGACAATATTCCGTTCCACGACGTTTTCTTTACGGGAATCATTCGCGACAAACAGGGCCGCAAGATGTCAAAGTCGCTCGGCAATTCACCCGACCCGCTGGAATTGATCGACAAATATGGCGCGGACGGTTTGCGCTTTGGCCTGATGCGGATCGCGCCGAGCGGTCAGGACATCCGTTTCGATGAAAAGCAGATCGAGGAAGGCCGAAACTTCGCGACGAAACTGTGGAATGTCGCGCGCTTCCGGCAGATGCACGGACCGAGCGCGGCCGCGCCAAAGATCCAGCAATTGTCGATCTTCGCGGTCGAAGTGCTGGCCCGATTGAACGAGACAATCGAAGCAATCGAGACGGCGTATCGTGAATATCAATTCAACACTGTTGCGCAGCGCCTTTACGATTTTTTCTGGAGCGATTACTGCGACTGGTTTGTCGAGGCGGCGAAAACAGAAATCTTTAGTGAAGATGAATCGCGCAAGAAATCCGCCCTCGCGGTGATGGATTATGTCCTGTCGGCGATTGTGCGGCTGCTACACCCGTTCATGCCGCACATCACCGAGGAGCTTTGGTCGCTGCTTGGCTTGGGAACAGGCTCAATTCAGTTCGCAACTCCGCCAAAGAAGATCGAATTGGACGATGTCGATCTTGCCAAGAGGCGAAAACTTGTCTCGGCCATTTACGAAACAGTGCAAGCCGGTCGCAATTTGCGTGCGGAAGCCAAAGTTCCGTCGAACAAGAAGGCGAATTTTATTTTGCGAGCGGCCGGCAAGGATGCTGTGAGCGAACTTCCGACGATGACCCGATTGCTCAATGCAGACGAGATAAAGCTGGATCGACAATACAAGGCGAAGCCGGGCGTTCCAGTCGCCATGACTCCGCTTGGTGAGATTTTCCTGAGCACTAGAGGAACAGATAAAAAAGCGGAGCGGGACCGGCTCGACAAAGAGATCGCGAAGATTGAGGACGAGCTCGAAACGGTTAAGACGAAGTTAAAGAATAAATCGTTCGTTGATCGTGCGCCGGCCGCGGTTGTGGAGGAACATCGCCGACGCCAAAAGGATTTCACGGCGCAGTTGAAAAAGTTAAAGGAAGCGCGGAATTCGCTGAGCTGAATTTGTGGTGGCAGGCGTCTCGCCTGCTCTCGGGCGTGTTGGCAGGATGCGGCACTTTCGGTAGACTTTGATTTCGAATGAGTCTCTGGAAGAAGCTGCTTTGGATTGCGGTTACCGTTCTGGGATTGGGCGCACTCGCAGTGCTGGCGCTCTCGCGTCGTGAGCAGGTCAGCGCGCTTTGGATCATCGTCGCGGGGCTGTGCGCAGCGGCTGTCAGCTACCGTTTTTATAGCAAATGGCTCGCGACCAAAGTGCTCGTCTTGAACGACGAGCGCGCCACGCCGGCGATCGTTAAGAATGACGGCAGAGATTTTGTGCCGACGAATCGCTGGATGGTCTTCGGTCATCATTTTGCCGCGATCGCCGGACCGGGACCGCTGGTTGGGCCGGTGCTCGCGGCGCAATTCGGTTTCTTGCCCGGGACATTGTGGATTCTGATCGGTGCCACGCTCGGCGGCGCAGTGCACGACATGATCATTCTCTTCGCATCGGTCCGGCGGGGCGGGAAAACGCTTGGACAAATGGTGAAGGAGGAGATTGGCCCCGGCGTGGGCGCGGTCGCGCTCGTTAGCGTGCTGGCGATCATGATCATTCTGCTCGCGGTGCTGGCGTTGGTTGTTGTCCAGGCACTTGCGAAAAGTCCGTGGGGCATTTTCACAATCGCGATGACGATTCCGGTTGCGCTCATCATGGGTTTCGGGTTGCGCAGCGGAAAAGTGAGTGTCATTGCGGTCACGATTTTCGGTTTGCTCGGTTTGGCGTTCGGCGTCTGGGGTGGACAATTTTTAGGAAACTTTCCGGCGATCGAAGCCTGGTTCCGTCACGACGCGATCTGGGTGGCGTGGGCGATCATGATTTACGGACTCGCCGCTTCGATCCTGCCGGTGTGGATGCTGCTGACGCCGCGCGATTATCTGAGCACGTTCTTGAAATTGGGAACGGTGGCTGCGCTCGCTGTCGCCGTCATTGTGATTCATCCGACATTGCAAATGCCGGCGCTGACGCGATTCATCGACGGCAGCGGACTCGTTTTTGCCGGACCGGTTTTCCCGTTTGTTTGCATCACGATCGCGTGCGGCGCGGTGTCCGGTTTTCATTCGCTCATCGCTTCGGGCACAACGCCGAAAATGGTCGGAAGCGAATCGCGGATTCGAGACATCGGTTATGGCGCGATGATCACCGAGATGATGGTTGCGCTGATGGCGCTGATCGCGGCGTGTGTTCTGCAACCGGGCGAATATTTTGCGATCAACTCAAAGGGAGCGCCGACCGAAGTCGTAACCAGAGTTTCCGCCGCCGGATTTCCCGTGACGGAAAACGACATGTCGATCTTGGCGCATAACCTTGGCGAGAAAACGATGTTCAATCGCGCCGGTGGCGCGCCGACGTTCGCGGTCGGCATGGCGCACATGTTCGCGCGGGTGTCAGCGGGCCCGACCGCGTTGGCGCTTTGGTATCACTTCGCCATCATGTTCGAGGCGCTCTTTATTTTGACAACGATCGATGCCGGTACGCGCGTCGGGCGGTTCTTGTTACAGGACTTGTTAGGCAATGTCTGGCGACCGCTCGGCAACACCCGTTCGTGGAGCGCGAACTTTTTCTCGAGTGTACTTCTGGTTGGAGCGTGGGGTTGGTTTTTGTATCAGGGAGTGGTCGATCCGCTCGGTGGCATCAACTCTCTTTGGCCGCTCTTTGGATTGGCGAACCAATTGCTCTCGGTCATCGCGCTTTGTTTGTGCACGACAATCCTGATCAAGATGCAGAAGACTCGGTATCTTCTCGTAACGCTTATCCCGCTCGCATTCATGTGCGCGGTCACTTTCTCGGCCGGGTACCTGAAGATTTTCTCGACGGACCCGAAGCTGGGCTTTTTAAGCGGCGCGCAATCGCTGGCAGCCGAGGCGGCTGGAATTGTCGATCCAAGCAAAACGGCCGGTTTGATGCGGCAAGCAGCGGTCTGGCGGTTCGATGCGCTGGTTGCGGGTTTCTTTCTCGTGCTCGTTCTTCTGATCGTTCTTGGCTCAGCCAGACAATGGTGGCAACTCATCCGCGGAACGAAACCAGTCGTCCTGCGCGAAAGCGAGTTCATCCCGGTGGGACAGATCGAGCCGGTGATCAGCTCTTAGCTGCTTTGTTAATAGAGATCGGGGCGGCGGTCGGCCAATATATTTATTCGACTTCGAACAGAGCTAACAACGTCCGCCGATAATTCTGCATGAAGCAGCTCTTCGCGATCCGGCGACGCGGCCGCGATGAGGATGCCATAGGGATCAATAATGGCTGAAGTGCCGCAATTGGTGACACCATCGTCAATGCCGACGCGGTTAACAGCGATGACATAGCATTGGTTCTCGATGGCGCGGGCAAGCGCGAGGTATCGGAAATGATGCAGTCTCGGGAAAGGCCACGCTGAAGAGACTACGAAGGCATTGACGTTCCTGTCCAAAACGAGCTTTCGGTAAATCTCCGGAAATCGGAGATCGTAGCAGATGCTGAGTCCAAAACGCAGGTGGTTACATTCAAAATGGGCAAGATCCTTACCCGGTGAAAAGCATTTGGTTTCATCATTCGGCGGGACTCCAAACAAATGAATCTTTCGATATTTCGCTACGATTTTTCCGGCTGAATCGACAACGACTTGAGAATTGTAGATGGCAGGGCCTTCTCTTTCCGAAACGCCGCAAACGATCGCGATCGCATGATTGCCGGCGATTTTTTGAATTTGCGGGACCGCTCCATCTTTCCAAGTCGTGGCGCACTTTTGAATGACCGGCATCGAATAACCGGTATCAGTCATTTCCGGAAAGACGACGAGCTCGGCGCCGGCGTTTTTGGCTCGAGCGGAGAAATTGTCGATCTTACGAAGATTTGCGTCGAGATCGCCTAACGAACAGGAAATCTGAGCAGCGGCGATTCTCATAGCGGGTGCCGCCGGAGAACGCGGCCGCCAGTCCGCCTATTTATGGTGCAGCGGCGTGAAGGCATGGTCGAAGACGTAATTTGCTACGTTTCTACCTTGCGCGATACCCTGCGTCTTATCGAACGACCAATGGATGCCGAGATAAATCCGGCTTTGACCGTTCTCTTCTTCGGCTTGAGACAAATTCGAAAAATAGCGCGGCATGTACGGGCGCACATTGCCATTATGATCTTTGGTCACACCGTTGAATTCATCGGACACAAAAGTGA
>DASYVQ010000073.1:0-1591 GCA_035936875.1 Chthoniobacterales bacterium
GCGCGCCGCGTCTCGCTCGGGCTCGCCCGCACCGGCACCATTTCGGGCAACGGCTCCGGCGATTTGTTTCTCGCGTTCTCAACCGCAAATCCGAAAGCCGCAAATGCCGACCAGATCACGCACTCGGTCGAAACGATTCCCAACGATCTCCTCGATCCGATCTTCGCCGGTGTCGTTCAAGCGACGGAGGAAGCAGTGGTCAATGCTTTGATCGACAATCAGAGCATGACGGGGCGCGATAATCATCGTGTGGACGCGTTGCCGCACGATCGTTTGCGGGACCTTCTGAAGAAGTACAATCGTCTAAACGAGTGATTAAATTCGAAGTCGATCAGCCGCAAAATTTGCTCGTGATCCGCTACAGTGGACGCGTTGGACCGGACGAAACCGAGAAAGGCTTGGAGCAAGTCCGCTCGGGGCTCGCGAAATTGAAATCTGGATTCCGGCTTTTGGCGAACCTGATCGAATTGGAGTCAATGGACGTTGCCTGTGCACCGTTTATCGAGAAGGCAATGGACCTGTGCAACGAAAAAGGCGCCTCCATCGTGGTTAGAGTGATTCCCGATCCTCGCCGCGACATCGGCTTGCAGATCATGTCTTATTTTCACTACAGCGGCGATGTTCAAATCATCACCTGTCAAACTTTGGCCGAGGCGCAGGAAATACTGAAGGCCTGAATCGTAAACTGCCCGAACGCCAAGCGATAATCCCCCGGTGCTGTAGTGGCGGCCGTCCTCAGCCGCACTCGCGTCAAAGCCTGCGCGTGAGGACACGCGCCTCTACAACATAGCGGATCGGTACACTAGAAGTGCCGCGGCAATATCTTCCACCGCCATGCCGAGCGATTTGAAGATCGTGGTTTCGTTTGCGCGAGAAGCTTTGCCGGCCAGCGCTTCGCCGAGTTCCGCATAAATCTTCGCGCTGGAAAGAATCACGTCGCCGGATTCTTTTTTCGCGGCTTCGCGCGAATCGACGAACACGACGTTCGTCATCGCTTCGTCGTCTAGCTCGCGCCAGTCGGGGCGGCACGCGCCGACGGCGTTGACGTGAGCGCCAGGCTTCAGCCACGCCCCACGCAAGATCGACATCTTCGAGTTCGTCGCTGTCACAACCACGTCTGCGTCGCGGACCGCTGCCTCCGCCGACATCGCTTTCGCGCCAATCTCTTTTGCAAAACGCTCTGCATTCGCGGCGGTGTGACTCCACACGCGAATCTCCGCAAAGTTCCTGACAAGTCGCAGCGCTTCCACGTGACTGCGCGCTTGCACGCCGCTGCCGAGGATTGCGAGGACTTTCGCATCAGGCGATGAGAGAAGTTTTGTTGCCGCTGCGGAAACTGCCGCAGTGCGCATCTCGGTGATCAATGTTCCATCCATCATGGCGAGCGGCGCGCCCGTTTCGGGGTCGACCAGAAAAATTGTTGCCATGTGGGTCGGAATGCCCAGCTTTGCGTTCGGCGGATAAAACGTGACAATTTTCTGACCGAGCCCTTCCGGGGTTAGCGCCGGCATCATTCCATAAAATCCGCCCGGCGGATCAACGGCGATGACCGACCGTACCGGCTGCGTCACCTTTCCGGCGGAGAAATCGA
>DASYVQ010000074.1:0-9629 GCA_035936875.1 Chthoniobacterales bacterium
GGAAAAAGGGGCGGTGAACCCCATTGGCATCGGCCCTCCCAAAGGGCCCACTCGCAAATTTATTGCAAAAAAATTGTGCTTGACGTATTAACCTAAAGGTTAAATGTATGATCATTGCTTATGAGATCAGGCGCGGAGCACGTTTCCGACTGATCGCCGTAGGCACCCAAGAAAATGACAAAATCCACCTCCCATACTTGGACTTTCTCCAAGACGCTCAGCGTTGTGAGCCACGCGAGTGGCCAAAACTCGTTCGGATTATGGATCATACGGCCGAAGCTGGGCCTCCTCGGGACGAAGAAAAATCGAAACCATTGCGGGAAGGAATTTTTGAATTCAGAACGAAAGGGGGATTGAGGCAACTTTGGTTTTACGACGAAGGTCGCGTTGTCATTTGCGTCAATGGTTACATCAAGCAAGGACAGAAAACACCAAACGCAGAAATCGATGCCGCAATTCAATGGAGAAATAAATATTTAACTGCAAAGCAGGCAGGAACATTAAAAGAAATCACACTAAAATGAAAACGATCGAACAAGTTCACGAAGAAATTCAAGCAGCACTCAAAGCAGCGCGGAAAACCCATGAATACCGCGCAGAGGGAGCATCCATCGAGTTCACCAACGCAATGGTGACTCGAATGCGTGAAGCCGGCGTGACTCGAAGCGAGCTAGCTCGCCTGATCAAAGCAACTCCTGCGTACATCAGTAAGATTCTTCGCGGCGCCACCAATTTTTCCTTGGACAGTATGGTCAAAATCGCGAACGCGCTGAACTGCGAGCTTCGGCTTCATCTCCAACCCTCGGGCGCGAAATCGCGGCGACTGGATCCGAATTCAAGCAGGACAAGAAATGGAGCAACTCATTCGGCAAAGAGCCTGAAGGCCCTCCGAAACGCAACCAGGCGAAAGCGTGTCATTCGCGGGAGCAGAAAGTTCCGTTCTGTCCTGTCCCGATAACCGATAACCATTCGCGAGAGCGAATCACCGATAACAATTAACCGAAAGCTCCGCTTCCCCTCAACTTCTCAACACCCTCGGGACGTGGGCAAAGCCTTTACGTCCTCAACCCTCAACTTTCTTCTTTCCTTCCCTCGGTTAGTTTCTCCCCCGCATGCAGCACGATATCATCGATAATCGCGAGCGTAAGCTCGCCGCGTCGGTCAAACCGCTGCTCTCAGAATCGGACAAAGCGAAGTTTGCCGTTGGGTATTTCTTCATTTCCGGTTTCAAGTTCATTGCCGACGAGCTTGAAAAGATTTCAGAGCTGAGATTGCTCATCGGCAACGTCTCGGATTCTCGAACAATCGAACAGCTGGCCGAAACGCATTCCGCTGCCCAACTCTTGGATCAGACGCGAAAACGTGAATTCGCGAACCAAAAGGAGCGGCAGACAACGTTAGATGAAGTGGGCGCAGCGATTCGCCTTCGCATCGAGCAGCTCAGTCAAACTGACGAAGACGAGCGCGTAATAAACCTGTTATTGAAGCTCATAGAAGAAAAACGATTCATCATCCGCGTCTACACGAAGTCGCGCCTTCACGCGAAAGCGTACATCTTTGATTATCCGACGGAGCGATACGATCGCGGAATGGCGATTATCGGCTCATCCAATCTTTCGCTCTCGGGTCTTGTCGACAACACCGAACTGAACGTTGAGGTCCACGGCAAAGGCAATCATGAGCAACTCACGAAGTGGTTCAACGACTTGTGGGGCGAGGCGGAAGACTTCGACGCTGATCTGATGCGCGAGTTGCGGGCTAGCTGGGCCCTCAATTCAATCACTCCATTCGAACTTTATGTGAAGGTGCTGTTCGAGCTTGTTCGCGATCGACTCGAGCATCCCCTCCAGGCAATGCCGAGTGACTTTCCACCCCTCACGGACTTTCAATGGGCGGCAGTTCAGTCAGCCTTGCGTATTCTGAAACGTCAAAACGGCGTGATTCTCGGCGATGTGGTTGGATTCGGAAAAACACTAATGGGAACGGCGCTGCTTAAATGGCTTCACGCGCGCGAACGATGGCGCGCTCTAATCATTTGTCCGAAGCAATTGCGTTCGATGTGGGAAAAGTACAACAACGAATATGGACTTCGTGCAAAAGTCCTAACGCTTGGACAAATTCGTTCGCCGAATTTTGACTGGGCAATCCTAGAAGACTTCGAGCCACGCCTCGCGCTTGTCGATGAATCACACAACTTCAGACATAGCGATACCGAGCAGTACAAACAAGCATCGGATTACCTACGCAAACGCGGTCTGCCGGTAATTTGCCTGACCGCAACGCCCCGCAACCGGCTTGCGAAGGACGTCTTTAATCAGATCGCCCTATTTCATCCCGAGGACGCCATCGATCTAGGCGTGACGCCGCCAAGTCTCTCAAAGTACTTCCGGCTGGTCGACAAACACGAACGGGAAATGCCCCCGCTCTTGCAACACTTCATGGTTCGGCGCACCCGTACGCACATTCGAGAGCATTGGCCGAACGCGCAGATCAACGGCCGTAAGTTAATTTTCCCAGACCGAAAACTAACGACGATCAAATACAACATTAACAAGGCTTATAACGGACTGTACGATAAGCTTCGTCGTCTAATAGAACCGCCGAATCCGAAGGAGGGAAAGACCCAAGGCCTTCGCTATGCGCGTTACGGACTCATTGACTATGTCGACGCAGCGATGCGCTCGCAGTCGCCCTACAAGGATTTAGCACGTGCCGGGCTGCGCCTTTCGGGTTTGATGAGATCACTGCTGTTTAAGCGGCTTGAATCAAGCGTCGAAGCATTCCGTTGCACTGTGTCGCACCTACTCGAATCCCATCGTCTCTTTCTCGCGCTCCTGAAGGAAGGGAAAATTTCGGCAGGCGAAGACGTCGAGCCACTACTGAAGGATCTCGAAGAAGGGGATGCCGAAGATGAAGACCTTTTGGAGTCATTGCGAGGCGTCAGCGCGAAGTACGACATCAAGTCTTTCGATCGAACCCGGCTCGAAGCGGATATCACAAACGACGTGCACTGCCTTCAAAAGATAAGAGATGCCGTCGAACCGATTACTCCCGCGCATGACGCCAAGCTTCAGCGTCTTATCAAGTGGCTGGACGAAGAATCGTTGCTTCGCCAACACAAACTGCTGGTATTTACCCAATTTTCCGACACGGGCGAATACCTCTATAAGAATCTCCGAAGCAAGTACCGGAACCTTGAGTTCGCCGATAGCAAACGTTCCGACCTGACTGGAGTAGTTCGACGGTTCGCACCGATTGCCAACAACGTCCCCGGAGGAAATGTAGAACAACCGATTCAGGTCCTAATCGCAACCGATGTTCTTTCGGAAGGACTGAACCTCCAAGACGCCGCTTACATACTTAACTACGATCTTCACTGGAATCCCGTTCGGCTTATCCAACGTTTTGGCCGCATCGACCGGCTTAACACTCTTCATCGAGAAATTTATGCGTTTAACTTCCTGCCCGATCCGAAACTTGACGACCATCTTGGAATTGAGCAGACCCTTCGTGAACGGATAGCAGAAATTCACACTTCAATCGGCGAAGACGCGCCCATTCTCGACCCTGAAGAACAGTTAAATGAGAAGGCGATGTACGCTATTTATGAAGGTGATGGCAAAGCGCTCGAATCCCTTGAGGAAGCGGACGCGGACTATGACAGCCTCGGTATCCAATCGGCCGAGGATTTCATTCGAAAACTGGAACGTGAAGAGCCTGAATTTATGGCCAAGATCAAACGTCTCCCAAACGCGCTACGCACTGGGCGAAAGCTAGCATGGCCTCAGACGGAAGACTCCCCTCTTTCCAAATTAAAGGAAAAGCCAGCTATCTTTTTCTTTGGCAAGGCGGCGGAATTTCAAAAACTCTACCTCGCTGACGAGGATGGAAAGATTCTCGCAGAAGATCAAATGGAAGCGATCGCGGCGATCCGATGTTCAAAGGAAGAAACGCCGACGAAGCTTCCTTCCGATTACAATGCCCTCGTTGAAAAGCTTCGCGCACAGTTTGAGAAGGCGTTCGCCGATCATCTAGCCGCTGGTGGCTTGCCCCACCGGCTTTCTCCGCCAGTCCGGCGAGCGGTAGATGAGATTCAGAAGGCTTTCATTGATTCCAAAGACGAAGAGATTAAGAACAGACTTGCGCATTTGCGCGAGCTTTTCCGCCTCCCGCTCGACGCGCGTACTGAAGGCGAATTGCGCGACTGGCGGCGTACGATTAGCGATGATCCTCAAGTTAACGTCGAACGACTCACTGACATCGCCTTCTCGTGCAAGCTCGACGATTTATGGATCGAGCAAGCTCGCCATACGAGCGTTCAAAAGGAATCAGTTCCAATAATCATCTGCACGGAAGCGCTCGTTTAACGCGAATGGCCAACCCTCGGAACCACGAGCTTGAATCCAAGCTACTCCGCCTCTTTCGAGACAGTAAACTTAGATCGAAAGACGATCTCCTTACGCTCTTCTGCAAACATCTCGCCTTCGAGCATGCGGAGACTAAGCTTCCAAGTCGAAGCGCTGAGTACTGGGGCGATGGCCAGGTTGCGCAGGTTGTAGAAAAAGAATCGTTCGAGATTCTTGCGAAGGAAGGTGACCCGCGTCTCGGCGGGTTCGCCGTCATTTACGGAACTCTGCGGGACTTCAATCTGTCGGATCAACGCACGATTATCCTTCAACTGCGAAAGACGTTTCCCGATGCGCTTTATGCTTTTGCGAAACCGCAGACTCTCGGACGGGATCAAGGCGCGCAGATAGACATCGTGCATGCGCGATTGCGCGCTGCTGCCCCAGAGGAGGGTGCAACTGCTTCGCGACTTCTACTGCGCCGATTCCGATTTGGTCCAGGCGAACGGTATCGAACGGCAGCGGAACGTCTCGCCAAGCTCAACGTCAGCACGCTCAAATCGCGGACCGCAGCCGCGATCACGGCGCTTTGCAACGACGCCTTCGACAAGGAAGCGCTCACCAATGAGTTCTTCAAAAAGCTCGACAGTCACATCAAGGCGATCGAGTCCGACTTGCATGAATATCAGCACATGAGCGGACCCGGGGCCTTCAGCCAGGCGCAGCTGCTTATCGAACGATTAATCTTTGTCTATTTCGCCCAGAATCGTGGCTGGCTGAATCAAGAGGCTGATTACCTGATCAAGAATTTCGCCGAACATCAAAAAGATCACGACGGCTTTACATACTATCAAGACTTTCTTCACCGGCTTTTTCACACGCTTGCTGAGCAAGACTTTGGAGATCGATTTCCGGGCATCCCGTTTCTCAATGGCGGTTTGTTTGATGATGACGAGTTCAAGCTCCCCTCTTCCAAATTACGCATTCGGAACGCCACGTTCGCCAGTCTCTTTGAAGATCTCTTAGAGGCTTACAACTTCACAGTGCGCGAGGATACGCCGCTCTCACAGGAAGTTGCCGTCGACCCCGAGATGCTCGGCAAAGTTTTCGAGAGCATCGTTCTCCATGCCGAAAGTGCCGGCGATGAATACCAAGCACCTGACAAGCGTAAAGCTACCGGTAGCTATTATACGCCGCGTATCGTAGTTCATTTCATATGCCGCGAAACCTTACGGCTCTATTTTTCGCAGCGCGCAGAATCTTTGGGGGATCCTGCCAAACAAGCGACATGGAGCGACCGCATCAGTCGCGTGTTCAAAGAGATCGATCCAAGCGACGGATTTTCTGACGAAGAACTGAAAGAACTGAAGAGCTTGCTCAGTCCCGCAGAGGCGAAGCGTTGCCTCGAAACCTTGCGAAAAATGCGAACTTTCGATCCCGCTGTGGGTTCGGGAGCGTTTCCAGTTGGCTTGCTCCACGAGCTCGCTTCGCTTCAGCGACTCTTTGAAACCGTCGCACACGGCTATCAAGATCCGGTGAAAGGCTCCGGCACAGAATGGATGCAGCACGTTAAGGAATACTTCATCCAGAACAGCCTGTTCGGCGTCGATATCCAGCAGCAGGCGATTGAAATATGTCGGTTGCGGCTCTGGTTGAGTCTGCTCGTCGATTACGAGCTGGGCGTCAATCCATTCGAAGCCGAGCGCGGCGAGTTCATCAAGGCGATCAACAAAATCTCACAGCTCCCGAACCTTGAAATGAATTTCAAGCGTGGCGATAGCCTGCACGACTACGTCTGCGGCCATCCCGTTCGTATCGAGCCGCAGAAGCCGAGCCAGTATGCCGCCGACCTGAAGCGCATCGAAAAACTCGGGAGGAAGCTGCACAAGTCCGTTCGCGGCGAGACGAAGAAAAAACTGCGACTGGAAATCCTGGAAAAACGAATCGCGCTCGCACGGCGCATCGTCGGCGATGAAATTAAGATGCTCTCGGATCACTCGTTTAATCTCGGCACAGATTGGTTCGGCGGCGGTCTTTCCGATAGCGAGACGCATAGGCGTATCGACGAAGAGATTGAGCGACTCAAAACGGCGCTCAAGCATTTGGAGTGCGACGAAACCAATCTTCGCAAGTTAAAGCAACAGTCCGCACAAAAGGCAGTCGATTTCTATCGCAAGCTCCGCGAATTGGAAGGGTCGGAGATGGATGGGCCTCTGAACTTCGCATGGCGCATTGACTTTCCGCACGTGCTCAGTGGCACACCGGCGGCGACTTTGCGTGGGGAACTGGAGCTCGTGAACGAAGCGCAGCGCCAGCAGGAGTTGACCGCCGCTCGCCCGCCGAAATCCGACGCGGGTTTCGATTTGATCGTCGGCAACCCGCCGTTCGTCACCGCGCGCAGCGCGGAAAAGCGCGAGCTTTATCGCGAGCGCTGGCCGCGCGTATGCGAAGGAACATACCTGCTCGTGTCTCCTTTCTTTGAGGTGAGCTTCGGACTACTGAAGCCTTCGGCCCAGTTAGGTTTCATTGTGTCCAATGCGTTCGCCAAGCGAGAATTCGGAAGACCTCTCGTCGAAGATTTTTTCCCGACAGTTAATTTGCAAAAAATGGTGGACTGCTCGGGCTTAATGTTTCCTGGGCATGGAACGCCTACATGCCTTGTCTTTGGTGCCAACGACAAGCCCGACAAAAAGCAAACGATTCGCGTTACAGCTATTCTACCTGGTGGCGGCGACCTTCGCACTCCTCCCGAAGAGAGCGCGCTTTGGATTACGATTTCGGACCATCATGATCTGCCAGAATATCAGGATCGGCGAATAGCCGTGTATGATTGGCCGCGTGATCGCCTTCTCACTTGGCCCACTAATTTTGATCTTGGTGCGGATAACTTGCGACGGCTACTCGAAGCTAAGGTCACACAGAGATTTGATGAATTTATAGTCGGCACAATTGGTCGAGTTTGCTTTACCGGCGCAGACGAACTGTTCTTCATCGACGAGCATGTGTTGCGACGAATAGGTTTGACTGACGATGGTATAGCTCGCTTCGCGGTTGGCGATCTATTTCGCAACTGGTCCCATGCTGAAACACATTGTCTGTGCCCCTACACGGTTGAGGGAAACCTTTTACCCAAAACTCAGTCGAGTTCGATTCAGGAATACTTATTGCCTTGGAAGGCATTCTTACGACAAAGACTTTCATACGGTGAAACTCAAGATGAACGCCAGCTCGCTTGGTGGGAATATTCGTTAGTCTTCCCCGAACGAATCCGCGGAGGGTTGGCTTTGTCGATTTGCGAGATCGCTACGCACGTTCACACAGAAGTCATTCAGAAGCCCTTTATTGCAAACAGAGCCAACCCGCTCATTGAGTTGACATCAAATGCAGGCTCCGACGAGCATCATTTGGTTGCGAGCCTTCTCAACGCCAGCACTCCGTTATTTTGGTTGAAGCAAGTTTGCTTTAGTAAACGTGAGGCTGAAGAGGGCGCGACTGACACATACTTTGAATTTGCTGGAGGCAAGGTTCAGCAGTTGCCCATTCCTATCGCGATTGCTGATGCCCTACGTGGGAAAAGCAACGCGCTGGCGGACCGCTTGACCACGCTTGCGTGCGAGTGTTGGGAGCGCGGACGTGAGTTGCCCTCGCTGGCGCTGCGCGAGCTTTTTGAAAAACCGAACGAGGCTTATCACGCGTGGAATACTTCGCTGCCGGGCTACGTGAAACCGCACCAGGAAATCGGCGCGCTGTTTTCCTCGACCAAGGAATTGCAGCAACGCTTCGCCCGCGCGCGGGAAATCCGCGAGACGCTGCGCCGCGAGATGATCGCGCGGCAGGAGGAGATGGACTGGCTGGTTTATGCCGCTTACGGGTTGATCGTTAAAACCGATCCGGCCGTTGCGGAGCTGGAGGACGATGCCGATCTCGCGCTCGCACGCGACGAGCGCCCGTTCCGGTTGTGGGTGGAAGCCGAGGGCGATTTCGACAAATCGCTCGCGCGAATTCCCAGCGGCTGGTCAGCCGCGAAGAAAAAGCTCTGGCACGCGCGGCTCGAAGTCATCCGGGACAACGAACACATCCGCCGCATCGAGCAGCCCGTTTACAAACGTCGCTGGGACGAGCAATGGAAAGTCGGCAACCGCTGGATGGCCGGTCCGGTCGCTTACGCGCAGGAATTCATTGACGCCTTCACGTGGTGGCTAAGCGAAAAAGCCGAGTGGCACCTCGAGCACAAAGCAAAAGGAGGTCCGATTGCTTTACCAGATTGGTCAGCTGCGCTGTTCAAAGACACGCGAATCGCAGCTGCATGGCCCGTGAACGCCGATGCGATCTACGAAGTTGAAAAATACAAATGGGATGCACTCGACGACGAGAAGAAAGAAACTCGTCGAAAACCAAAGTCGGACGACTCGTACACAGCCTTCGAACGTCTCTTCCGTGACATCGTGCTTGATCAATCCGTCACCCACGGCATTCCACCAGCAAAACCTTGGAACGAACTCGCCGATGGCAAAAAGTGGACCCCAGCGCAGTTGAAGAAAGCACAAACGGTCCGCGGAAAACTCAATGTCCCGCGCGAGCGTTTCCAGCAAATGTCACCCACGCATTTCGTTTGGGCCGGAAAATCCTGATTGATCTCAACTTATCTAGCCTTTTGAACGTTCAATCGAAATCAGAGCAAACCTAGCGGAGTAATAGAAATGACTTACTGGAGAATGCAGCTTCACCCGGATGCCCCTGGGGACGCAGTCCTTCATTCCACGCAAAGCTTGTGTGCGGGATTTATCGGCCTCGATTTCGAGCAAGATGTGGGTGACTTGATGCGGACGACTCAGGCGCGATTGCCTCAACAGCATCGCGATTACTGGGAGTTCGCTCACGGAATGGCGGTTAATGACCGCGCGCTAATTATCGCGCATCACTTCCCGTTCGCTTTGGTGACTGTAGCAGGGAATTACAACTACATTCGAGAGCCAGTTCCAGAAATAGGAGTTTGGTTTCGGCACTTCCGGCGAATCAAAGACGTCCAATATTACGCCGACCGTGTCACCGATGCGTCATCGTGGCATCAGATCAAAATGACGGACGCTATTTCCCCGCTTCGCGACCCGCAGTCACAGTCGTATCAGCTGATTGATAATTGGTGACCCGCCGACCCTATAACTAGGCAAGGCAAACGGGGTCAAATCTCAACTCCGAAAGCTTTCGCGAGCAGGCACGCTGGCCGGTGTACTAAGAAAGTCTGTTGCCGCTGGTCCTTTTGTGGTTTGCTCTCAGCCGCTG
>DASYVQ010000075.1:0-34133 GCA_035936875.1 Chthoniobacterales bacterium
TCTCCCGTACCCATCCGGACCTGGAAGATGGATGGCCCGCCAGAGATGGTGGACGGGATGGTCATATAAGTCATGACGTCGTGGTCGCTGCGTCCGGCGAGCCGCGCGAGAAAGGCGCCGGCGGACTGAATGCCGTCCTGAGAATTGCCGGCGAGACGAATGACGGCGTCCTGAATATTTTCCGGACGCAGATCCGCCCTCTCCGGAGCCGGAGTGGCGGTTGAGGCCGGACTGGCGGACGGAGCCTCCGGTTTCTGAACCTGCCTATCACTGGGAGTTACGGTATCGGCCATACGAATTTTATGCAGTTAGCACAGTAACAAAAGTACGGGACGATTCCACCAGAAGATCAGAGGACAGAAGTCGGAGGTCGGAACCTGTAATGCGACGGTCATAGACCGCCGCTACAGAAGAACGGCGGGGGAAGCCAACGGCTTCCCCTACAGTTATGGATTCGGTTTGTCGGAGCCGGCCTGGGAATCGTCGGCGCCGGGTGCGCGATCGAGGCCGCGGCGTTTGAGCAACGGCTCGATGTACGGATCGCGGCCGGTGAAATTCTTGAATAAGCCGAGCGCATCGGCCGAGCCGCCGCGCGACAGCAGCTTTTCTCGAAAGCGATCGCCGTTTTCGCGTTTCAATCCGCCGTGCTCCTTAATCCACTCGACCGTGTCGGCGTCGAGCACTTCGCTCCAAAGATAGGAATAATATCCGGCGGAATAACCGCCCGCGAACGCGTGCGAGAAATAGAAGCTGCGATAACGCGGCGGCACCGGCGGGAAATCGACGCCGGCCTTGTGCAACGCGCCTCCTTCAAACGCCACCGCGTCCGTTGGAATCTGAGAAGGATCGAGTTGATGCCATGCCTGATCGAGAAGTGATGCCGACAGATATTCGGTTGTCTTGTAACCCTGATTGAATTTTTCGGCAGCCTCCACTTTGTCGAGCAACGCCTGCGGCATCGGTTCGCCGGTCTTATAATGCTTGGCGAAATTCTTCAGCACTTCCGGCCAGGTCGCCCACATCTCGTTCACCTGCGAAGGATACTCGACGAAGTCGCGCGGCACGCTCGTCCCGCTGAACCGCGGATATTTCACGTTTGAGAACATTCCGTGGAGCGCGTGGCCGAATTCGTGAAAAGCGGTGCGGACTTCGTCGTGCGTGAGAAAAGTCGGCTCGCCCGGCGGCGGTTTGGGAATGTTGAGATGGTTTGCGACGACCGGCTTAGTGGCGAACAGACCGCTCTGCTGGACGTAGGCGTTCATCCACGCGCCGCCGCGTTTCGATGGGCGCGCATAATAGTCGCCGAGGAAAATCGCGAGCGGTTTGCCGTCGCGATCGTAAACTTCGAAGACGCGCACGTCCGGCAGGTAAACCGGAATGTCGTGCCGTTCCTTGAACGTCAGCCCGTAAAGTTTTCCGGCGGCGAAGAAGACGCCGTCGAGAATCACATGGTTCAGTTCGTAGTAAGGGCGCAGCTGCGATTCATCAAAGGCATAGCGCGCTTTGCGCACTTGCTCGGAATAAAAATCCCAGTCCCACGACGCGATCTGAAATCCGCCGTTTTGTTGATCGACAATCTTCTGCATGTCGGCAGCTTCGCGTTTCGCATTGGCGACCGCGGGCGGCGCAAGATCGCCCAGAAGTTTGTTTACGGTGGGAACATCCTTCGCGGTCTGATCTTCGAGTTGATAGGCGGCGTGATTTGCGTAGCCGAGCAGTTTGGCGCGCTCGTCTCGAAGTTGCGCCGTTCGCAAAACGACCTTGCGGGTATCGAACTCGCCGCCTTTGCTGTTGCGCGCGAGCGACGTCTCCATGATGCGCTGGCGCAACGGCCGATTTTGCAACGAGCCGAGTAACGGTTGTCCAGTGGTGTTCTGGAGTTGAATGACGAACTTACCTTCCTTGTGCTCGGCTTTCGCCGCCGCGGTCACGGACGCCATTTGGTTATCGGAAAGACCGGCCAAATCTTCCTTCCGATCGACCACCACGGACGACGCGTTCTTTTCCTTGAGCACGTTCTGCTCGAAATCGGTCTGCAACGTTGCCAGCTCGGCGTTGATCTTCTTTAGCTTCTCTTTGTCGGGGTCGGAAAGCTTAACGCCGGCGCGAACGAAATCCTTGTAGTAACGCTCAAGCAGGTAAGCGGACTCGGGATCGAGCCCGAGCTTTTCCCGGTTGTCGTAAAGCTCCTGGATCCGCGCGAACAATTTACCGTTGAGATGAATCGCGTCGCTATGCGCGGAAAGCTTCGGCGCCATTTCTTTCTCGATTTTTTGCATCGCCGGGTTGGTGTTGCAGGCGTTCAGGTTCGAGAAGGTGTGCTCGGCGCGATCGAGCAGCCGCCCGGTGCGTTCGAGTGCGACGACCGTGTTATCGAACGTCGGTTTCTCCGAATTGTTGGCGACGACGTCGACTTCCTTGAGCTGCTCGCGCATGCCGGCCTCGATCGCCGGGGCGAAATGTTCGTCTTTGATTTTGTCGAACGGCGGAACGTGATACGGAAGCGCGCTCTCAATGAGCAATGGGTTGGTCGCAGTGGCGGTCGTTGATTCGGCAGCGGACACGGTTGTGATTTGCGCGCTGAGAAAGAAAGCGCAAGCGGTGAAGAAGTGAAGAGGTCGCATAGGTCGGCGTGAAGTTTAGCTATCCACACGGTTGATGAAACGAAATTTGTGAGCGATTGAATTTTAGGATGAAAAATCCTTTATGCGCGTTGTTCATGGTTCCTGTCGTCGCTATCGCTGTGGCTGGTTGTTCGAAGAGTCGAGAAGCCGACCTCAAGCTGGTCAAGATCATCGGCAACGATGAGATGAAATTTGATGTCACGAGTTTCGAAGCGAAGCCGGGCCAGAAGGTAACGGTCACATTGACGAGCATTGGCAAGCTGCCCAAGGAAGCCATGGCTCACAATTGGGTGTTGCTCGAAAAAGGAACCGATGCTGCCAAGTTGATCGCGGCCGGAGCGGCCCATGCGGAGACCGATTACATCCCGGCGGACCAGGCGACGAATGTGTTGTTCAAGACAAAATTGCTCGGCCAGGGCGAGTCAGACAGCATCACGTTCACGGCGCCGAGCCAGCCGGGAACGTACGATTACATTTGCACTTTCCCAGGTCATTACGCCGCCGGAATGAAAGGGGTAATGACAATCACGCCGCCCGCCAACTGATGGAGCCTAACGAGTCAGGAAAATTATTTTTTCCGAGCGGGTCGATCGTCTTCTTTGTTTGCCTGCTCGCGCCGTTAATTGCGATCGCGGCGGATAATCCCGCTCCGGCATTCGATGCAAAAGCGGCGGAGCGATTCGCGAAGCTCGCGCTGGCGTGCGTGCACAAAGAATATCCGAACAAGATCAGTCATGTGCTGAACAGCGATGCCGACATCGCCCCGCCGCGGAAACTGACACCGGCATTTTGCGGCTGTTACGACTGGCATTCGTCGGTGCACGGACACTGGCTGCTAGTCAGGCTGGTGCGCACGTTTCCCGAGGCACCGTTCGCGGAGGCCGCTCGGGAAGCGCTCAAACAAAGTCTGAGCGCAGAAAATTTGAAACAAGAAGCGGCTTATATTCGTGGGACGGGCCGCGCCAGTTTCGAGCGGCCGTATGGATTGTCGTGGCTGCTCCAACTCTGCGCGGAGTTGCGCGAATGGGACGATCCGCAGGCACGAGACATGTATTCGAATTTACGTCCGCTCGAGGAAGCAGCGGTGGAGCGATTGAAAACGTGGCTGCCGAAACTTTCGCATCCGGTGCGCATCGGCGAGCACGATCAAACCGCGTTCGGGCTCGGGTTGATGCTCGATTACGCGCGCACGGTGCACGACGACGCCTTTGCAAAACTGATCCGCGACTCGGCCAAGAAATTTTTTCTGGCGGACAAGAGTTGTCCGATGACTTACGAACCGTCGGGCGAAGATTTTCTTTCGCCGTGTCTCGGTGAAGCCGATTTGATGCGGCGGGTGCTCCCGCAGAAAGAATTCGCAGGTTGGTTGACGGAATTCATGCCCCAAATTCCAGAAACGCCTCAAGAGAGCGACGCGGCTGCAGTGGATTGGTTACCCGTGACGCACTCTCCGGATCCAAGCGATCCGAAGCTGGCGCATCTCGACGGATTGAATCTGAGCCGCGGCTGGATGTTGGAAGGAATTATTTCCGCGCTTCCAACAGATGATCCGCGTCGGCCTGCGCTTCAGGCTGCGGTTGATGAGCATCGGCGCGCGGGACTAGCAGCGGTGACCGGCGAACATTACGAAGGCGGACACTGGCTCGGGAGTTTTGCGGTTTACTTAACGACGCAACGAGGCATTTCTGCAGCGAAGACTTCACCCTCACCTCAATCCTCTCCCTGAGGGAGAGGCGAATCGTTTATCTCACGACCCAACGCGGGATTCAGCGCGATAAGAAACGTTGAGTCGTTGAGGTCCGAGCCGGACTGGCATTGTCGAGTCGTTGAGGCAACATCTAGCCGCCAGGGTACCAGGCGTGTTCTTTCCAAAAGAGTTGGAGCGCGGCGTTGTTGCCGCGAAAAATATTGCGCTCGGCCCTGCGAATGTTGGCCACGCTCATCGGGAAATTTACTCGCGGGCGCAGTCCGCATTTTCCATCTCCGGTGTATTGCCAGAGATGCCAGCCACTCCAAGGCGCGGTGTTTCGCGGCTCGGCGTGGTAGTTTGCCACCCACAACCAGCAATTCGTAATGGCCCGGCGATGCGCGGCGGTTGCGCCGGACCCGTAAAGCATCTGGCGCAGTCGATACTCGCTGCAATACAGGCCGGGATACTTTCCGGTCCGCTCGTTGATTCGCTCCACAAACGCGACTGCTTGCGCCACGCTCATCGTTCCGCCGGGATAATGACCGTTCCTTTCGAAATCGAGGACGAGCAATACGCCGGGCGGGCGCTTCTCCGGATCGTCGATCGGAATGCGTGGACGCGCTGACGCAACTGTATTCAAGAAGTGGTCGGCCTGCCGGATCGGATCAGTCGCATCGCCAAAGTGATATGCGCCCCAGAACAGACCGGCTTGGATCGCTGCGTTCTGCCGCTCTCGATATTTCGAATCGCGTTGGAAGCGGGGAAAGGTCACTTCGTGAATGATGCCGACGCCGCCCTCGTTTTTGATTCCAACGAAATCGGGTCGCATCATATCGTAATGCGACATGTTCACCACGCTGTTCGAAGCCAACGAGCAAGCCGGAAGCGCTGTTAGTAAAAAAAGAAGGCGAGCGACGACGGATTTCATGTGCGGGAAAATAACTTGGTATTTTCGCTAATCAACGACCGCGCGATCAAATCGTGGCATAGCGAGATGTCCGCATTATTTGAAATCCGCAATCTGAAACCTACAATCTGAGATCGAAAGGCCAGGGTGGCGAAATTGGCAGACGCGCCAGACTTAGGATCTGGTGGAGAAATCCTTAGGGGTTCGAGTCCCCTCCCTGGCACGATGTCGATCTTGTTAAATGTCGATCCTGCGGCGCGCGATCAAATCACGTTCCATTTTTTCTTACGAGTGCGCGCGTCGGTTTCCCACAGGCGCATACCGCCGAGAAATGCGTTCTCGTTGCGACCGCGCTCGATTCCATCCGGGAGCCGATCGAATCGATTCACGTTGCCGCCCCCAAGCACGACGTAATCGGCGATGAAGCAACGCTTCAACTGAGTGACGGCGAAGATAACTTCGGGTTTCCATTCCGGTTCGCCGAGTCGCTTAATTCCAGGAATGCCGAGAAAATTTTCGATGATATCGCGGTCGCGATACGGCAGATCGCCCAGCTCGAGCGGCATTAACGTTTTTTCCCAAACAAGCGCGGAACCGAGTCCGGTGCCGAGACCGAGAAACAACATTCGCCCGCCGCGATAACTTCCGAGCGCTTGCATGGCCGCGTCATTGATTACCTGCACGGGTTTGCCGAGCGCTTTGCGAAGATCGAACCCGACCCAGCCGGGACCGAGATGTTTTGGGTCTCGCGCGATCTTGCCCCCGCGAACGGGCGCGGGAAATCCGATTGAGATCGTGTCAAAATTCCAGCCGCGCGTAATCTGCTTGATTTGCGCGACCATTTCCCTGGGCCGCATTTTGGGGCCGGAATCAAACTCGCGATGATCGCCCCGCTTCACCATCAACTTCACGTGCGTGCCGCCGATATCGACGACAAGGGTCTTTTTCTTCATGGTCAACGCGGCTTCGGCGCCAGTCTACTCGCCCAAACCGATGGCCTGAGTTAGTCGCTGGAAGACGCCCTTGCGCTCCGGTCCGCCGGCGGTGGTCAGCGGCCAGCATTCCACGATCTCGAGAGCGAGGAAACGGAACAGCGTCAGTCCGGCAAATTTGATGTCGAGCCGCAAATTCTTTGCGATTTGCTGAATCGAACGGCTGCCATTGAATTGCGAAGCAAACTGCGCTTCCGCCACGGTGAGGCGGAGATTTTGTACGCGCTCAAATCCGTCGCGGGTGTAAGCGGGAACGGATGAGGGATCGTAGTATGCGCGCTCGCCCAGTTGCGGGTATTGAATAAAACGCAAACTCGCAAGCATCCAATGATCGACGTCCGGTTCCGCGGGGGTCGCATTCGCGTAGCTCGGCAAGTCGTAGCGCCGTTCGAAAAGAAATCGGACGGCTGGAACAGCCCAAAGCTGGGCGAAAAGTTTTTGGCCGTGGTGTTGAACCAACTGCGCCGCCGGCTCCTGCAAAATTAAATTCTCCTGCGCCAGGGTAACGAAGAGCGGACAGCCGGTTTCGCGCTGTTGATCGCGAGCGGCGTCGATTCGTCCGGCGTCGACGTTGGCCAGAGTAATCGGCGCCTCCGGGCAATACAGCTCCGGATCGCGCGTCGTTGCGAACATGATTTGCCCATTTTGCACGAGAAGCTCGACCGGTTCTCTGTCCCAAAAGACGCGCAACGTGCCGGTCAATTTTTCTTTGACGATTGTTCGCAGCGCGGAGTTGAGTGAGAAAAATTTGGTGTCACCGCAGAAATAGGCGCCTCCGGTCACCGATTCATCCGGGGCAGTGAATTGCTCCGCCATTGGCGCGGCGAACGAAGCACCGGCGTAGGGATCAATCGCGCCAGCCGAAGGCTCGGCTGCTGGAGCTGCGCTCCACCACGGCGCTTCCGCGGTCTGCGCAGGCTCGGGGCCCACTTCGCTCGTTTCGCGATACGCGGGTTCCTGTTCGATGGGAAATTGCGCCTCGGCTTGGCGCGGTTTCTCGCTCGGTGTTGTTTGCGGTTGGGCTGGCTCCGGCTCTTCCGGTGATTTCGGCATATGGGTCTCCACGGTTTCGATAAGCAAATCCGAAGTGAACGGTTTATTCAAGAACCCAATCACATTCGGATTTGCCACCCTATCCGGCTGGAGGTCGGCGCCGAATCCTGACATGTAAAGGACTGGAATTTTTGCCGTGGCCGGATTCTCCAGCAATCTGCGGCAGACTTCGTCGCCTTTCATGTCGGGCAGGAGGTAATCGAGAAGAATGAGATCCGGCAGATCGGTCTGGGCGGCGCGCAAACTTTCTTTTCCGGTCGCGGCCGCGCT
This sequence comes from Chthoniobacterales bacterium, assembly GCA_035936875.1. Lineage (GTDB taxonomy): Bacteria > Verrucomicrobiota > Verrucomicrobiia > Chthoniobacterales > UBA10450 > DASYVQ01. The sequence goes on from DASYVQ010000075.1 coordinate 7,537, forward strand.
TACTTCATAACCCGCGTCGATTAAAATTTCCTGCACGAAACTCAGCAACATCGGGCTGTCGTCGGTGGCCAACACTTTCGATTTCGCTGCCGGCGCGGCGCGCACAGGCCTTTCCGTGTCGGTTGCGCTCGTCTCATCCATTTGGCGTGTCGCTTCCATGAGCAACATCTGCCAATCGAGATCGATCGTGCGCGGCCACGGTCCCGCGTCAGAAACTTCCGAAATCGTTCCGCCTTTCCAACTCACGATCTCGTTGAACGCGGCCAGGCCCTCCTGGCCCGGCGCAATCGCGTGACGCACTTGACCGTTCTCGAAAAAGACGCGGGCCTTCTGACCGCGCGGTCCGGTGAATTCCACCACCGACGTCGCCCCGCTCATGCACTTCAACTGAATGATATCGGTGATGTGAAGATCGCGCAGCGTGCCCTGAAATTTCTCGCTCTCTGCTTTGCCCGAAGGCCGCAGCAGAGCCTGGACAAGATCGACAAAGTCGTCGTGCGGAAACGGTTTCTCCAAAAAATGAATCGCCCCCAATCCGGCGGCCTGTTCGCGATGGGCCGGCAAATGAATTCCCGTTAAGACGATCGCGCGCGCATTTGGATGACTCGTGCGCAGATCGTACAGAAATTCCTGACCGAGATCGGGAGCCGCATCGACATCGAGCACGAAAAGTTCCGGCTTCACTCCCAGCACGAGCTGCTGCGCTTCCTCTAGATCGTGCGCCATCTCAACGAGCGCGTCTGGTGCCGCTTCCTCGAGTGCACTCGAAATCGTGGATGCGAGTTTCTTGTCCGGCTGCAAAACCAGAACCCGGGCGTCGAACTTGGACGGCCGTTTACTCTGCGTCGACTTTTCTTTAACCACTATTTCGGTAGCAATGCCCGCTTCACGGCAAATGCAAAGCATTTTTGGTGGTAGGGACGCCGCGCTGCGGCGTCCGCGGACATCGCAGCGCGATGTCCCTACCTTTGTTTGAACCGCTTCGCCAATTCGTGTCGGCTGATCTTGCCGCGTTCGTTCACCGGGATCGCATCGACCACGAAAATTCGTTTTGGCGCCTGCCAGGTGCTCAACGCGCTTCGGCAAAACTCCAGCAAATCGCTTTCGCGGAGGTCGGCATCGGCAACAACACATGCTACCACTTCCTCATTGCGCAGCGCCGATTCCCGGCCAAACGCCACCGCCTGACGCACACCGGCAAAGCGGAGCAAATGCGCTTCCACTTCCGCTGGATTCACTTTCTTTCCGGCCACATTAATCACATCCGAAACGCGACCGACAATTTTGAAGCCGGAGTTGTGGCGTGCGAGCAGATCGTCGGGAAGAAAACAGCCGCGGCCTAACTTCTCTTCGTCCGGCTCCGGAAAATAACCGTCGCCCACGGCGGCACTGTAGACGCGGATCTGACTCGACTTCGCCCTTGCATCGACAATCTCAAGATCGACATCTTTCATCGCCGCGCCGACAAAACCTTCAATGTCATTCGCGGCATCGCGATCGTAACAGATTCCGCCGCATTCCGATGCGCCGTAAAAGGAATGGATTGGTTGCTTGAATTTCTCGCGAAACTTTTTCGCGACTGTTGCGCTCAAGGGCGCGCCGGCCGAAATGCAAAGCCGAAGTCCCGGCAACGCCGGGACGTTTTCCATTTCGCAAAAGGCCTGATAGAAAATCGGCATCCCGGGAAAGACCGTCGCGCCGGTGCGGGCAAGATCGACAAGGACGGCGCGGGGTGTTCGGTCCTGGCTCAACACCATCGGCACTCCCCGCGCGAGCAGCGGCGTGAGCAAATTGCTGAAACCGTAGGAATGCGAAATCGGGATCACGCCGAAGCTGAGATCGGCGTCGCTGATTCCCATTGTCTCGCAAATCTGATTGCAATCGGCGAGGAGTTGCTCGCTGCGGAACCGGATTACGCGTGGCGCGGCCGTTGTTCCCGAAGTTAACTTGAGAAGCGACGGCGAATTTTCGCCCCAGTTCGGCGGACTTGCCCCGTCGATTTTGCGAACTTGTTCAGCGGCCTCGACAATTCCGCTGGCGCAGCAAATTTCCAGCGCGGCGTCGCGTTGCTGCGGGCCGATCGATTTTTCGAGCGGCAGAACAACGAGTTTGCGCCGCATACAGGCGATAAGAATTGCCGGCCAATCTTCATGATTGCCGATCTGAATCGCAACCACGCTTCCCACGCCGAACATGTCGATCTTTGATTCGAAAGTGCGGACTTGGGTTTCGATCTGGCTAAATGTGCGCACCGCCCTCCTGTTCGTATCAAAGATCGCGATTGCATCTGGCGCGCGGACGAGAGTTTTCTCCCAAGCCGAAATCAGGGCGTCGTTCGATTTCATCCCTTGCGCAAAACCACCAGTGCGGGTAAGTTCCGCGCTCCTTTTTGAAGATGAAAGCAGACATTCATCCAGAATATTACGAGACCGATATCGTGTGTGCGTGTGGCGCGGTTTATCATACCCGCTCGACGCGCAAAGATATTAGAATCGGTATCTGCGCCGCTTGTCATCCGTTTTTCACCGGCGAACAGAAATTCATCGACACCGCCGGTCGCGTGGAAAAATTTGCCCAGCGCTATGGCAGCACCAAGGCCGCCCGCATCGGCAAAAAAGCTTAGCTGAGTTGTAGAGGCGCTCGTGCCGAGCGTCTTTTTGCGGCTGAGACAGCCGCCGCTACACCTTTTATGGATTTCAATTCGCTCATCGAACGCAAACGCGAACGCTTCGAACAACTCGAACGCGAGATCGCCGACCCGCGCCTCTTTGATAATCGCAAGCGCGCCGGCGAAATCATGCGCGAACATTCGCGCATCAAGGAATTGCTCGCGCGCTGGAACGAACTGGAAGCCGCGAAAAAGCAGTTGGACGACAATCGCGAGCTTGCCACTTCGCGCGACGTCGAGATCGCGGCCATGGCCGACGATGAGATTCCCGATTTGGAAAAACAGGTTGTCGATCTCGAGCGCGAATTGCAGATCGCGCTTCTTCCGCCGGATGAAAACGAAGATCGCGACGCGATTGTGGAGATTCGCGCCGGCACGGGCGGCAGCGAAGCCGCCATTTTCGCAGCCGATCTTTACCGCATGTACAATCGATTCGCGGAATCGGCCGGATTAAAGACGGAGGACCTGGAGTCGAGTCCGTCGGAGATGGGCGGTCTAAAAGAAGTTATCTTCAAAGTCTCAGGCGAATCGGTTTTTCGAAAACTTCGTTACGAAAGCGGCGTGCACCGGGTGCAACGCGTGCCCGCGACCGAGGCGCAGGGCCGGATTCATACTTCGACCGCGACGGTGGCGGTGCTGCCGGAAGCGGAAGATGTCGATGTTGAATTGAAGCCGGACGATTTACGGATTGAAGTTTCCCGCGCGGGCGGTCCGGGCGGACAAGGCGTCAACACCACGGACTCAGCAGTGCAAGTAATGCATATTCCAACCGGCACGATCGTTCGTTGCCAGGACGGTCGCAGTCAGCTTAAGAACAAAGAAAAGGCACTGTCGATCTTGCGGGCGCGACTGCTGGAACGCCAACAGCAGGAGGAGGCGGCAAAATACAGCGCCGTGCGCAAGAGTCAGATCGGCTCGGGCGGGCGCGAAGAAAAAATTCGGACTTACAATTTTCCGCAGAACCGCATCACCGATCATCGCATCGGTTTGACGCTTTATAACTTGGACCGCGTGATGGAAGGCGACCTCGGCGAAATGATCCGAACCCTGCAAGCGGCGGATGTGGCTGAGCAACTCGGAGGCGCCTTGGAGGGCGCTGCGCCGTCAGCGTCTTAATTATGGGACGCGACACAGCGCGTCCCTCCACCATGACCGTTCTGGATGTGGTGCAATCGACCACTGCGTATTTCAAGAAGCACAAGATCGACAATCCGCGGTTGAACGCGGAGCACTTGCTTGCGCACGTGCTGGGACGGACGCGCATGGAACTTTATCTCGAGTTCGAGCGAATTTTCTCGGAAGCGGAACTGACCGCGTTGCGCGAACTTGTTCGTCGCCGCGGACAGGGAGAGCCGCTCCAACATCTTCTTGGCACAGTGGAATTTTGCGGCCAGACGTTTCTTTGCGACAAACGCGCGATGGTGCCGCGGCCGGAAACCGAAGAACTCATAGAGTTCTTAAAATCCAAAATCCAAAATCCAAAATCCAAAATTCTGGATGTTGGAACGGGGAGTGGAGTGATCGCGCTCAGTCTCGCCAAGAAATTTCCGGAAGCACAGATTTACGCGGTGGATGTTTCTGAAGACGCGCTGGCGCTCGCGCGCGAAAACGCGGAACGCCTTGGGCTGACCGAACGGGTTCAGTTGTCGAAGGGCGATCTGCTCAAAAATATTTCTGAAAGATTCGACCTGATCGTCGCGAATCTTCCATATATCTCCATGCAAGATCGACATCTTCTCTCTCGCGAGGTCTTACACGACCCGGAAGTGGCGCTTTTCGCCGGTGCGCGGGGGGACGAATTGATTCGCCAATTGATCGAGCAGGCGCCGTCGCATCTTAAGCCGGGCGGTTTGCTTGCTTTGGAAATCGGCCTCGGCCAGGCCGAAGCGCTGGCAGAGTTACTCGCGCAAAAAAATTACCACGACATCGAGTCGAAAACAGATTATTCAAGTATCCCGCGTTTTCTAATTGCCAGGTATGGATAAAATCCGCATTCACGGTGGACATGCGCTGAGCGGTTCGATCAAAATCAGCGGTTCGAAAAATTCCGCGCTGCCAATTCTGGCGGCGACACTGCTCACGCGCGAGCCGTGCATTCTTCATCGCGTGCCGGACCTGAGCGACACGAATTACATGCTGCAAATTCTGACGCACCTCGGCGCGCAAGTCGAACGTGCGAGCGGCACAGTCCATGTCGCGGCGGTGAACATTGAATCGGTCGCGCCTTACGATGTAGTGCGCAAAATGCGCGCTTCGGTTTGCGTGCTCGGTCCGCTGCTGGGCCGTTGCAAAGAAGCAACGGTGTCAATGCCGGGCGGCTGCGTCATTGGCGATCGGCCGATCGATTTGCATTTGAAAGGATTCGAGGCGTTGGGCGCGGCGGTGCGAGTGGAAGCCGGCAACATAAAAGTGTTTGCGCCAAAACTCACGGGCGCAGTCATCAGTTTGCGCGGGAAATTTGGGCCGACTGTTCTCGGCACCGACAACGTGATGATGGCGGCAGTGCTGACGGAGGGAACGACCGTGATCGAAGGGGCGGCGCAGGAACCGGAAGTTGTCGATCTCGCGAATTTTCTAAACAAGATGGGCGCAAAGATCGAAGGCGCGGGAACGCGCCGGATCATCATTGAAGGTGTCAAGGAATTGCACGGGGCCGAGCACGACATCATTCCGGACCGGATCGAGGCCGGAACATTTCTCGTGGCGGGAGCGATTTGTGGAAAGGGAATTACGGTCAAGCGCGTCGAACCCGAGCACGTTCAAGCGGTGACCAACGCGCTGAGCAAGTGCGGATTCAAAATCGAATCGTCCGCCAATTCCATTACGGTGTCGCCTAACGGCGTGGCCAAATCGCTCGAGCTCGCGACCGAACCGTATCCCGGTTTTCCCACCGATATGCAGGCCCAAATGTGCGCGCTGCTTTCGACGACTGGCGGGATCAGCGTCATCACGGAAAATATTTTTCCGCAGCGCTACATGCACGTGGCCGAACTCAAGCGTATGGGCGCACATGTCGATCTTGAAGGACCCACCGCCGTGATTCAGGGCGTCGATCGTCTTTTTGGCGCCCCGGTGATGGCGAGCGATTTGCGCGCTTCCGCCGCTCTTGTGCTTGCCGGATTGAAAGCAGAGGGAGTGACCGAGGTCAGCCGCGTTTATCACATCGATCGCGGCTACGAACATCTCGACGAAAAGTTAAGTGAGCTCGGCGCGCAGATCGAGCGAGTGAAAGGTTAAATTATGGATCAACCACCACCTATTCCATCCAGCTCATCCGACACCCGAACCTGGACGATTCTCTGCCATGCCAGCGCATTGGCCGGGTTTTTCGTTCCCGGTGTTGGACACATTCTTGGCCCTCTCATTGTTTGGCTGGCCAAGCGAACGGATTGTCCGGAAATCGACGCGCACGGCAAGGAGTCGCTCAATTTTCAAATCTCGATGTTGATCTACAGCCTGATTTCCGGAGTTCTGTGCCTGATCCTAATCGGCTTTCTTCTGCTAGCGCTTTTGCATTTGTTGAATCTGGTTCTTGTCATCGTGGCGTCGATTCAAGCGAGCGAAGGCAAGCTTTATCGTTATCCGATCACGATCCGGTTGATCAAATGATGTAGCCGTCGCCCTGTGGGCGACGAGGCGCGTGGAACTTCATCATGTCTGCGCAGCGCTTCGCACCCGCCTTCGCACAACTTCGGCGCGGCAGGCAGCGAAGCGGCTACAGCAGCGAGCCCAGCGTTTTTAAATTCTCCACGTCTTCACGCAGATCTTTGCCTTTCGGCGTCTCGAGCACTTTGGGAATTTTTCGGAAACGGCGGTCGCGCATGATGAATCGAAAAGCGTCGAGACCGATTTTCCCCTTACCGATGTGTTCATGTCGATCCACGCGTGAGCCGCGCGCGGTTTTGGAATCGTTCACATGAATAGCGGCCAGGCGCTCGAGACCGATCATGCGATCGAACTCACGAAATGTTTTTCTGACGGCGCGTTCGTTGGTGATGTCGTAACCGGCAGCGAAGACGTGCGCGGTGTCGAGGCAGACGCAAACTCGCCCGGGCTCGCGCACGTTCTCGATGATGTAGGCGATTTGCTCAAACGTGCGACCGAGGCACGAACCTTGTCCGGCGGTGGTCTCGAGCGCGATCCGCGTTTTGACCTTTGGAATTTTCCTGAAAACCCGGTTGATCGATCCGGCGATTTTCTCGAGTCCGGCTTCTTCGCCCGCGCCCAGATGTGCGCCCGGATGCAAAACGAGAAATGGCAATTCGAGTTGATTGGCGCGAATCAATTCTTCGGCCAACGCGCGCAACGAATTAGCGTGAAACTGCGGATTAGTGGCGGCGAGATTGATCAGGTAATTGGCGTGGGCAAAGATCGACAATAACTCGCCGCGCTGTCGATGTTCGAGGAAGGCGCGGATCTCTTCGGGCATGAGCGGCCGCGCGAACCATTGCATGTTGTTCTTAACGAACATCTGGATGGCGGTGCATTTGATCGAACGACCACGCTCGATCGCCATGTGCACGCCGCCGGCGATCGACATGTGCGCGCCGAGAAGAATCACACCTGCGACAAATAGTAGGGGAGCATGTCGCACCAGTAATTCCAATCGTGACCGCGCCATTTCCCATCATCAAGCCAGTGCTGAATGCCTTTTGAGTTGAGAATTTCGGACAAGCGATACGACTCGTGCCGCGTGTTATCCCATTCGCCGGTGCCGATGATGATGTTCAGGTGATTGTATTTCCAGGGGTCGGTCGTGTTCGGCAGATATTCGAACGGGCTATTGAAATAAATATTGTCGTCGTGGTAGCCATCGAAAAACGAGCTGATGTCGAACGAGCCGCTCAAGCTGAAGAAATGGCTGACCAAGTCCGGATGGCGAAACGCGATGTTGCCGGCGTGATACGCGCCCAGACTCGCGCCGCTTACAGCTACGCGATGACAATTACATTCGCGCCGGGCGAGATCGAATACGTCGTGCACAATCACGCTTTCGTAAGCGTTGTGCGTGCGCATCCGGTCAGCGGGATGAATCGACTTTTTGTAAAAACTTTCCAGATCAATCGCGTCCGGGCAGTAAACGGTGACTTTGCCCGAATCGACATAGCCGCTGACGGCGCCGACCAGACCGAAGTCCTTGTTCTGATAATAACTGCCGAATGATGTCGGAAAAAGAATCAACGGCAGACCGCCGCCATCGCCGAACGCGAGCATTTCGAAGTCGCGGCTCAGATACGGCGTGTGCCATTTAATGTAGCGTTCGTTCATTGTCTTTTGTCATTTCGAGTGAAGCCGAAGGCGAAGTCGAGAAATCTCTCCGCATTGGCTCGAATCGAAATAACTCCTCACCCTGCCCTCTCCCCTTCTCAAGGGGAGAGGATGAAGGTGAGGGGATGAGCGTCAAACAATAAGAGATTCCTCGACAAGCTCGGAATGACAGTGGAAGCGTCTCGTTTTCATGGCCAAGCACACGCTAACCGGAAATATCAAACGGCATCGCGCGTTCCGATCGAAGGTTCTTGGGAATCGGCGCGATGTTTTGGTTTATTTGCCGCCCGGATATCAGCGTTTTTCGAAAAGGCGTTATCCGGTTTTGTATTTGCACGACGGGCAGAACGTTTTCGATGCCGCCACCTCCTTTGCTGGCGTCGAATGGGGAGTCGATGAAACTGCGCAGCGATTGATCGGGCGGAAACTGATCGAGCCGTTGATTATCGTGGCGGTTGCAAATATCGGCGAGGAGCGGATCCACGAATATGCGCCGACGCCGGGCGTCATCGAACCAAAAGATAGACCCAAGAAACGCAGTCGCGGCCTCGCTCGCATTTATGGGCAGTTTTTAATCGAGGAACTAAAGCCGTATATCGACCGAAAATATCGGACCAAGCGCGAAGCAGAATTTACCGGGCTCGGCGGATCATCGCTCGGCGCGTTGGCGACATTGGCGATGGGAATTTTATTTTCCGAGACGTTCACGCGTTTAATTGTGATGTCGCCATCGATTTGGTGGGACGACTTCGCGATCTTCCGGCTGGTGGGCATTCTCGCGGAAAAACCACCGCTGAAAATCTGGCTTGATACCGGCACGGCCGAGCCGGGTTGGGAACAGGCGCGCGAGCTACGCGATTGTTTGATCGACGAAGGCTGGCAGCTGGATGTCGATCTTAAGTATCTCCAAGTCGAAGGCGCTGGTCACAACGAAGCGGCTTGGGCGATGCGGGTTGATCCGGCGCTGCGCTTTTTGTTTCCGCCAATGTAATTGGCAACGTAGAGGCTCATTGCAGCCATTTGCCGTAGACTTGATAGACGCGCACGAACCCGCCGACGAAATCGATATCTTTTTGATAGGCAAAGGCGCGTTCGCCCGGCGACCAGGTCAACTCGCGCGGCGCTTCGGCATGATTTGGGTCGTAAACGAAGTAACGCTCGATTTCGCTGCCGGCCCGGGCTGGTTTCCGCGCGAAAAACAGCACGCAGTGGTTGATGCTCAATTTCGGATAGGTCGAAAGATAACCGACGAAGAGATCACTCCGGGCAAGCGCGGCCTCCAGATTGGCGTGCATTTTCTCCTGATATTTCGGGCTGTGCTGAAAAAACATCCGGAAATTGCCGGGCCGAAAATATGTTGCGAACCCGCTCCCGATATTTTCCCGGAAAACCTGCGCGTGCGCGTTGCTTATCTCGCGCAGATTTGCATAGCCGGGAAAAATCACACGTTGGTTCTCCGGCAATGCCTCGTGCCACGGCCCGCGCCGCGTGACTTTGCGAATGCGAGCGGCGAGCTCTTTGTCGCTAAGAGGAGCACCGTGCGGATCGAAGCGCGCGAATTTGCGGAACTGCATCGCGGTGCGCGTCATGACAAAGCAGGCGCGGCTGTAATCGTTAGACGGATCGCCGGTTGTCGATCTTCGCTCCAATGTTGGACGGCCCTCTTTGTATTTGAGAACGGTCGCGTTTTGGAACGCGAATGTGTCGCGCTGGAAATTGAAAGCGGGTGCGGCGGCACCATGCGCGATCAACGATGTCCAGAGTATCGCTGCAAAACAACAGCGCGCTGTCATCCTGAACGAAGTGAAAGATCTCACACAAGCTAGTTGGTCACGCTGAGTAGACTGTGCGTGCCTCGCTTCGATTGGGAGATCTCTCGCTCCGCTCGGGATGACAACGCTCTCGTGAGCGGAGCGCATTATCAGGAGAGTTTTCCGCACGACTTTAGTGAAAGATCGACAATCCCAAAATCCCATTACCGAATTACGATTGCGTCGAACTGCTTGCCGTTTTGGCTTCGGCGAAATTGCCAAGGCTGCGGAATTTTTTGTAGCGCTTTTTGAGCAAATCCTGGACCGGCGTCTGGATAACGCTCTCCAAATTTTGCCGCAGCGCGGTGCCAAGGTTGGCTGCGGCTGAATCAAAGTCGTAGTGCGCGCCGCCTTCCGGTTCGGGTACGATTTCATCGACAACATCCAATTTGAGCAAATCCTGCGCAGTCAATTTGAGCGCTTCGGCTGCTTCCGGAGCATGGCGTCGGTCCCGCCATAAAATCGCGGAACAGGCTTCCGGACTGATAACGGAGTAATAAGCGTTCTCGAAGATGAGCACGCGATCGGCCACGCCGATGCCGAGAGCGCCGCCCGACCCGCCTTCGCCGATCACAGCCGCGATAACCGGCACGCGCAAACTCATCATCTCGCGCAGATTCACGGCAATGGCTTCGGAAATGTGGCGCTCCTCCGAACCGATGCCGGGATACGCGCCGGGCGTGTCGATCAGCGAAATAACCGGTATCCCGAACTTTTCCGCGAGGCGCATGAGCCGCAGCGCCTTGCGATAGCCTTCCGGATGGCCGCAACCGAAATTGCGCATCACATTTTCTTTCGTGTTGCGCCCTTTTTGATGCGTGATGACAACGCAGCGTTGCGAACCGAGCAAGGCGAGCCCGCTCGGCATCGCTTTGTCGTCGGAGAAGTGACGATCGCCGTGCAGCTCGACCCAACCGGTGAAACATCGTTCGATGTAATCCAGCGCAAACGGCCGTTGCACGTGCCGCGCGATTTGCACCCGCTGCCACGCGCTCAGGTTGCCGTAAACCTGACGCCGAGTTTGGCGGATTTTCGCCTCGATGGTTTCGACTTCTGACCCAAGATCGACATCGTGCTCTTTGGAATGCTCCTTCAAATCCTGCAAGCGCCGTTGCAACTCGAAGATCGGCTTTTCAAAATCGAGCGGTTGCGTTTCCATCGGGTCAGTCAATTACGGTGACAGGAGTGCGATTGTTGACAAGGCTGCTCAGTTCTTCCACGTCGGTGGCGGCAAGACCGAGTCCCTGTGGCGGCGGCGGTTGGGAGAGCGCCGGATGGGCCGCGTCCGTTACCGAATAAATCGTGTAGGCCTGAGCGGAGAGCCGTATCCAGCGCGTGCTGCCCATGTATTCTTTGGTGCCGAACCCGACGCGCTTGCCATCGCGCCAGGCCATCACTTCAGCGACCTTGGTCGTGACTTTCGCCGATTGTTTCGCCGGCAACTTTTCTTCGCGGACGTGGTACTGCTTGAAGAATGCGCCGTGATTGAGCAAGACGACCAACTTAGGTTTGCGTTGGACGACAATGGAAAAATCGGGATGCGAAATAAGGAGGTGCTCGCCGATGTGCAGCATGGTTCCGCTCAAGTTGTTCATGCGCATGATGAGTTCCGGCGTCGATTTCAGCTTGTGCCCGATTTTTTGCAAAACGTCGCCCGGCTTGACGACGTATTCCTCCTTCTCCGGCGACGGTGTGCGCGAAAGCAAGATGTCGATGTTAATTTCGCCGAGCAGGTCCTTGGCTTCCTCGACATGCTGGCCGGTGGGATATTTCTGAATAAGCGCCATCAGCGCGCCTCGGGCTTCGGCCAATTTCCCTTCCTGGCGTAATTTCGCGGCGGCCTCAAATTCCGGCAGACTGATGTCTGCGCGCGGTTCGGGTGGAATTTCGCCACGTTGTTCCTTTCGGACCTGGATGTCCTGTTTGAAGACGAAGTTGTAACCAAACCAGGCGGCGCCGCCGAAGATGATCAGCGCTAGTACCAGGACAAAAAGCCACTTCATGAATGGGACAATTAGAATCCCGCGGCGGTACCTGGCCGTTAGCTCGGAACTTCTTTCTCCGGTTCACGACCGGGAAAGAAACGATGCCAGAGCCGCGCGAGGCTGGGCGTTTCCTCGTTGCTCCAGGTGAAATGACAATCCTCACAATAAAACTCCTTTGGGAAAATTTTGAGCGCGAAAAGAACGCTCGCCATGGCGGGCGTGATCGCCTTGCGCGTTAACTGCGGATATTCAATGGAAGCCGACCCGCATTGCGGGCAACGAATCATAGCCGAAGCGATGTCTGGATCGGCTGCCTCCCAGGCCACCATCAGGCTTTGCGCCTTTTCAAAATCTTCGTCTTCCATTTTTACCTTCACGTTCGCTTGCGGGCGGGACATAAACGCGACCTGCTGAAGGTGGCCCTCATTATAGATATCCGCCTTCAAGCCCGCTTGCTGGAAGCGCTGCTTGAGGTGTTTTGCTTTGGCTGGGTCGTTAAAGGTCGCGATCGTCACCATAATTTCATTTTCAATGCGCGAAGACGTCTCCTTTGATCAAACATCAACTACGGGCTGAGTGCAAGATTGGGTGGCGGAAACCACTGGTAGAGCATGAGGTAAACGAGCACGCCCGTCACCGAGACATAAAGCCAAATCGGCATCGTCCAGCGGCCGATGCGCCGATGCCGGTCCCAGCGGCGCTGAAAGACCGGGACGAGCGTCAGGATCACAAGGGGCAAGGTCACGAACGCCAGCAGAACGTGCGAAGCCAGCATCGGGAAATAGATTACGGCGATCCAACCGGTGTAGCCGGACGATTTTTCGCCGACGTGCACATGATAAACAATGTAACCAACCAGAAACAGGGTCGATGAAATGATCGCGGCGATCATGCACGGCACGTGTCGCTGCCAGATATTGCGCCGGATCCAAAACCAGCCCATCGCAATAAAAATCGTGCTCACAAGGTTGAGCGACGCATTGATCGCTGGAAGATCGCTGATTGTCATGTCGAGCGGCTGCTGCAAATTGTAGGGCGTTTATACCAGACGCCAACTTATACGGCGTTTTACAGAGCCGCCTTACAAATGCCACCAGTTCTTGACGAACCGAAAATTTCCGAGCCGCCTGCGCAAGATCGACAATCGATTTTCGCGTGCCGCGCAGTGCGAACGGCGATGCGCATTGTCGTCGTGGTCCTGCTTGTCGGAACATTGGTGGGCAGTTGGTATCTGGCCCGGAAAGGTTTCGGACGGCAGTGGCGTTATCGCGTGGTGGAGGAATTGCATAAGCGCGGCGTGGAGGCCTCCATTCGCCGGCTAACGCTCGATCCGTTTCGCGGGTTGGTCGCGCAGGACGTGCGGATTTTTAGTTACAAACATCGGGCAACCCCACTCGCGGTGATCAGTGAAATAGCGCTCGACGTCAATTATGGGGCGCTCATTCACCATCAGCCGTTTCTCAATGCGCTCGATGTGCGCAACGCCCAAATCACGCTCCCGCTGAAAAGTCCAGATGGGAAAAGCGATCAGCCGCAGCTCAAAAATTTCCGCGCCCACATTTATTTTCCACCGGAGCAAATCTACGTGAGCCAGGCGGAAGGACTTTTTTGCGGTGTGCGCATTTCCGCGACCGGCCAATTGATTAAGCGCGAGAATTATCAGCCGTCGCCCAAGCTGTCTCAGGAAGAATGGCAGCGGCGATTGTCGATCTTGCGCCGGGCGGTGAGCGAATTGCAAAAGTTCACCTTCCCGGCCGGCCCGCCCTCCCTCCAGGTGAAATTTAGCGGCGACCTCGCCCAGGCCGAAGACGCGCGGGTCGAGGCGACCCTGCGGGGCGATCGGTTGCAACGGAAGAATTATGAAATGCGCGATTTGGTTGCGGCCGCGGAATGGAGCGACCAGAAACTCAACCTCACGCAGTGCGAATGGAAAGATAATGCCGGGAGTTTCGCCGGCCGCGCCAGTTGGAGCCGGCAAAGTAACGAGGCGAATTTTCAGGCGCGCAGCAGTCTCGATATGAAAACATTGCTCGAGGCGGCCGAGATCGCTGGTTCGCTGGCCGATACGACGTTTAATTCGCCGCCAGTTATCGAGCTCTCTGGTTCCGGAAATTTTGGCGGCGAGCATCCACAGTTAAAAGTGATCGGCCATGCGGCCGTAAGCAGTTTCACTTACAAATCGGTGCCGCTTTCGGATTTGCGCGCTGAATTTTCATGGGACGGCGAGCGCACCTGGCTGCGCGATCTTCATGTTCGACATGAGACTGGAGAGCTCCGTGCCGACCTCCTCGATGCGCCGAACGATTTCCGGCTCAACATCGACAGCAACATCAATCCGGGCGCATTGCGCCCGTTCGTCAGCCCGGAGTTGCAGGAATTTCTGGGCGAATGGGAATGGGTGCGCCCGCCCATTATTCATCTCGCCATCCGTGCGCCAGATCGACATCCCGAAAATTGGCGCGGTGAAGGCACCGTGACACTGGAGCGCACGCGGTTTCGGAGCGCCTGGATGAACAGCGCGAGTGCCAAAATTCGCTTCGGCGACGGTGCGGTTACGTACGACGATTTGCGGGTGGCGCGCGATGAAGGCGTCGGCACCGGCAGTTTCACATACGATTTTGCCAGGCACGAGGTGCGCATCTCAAACATTAAATCGTCGCTGCGGCCGACGGACATGATTTTTTGGATCGATCCCAAGCTTTGGAAAACGGTGGTGCCGTACAAGTTCCACCAGACGCCGAACATCACCGCGAACGGCGTTTACCAATTTCGCGGCGGAAAAGACACGCGGCTCGAGATCACTGTCGATGCCCCGGGCGGAATGGATTACGTTTTCCTGGGCAAGACTTTGCCGTTCGATCGCATAGCCAGCCGCCTTCTTTTCACGCACGACCGGTTGCAGATTATCGATCTTCGCGGCGCACTTTTTTCCGGAAGCGTGCGCGGGGGCGCCGATATCTCACTTGCGGACAACGATCCGCGTCACCATGCGAACATTACTGTGACGGGCCTCGATTTTTCGCGTCTAACTGATCTGTACTACAACTACAAAACTGCGCAGGGCCAGTTGAACGGCACCTACGATTTCAACGGCTTCGGTTCCGACACGCGCAAAATGCATGGCAAGGGCAAAGTGGAAGTGACCAACGGTGACGTGTTCGCCATCCCAATCTTTGGCCCGCTCTCGGGAATCCTGAATTACATGATGCCTGGCGCCGGCTATAGCATCGCTCGCAACGCCACCGCGACCGTTGCGATCAAGGACGGAGTCATTCACACCGAGGATTTCGATGTGGCCGGAAAGCTTTTCGATATGCTCGGAAGCGGCGACATTTATTTTCTCGACGACAAACTCGATTTCGACATCCGCATCAGTGCCAAAGGCGCAGGCATTGTTCTGGCGCCCGTTTACAAACTTTTCGAATACAAAGGCGAAGGGACCCTCTCCAAGCCGGACTGGCATCCGAAACGATTTTAGGGATTCCCTTTTGTTTTTATCCGTGTAAATCCGCGTAATCCGCGGTTCATCTTTTATGAAAAAAATCGGAATCCTTTTTGGCCAGGAACACTCCTTTCCGCCGGCGTTTGTGGAGCGGGTGAATCAGAAGACCGGCGGCAAAGATATCGCCGCGGAGTTCGTCAAGATCGACAAGGTGGTCCAGGGCGAGCCGTGCGGCTACGATGTGGTGATCGATCGCATTTCGCAGGACGTGCCGTTCTATCGCGCCTGGCTCAAGAACGCCGCGCTCACCGGCACTGCGGTCGTGAACAATCCTTTTTGGTGGAGCGCAGACGAGAAGTTCTTCAACAACGCGCTCGCGACCAAAATCGGCGTGGCCGTTCCACGAACCGTTTTATTGCCGTCGAACCAGCCGCCGACCGACACAAACGACAAATCATTTCGCAATCTCGAATATCCCCTGAATTGGGAAGCGATCTTCAACTACGTCGGCTGGCCGGCGTTTTTCAAACCGTTCGCCGGCGGTGGTTGGAAGAATGTTTATCGGCTGCACAACCCGGAAGAATTTTACCGGGCCTACAACGAAACGGGCCAGCTCGTCATGATGTTGCAGGAGGAAGTGAAGTTCGACATGTACTTCCGCTGCTACTCGATCGACCAGCGCCACGTGCGCGTCATGCCATATGAGCCGCGGCATCCGTATCACTTGCGTTATCAAACCGAATGGCAGACCCCGCCCGAGATTTTGCAGAAAGTCGAGCAGGGCGTGCTCACGCTGAATCAATATCTTGGTTACGACTTGAACACGGTTGAATTCGCGATCCGCGACGGCGTTCCCGTGGCAATCGATTTCTGCAATCCCGCGCCAGATGCGGAGGCCGCCAATGTTGGTCAGGCAAGCTTCGAGTGGGTGGTGGAAGCCGTTTCCGAAATGGCCATCCGCAAAGCGCGCGAACACAAGCCCGGCCGAGACAATTTGAGCTGGGGCAAGTTCGTCCAGGCAGCGGTGACGCAGCGCGAGTTGCGCGAGCTCGCGTAAGATCGACAATCGTTTTGCATCGTCATCCTGAGCGCAAGCGAAGGATCTCACAAGTGGTGCGGCGTTACACAAGCTGGTTTGTGTGATCATCATCTTTATGTGAGGTCTCTCGGTCCGAGCCGGACTGGCATAGTCTGCGCGACTCGGGATGACAGCGCATTGTTTTTGAGAGAGATTTGCAGCCCGCAATGAGCGCCAAGTCCCACACTTATACTCTCGGCATCGAAGAGGAATTCGCGATCGTCGATCCGGAGACGCGCGAGCTGCGATCGCATATCCACGAAATTCTCGAAGGCGGGAAGGTCATGCTCAAAGAGCAGATCAAGCCGGAGATGCATCAATCGGTGGTCGAGCTGGGCACGGAGATTTGTCAGTCGATTGTCGATGCACGCGCGCACGTGATCGAGTTGCGCAGCAAACTGGCCGAGCTTGCCAGCCGCAGCGGATTAAAGATTGCTTCGGTGGGCACACATCCGTTTTCCCACTGGCGCGATCAACTCATCACTCAAGGCGAGCGCTACCAGGAAATCGTCAAGGACATGCAGCAACTCGCGCGCGCGAATCTCATTTTTGGATTGCACGTGCACGTTGGTATTCCCAATCGCGAATCAGCGATTCACGTCATGAACCAGGCGCGTTATTTTCTCCCGCACATTTATGCGCTCTCGGTCAATTCGCCGTTTTGGGTTGGTCAGGACACGGGATTGAAGGGCTACAGACTCAAAGTGTTCGAACGTTTTCCGCGCACTGGAATTCCGGATGCATTCGAATCGCTCTCGGAATACGAAGACTACTGCAAGCTGCTTGTAAGAACGGGTTGCATCGACAATCCGAAAAAGATTTGGTGGGACATTCGACTCCATCCAGTTTTCGACACGCTCGAAGTGCGCGTGTGCGATGCCCAATCTCGGGTGGACGACACGCTTGCCGTCGCGGCGCTGATTCAAGCCGTGATCTCCAAGCTTTACAAATTGCTGCGGCGCAACACGACCTTCCGTGTGTATCGCCGCCGTCTTCTCGATGAAAATCGCTGGCGCGCCGCGCGTTACGGAATCGACGGGAAGCTGATCGATTTCGGCCGCGAAACGGAAGTCGAGACCCGCAGTTTATTAAACGAACTGCTCGAATTTGTTTCGACCGAAGTAAATGAGCTCGGTAGCAAAAAGGAAATGGCGCACATCGAGCGGATCATGCGCGAAGGCACCGGTGCCGATCGACAACTTGCCGCTTATGGGCGTACGCACGACATGAAAGCGGTTGTCGATCAAATCGTGGATGAAACCTACGAAGGATTGAATCTTCCGACCGCTATTGCCGCGATCTAACAATGCTCGCGCGCCTAGGTGGTCTTCCGGACGCTTAGTAACTTCTGACGCGAGGCCTGCAACCTTCGCAGCATAACTACGCTCATTCGTTTGAACAATTCCAAGCCAAGAGAATTGTCCTTCTCGCAATGCTCTCGCAAAACCGTTCCGTAAAAGAAAACTGCGGTCGTATCTTGTAACGCTCGTGCGCTGAAATGCCAGGCGTAAGGCGGAAAAAGCCATGACCAGCCAAGAAGGTCGCCGTCATGTATTTCGTCAATCTTAACGGGTTCGCCTAGCGTCGATGATTCAAGCGCTACTCTCCCATTCTCGATCAAGTAAAAGCGACTGGCACTTTCACCTTCGCGAAAGATAACCTGTCCAGCCTTGAAATGTGAGCGCATTGCGCAGTCCGCAAGCAACTGGACGTGATGCTTGCTCATCCCGGAAACAAAAGGATGCGCGGCGATCTGCGCTTCAAGCTGGACACGATCAGGCGTAATCACGGCCTCGTCGTTCTCATTCTCCCGGGCAAGATTGCGCAGATCAAGTTCCCGCTTTGAGGAATTCTAGAATCTTCTTATGCTCTTCGGGAGTGAGATTGGCACGGACACGCATGTGCATCATAATCACTTCCCACTGTGCCGGGCTATAGTTACTGGGCGATCTTATGTTATGGCAGCGCACGCAATTGTCGGCCCAAAGTTCCGCCCCACTTTTTCCAGTCGTTCCGGCAGCAACTTCGCCCGACTGCTTATTGTCAGCGCAGCCGATCAGCCAAGTCACGGTCAGGGCCACAGAAGGAATAATTATGACGGCTCCGGGTAAGCCGATCCATCTGCAGATTTTTGAGGCGATTTTTTTCATGGTTAGAACCCGACAGCTACTTGCAGCATGAAGGCATTTTGGTCTCTGCCGCTTCCGTTCTTTTCATCGAGTTCGTAAGCAGCTTTGATCACGGTGCTGGGCGTGAGCCAGTAATCCAGCCCGAACGACCAGCGCTCCTCATCAAAACCGACGGGTGTGTGGAGTTGATTAAATCGATCGTAGCGCACGACGGGCTCGAAATTCTTGATAACATCGTTGTCGATATGGGTAGGCCGATAAGAGAGTTGTGCGTAACCGCCATTCCGGTTGTTATTAAAGGTGAACGATCCGGGGACGCCCGTCTCATCCATATCATAGATGAGATGACCGACATGGGACCAAACCCATTGGGCACGAGCATTGATGAGGCCTTTCAAAAATGTCGAATCTTTCACATAGTTCAACTCCACTGATTGCAGAATCGCCTGCACCGCATCATCGCGCGGTCCGACTTTTGATCGTTGGATGCCGTAGCCAACTTCCAACTCCGGAATGGGGATGAACCCGACATGTCCACCAACCATCACGTGACCTCCGCGATTATTGAAGTTATCGAAGCTGAGCGTGCCAAGTGTATCGTCCGGGGTTGTGTTGAGATCGGTCGCGTTCGCCACAAAGGCGGCATATTCTAGTTTGGTTGGCCCAATCGGAATGACACCACGCAATTGTGCCCCGACTTCCGTTTCCGGCATCAAGCCGTCGTAAACGGCCAGGGGTTTGTCCGGAAACTTGTTTACCCAGTTCATGTGCTGTCGCTCCACGAAGTAATCGGTCGGATTCAAAAATTTCCCGACGCCGATCGTCATGTAATCGTTTAGGAGATACGATGCTTGCGCCATCTCCAGAGCGACGGTGGTGTTGACGCCTTCCAATTGCAGTTCGATCTCAGCTTCAAAGAAAAGCCGTTCGCTGAGCTTCCACAGAAAAATCGGATTGAATGCCGCGGTGAAAAATGGATCTTCACCACTTCGTGCCGTGAAGCCGGCGGTTCCGTATCCAGCGACCAAAAATTTCGTTGTGCCGGGAAAAGTCTCTTTTACCCGTGTCTTTAGTGTCTCGACCTCCTGGCGCAATTCATCGGTCGCAGCTTGAGATGATGTGGTACTCACGACTTGTTTGCCCTCGCTTGGCGCTGTGGTACGCGTAGGTCCTTCGGCGGGGATAGCCGGCACGGTGCCGTTCGCCATCAGCTGGACTGCTTTTCTTAATGCCGCCACCTCTTCCTTCATCGCTTCATGTTCAGCCTTGAGCTTGTCGTACTCCGCGCGCGACACGTAGTCGGCGGATGGCGGGGACGAAGCGGCATCTTGCGCGATCGCCATGCACGGAATGAATAACCAGATCAGCGCGACAAAAGCGCCTGCGATCGTTTGATTCACAATGATCGGAATCGTGCCCATCATTTATTTTCCGGCAAGAGTTTTAATATAACTCACGAGCTCCCAGCGTTGGGTCTCCGACAAAGATTTCCACGAAATCATCGGCGACCGGCCCTCCGTGATTTTCCAGAACAGCTCGCCATCAGTTGCTCCTGCTCGGACGCGCGCAGCCAAGTCTGCCGGTTTTTTCTCTAGCGCTGCTGCCCCTGGTCCGTCGCCTTTCCCTGTGGGGCCGTGACACGTCATGCAGTTTCCAACGTAGAGCTTTTGCCCGAGGGCGATCGCGTTGGCGTTTCCGGCAACCGGATTTGGCCGGTTCATAGCGGCGGGCGGAGCTTTCCAATCTGAGCTTTGCGCCAGCAGCGGCCCGCTAATCGAGAAAACTGCCAGTACGATCAGTGCTCTCGAACAACTCGCAGCGGAATTTCGTGATTTCATAGATTAGGACACTACCGAAGTTTGGATCAGGTGGACGCCGCGCTGCTTCTATCTTTGCACCATAGCGCATCGATGCTCCAACGCCCCGGACCGTAAAAGATAACCAAAAAGAAAACCCAGCAATACAACAGGGCGAGTTCGCCTCCATTCATGATCGGGAAAAACTTCGCCTCCGCTGTAGGCACAACTCCCACATAAAACATGAAGTAGGCCACCGCCATCTCGCCGCTCGCCAAAAGCGCCGCGATGCGCGTGAACAATCCAAATGCAATTAGCAATCCGCCGACGAGTTCGATGATCCCCGCGATAAATGCGAGCCCGTCCACCCCGTGACCGCCACCGGGAAACCCGAAAAGCTTTTGCCCGCCGTGACATGCATACGTCAAACCAACAATCAGCCGCACGATGCAGTAAACTGGGTCTGCAAATCGATTCAGAGAGTTCATGCGGCAAGGTTGACGATGTCGATCTTGAGTGTCGAGTGAATAGCGTGACTACGCATTTTTACGGAAAATATATCTGCCGTGCTTTTGGATGAATCCACAATCAACGATATCTAGTGCGCTTTGCGCGCGCTGCGCGATAGGCACTTGGCGATTTACCGGTGAGTTTTTTGAAAACGCGATTGAATTGCGATAGCGATTGAAAGCCGACCGCGAACGCGATCTCGCTAATCCGCAGATTTGAATTCTGCAAGAGCTCTCGCGCTTTTTCAGTCCGCGTGCGAGCGATGTAATCGACAAAGTTTACACCGGTCACTTCTTTGAACTTTTCGCTGAAGTGATTGGCACTAGTGTTGACGGACTTCGCGACTTTCGTCAGGGAAAGTTCTTCGTCCGAATGCTCGTGGATGAACTTCCGCGCTTTCCAGATTTCCGCCGGCTCGGCACGATTTCGGTTTCGCAGGGCGACCTGCGTGAACCGATTTGCGGGCGGCGGCATCATCATCATGCCACATCAAACCGCGACTGAGACGGTAATGCTCTCCGTCCCTTGGCAATTGCTCGTCTAATCTTGAACGGCGCCCATCACTGTAATGCGATCCCGAGCGCAGCCCGCCTGATTCGTGAGTTGCTGTTTCCCAGGCTCGAACTTTTGCAAAACCGTGCCTCGACTCTCAGAACCGATTCACCCGTTTAAGGGCGTCTGTTGTCGGCACGCGAGAGAATTCTTTCGCGCACCTTAATGGGTACAGCCAGCGCGGACGCATCTGTAAAGCGCGTGATACTAGAGGCCTCTCTGTGGTGAGTTTCAGAAAGGGCTTTGATTTCGGATTTCAGCCCCACAACCAGCTTCAACAGCTCGGCCTTCGTGTCACTCGGGATATTCCCGGCCGTCTGGATCGTGGACTGGATTATCGCGATTCGATTTCGACCATGGAGCTGTGAACGTTGATCCTTACGTACGAGCCGCCTTCACGCTGGACAGCCCTGCGCCTGTTCCGATGCTTCCATAATTGCGCGCTTCGTTGAGTCCACGTAAACCGTGGATTGATCGTAGCTGATACGGGAAACCTTGTCCGTGGATATGACTACTTTTTTGCCGGCGTACCAATGGCCGCATTCGACAACAATTTCGCGGATCACCCATGTCCTTCCATCGATCAGAAAATCTGCCACCTCTCCGACCGTTCCATCGAGAGCTTCGACGTTGTAGCCGTTTATAGAGCGCGTACTTCGCAGATGTGAATCGCCCCCATGTTGCTTTGCATCGCTCCCCGGTGGAGGAGGGACCAGCACCGGGTAACCAGCCAAACCCCACAATGGCCATGATTCTGCGTAGTAAGCGTACCCGTAGTGCCGGTGATATTCCTCTTCATGCTGGCGTGACACGGGCTTGTGCTCGTCAATGGAGGGACTGTCCTCAATTTGTTGTCGGGTCAGATTGACGAGAAGTACTTTCCCTTCGGGATAAAGGTGACCGAAGGCATGAGGAGAAATAAGAACCAAGCGCCCCGTCAGCCAGTGACCAGTGTCCGCTACCAGATAACGCACGGCCCAAGTTTTATCATCAAAATAGAAGTCCCTCACGTGCCCGATCTCGCCGTCCGACGCGCGTAGTGTCTCCCCGTATCGTTGCTGAATGCTGTGTAACATAATGAATCGCTTTCTCTTTTAACAACTAAGCTCCGCTTGCTATCGCATGTTCGGCGCCGATCGGCGAAAAGCCGGATTCTGCTTTCACTAAACGTGTTCGCGTTGATTGCTGCCGCTTGATCATGACCTCGCTCATTCGCTTGAACAGTTCGAAACCGAGTGACGGATCTGTCTCGCAGTACTCGCGCAAGACAGTTCCGTAAAAGAAGATCGCTTCGGTTTCGGTGAGAGCGCGCGCGGTGAATTGCCATTCATACGGTGCAAACAGCCAGGACCAGCCTAGCAGCCCACCGGACCCGATGGTGTCGACCAAAATTGCTCGTCCGTCAGATTCGGCAGCCGCTTCGAGCTGTACCGTGCCGGCTTCGATCAAATAAAACCGATTCGCAGTTTCACCCTGAAGAAAAATGATCTGACCTTCATCGAAGTGAGTTCTGTTCGCGCAACCGGCGAGCAGCCGCACATGGCGATCACTCATGCCTAAGAGAAAGGGATTTGTTGCAATGGCCGTATCCAGATCGTGTGGGTTCATTTGTCCTATCTTTTTAGCGTCGAAAAAACGCAATACTGATTCATTTCGATAGAGTTCTCGCCGAATGGCTCGGCGCGACCAACACCGGACAAGGTGCGCAACGAACAACGTGCTCTGCCGTTCTTCCCACGAACGCGTGTTTGAGCCCGGTGCTGCCCTGGGTGGAAGCAATGATAAGATCCACATCGTGATCTTGCGCGTAGTCGCAGATTGTTTCCGCGGGCGCGCCCACTTTAGTTGCGCCGGCCACAGAGAAGCCTCGTGATTGCAATTCTCCAACAAGTTCTTGCATCTCTTCTTTCGCTGAGTCCTGCGCATAGTCATCCATCAACGGAAGGGCGCGGCCGCCATACTCTCCGTAGACGGGTAGTGGCAAGGGCACACAGTTTAGGAGGACGAGTTCCGCGCCCCATACTTGTGCGAAACGAAGGGCATACTCGAGGCCGGCCCTGGAAGACTCGAAAAAATCGACCGGGACGAGAATTTTCTTCAACTGTATTGAGGCTTGCGACGTTGCCTGCCCATTTGCGCGTAGGAAATCGCGTTCGCGTTCGCGCACAACCAGAATCGGGCAGGGTGCGTGTTGCACCAGTCGCTCGGCCGTGCTGCCAAGAAATAGGTGTTTAAGTCCGGTGTGACCATGCGTCGTGGCGACGATGAGGTCCGCCTCAAGCTCCCCCGCCAATTCGCAAATTTCGTGAGAGTCGTTCCCCTTTATGGCGTGTAAGTTTTCTGGAGGTATGTCAGCGGCGTATTTCCCTGCGATATCCTGAAGACGCAGTTTCGCGCGGCGACCCATCTCATCCTCAGGCATAGCCAGCGCAACCCTGGCCAAAGCCGGTGGAGAAGAATGATGATCGAAGACATGAACGAAGTGCAGTTTCGCGCTGAAGCGATCCACCAGCGATAAAGCGTAATCGATCGCCTTTTGGGATCGTCGCGAGAAATCGAGCGGCACAAGTATGGTCCGAATACGCAGTCGATCTTTTGGGAAAGATTGAGTCGAAGAATTGGTAGACCTGGCTGAACCGGCAGGCATCGGCGGTTCTAGAATGTTTGTGCTCATGCCTATGAAACTATCTGCGGCGCGAAACAGCTCTAACCGCGCCTTGCGAAACACTTGTCATTTCTTGCTCGGAGACTTTCTCTACTCCCGTCAAATTGCAGGCTAACGCCACCAAACAGGCTCGCTAGGAAACGCCGAAACAACGTCAGTAGCCTAACCTCCCGAGGGCCATCGGAGAGCAATATTCGCTCAGCTAAAGCCAATTCGCGGTAAGCGGCGTGGTCGCAGCAATTCTATTTTGCCGGTAGAAAGGAAGGTTAACGTTATGAGTTACATCCTGGTTTTCATCACCGCTGCGACGGCTGTACTCTATCTGATGATCATTCGGGTAGAGACCTAGGATCGGTTGGCGGAAAGACAAAACGGAGGACATCTCTTTCTCAAAGCAGAATTTGCTTAGTGGCTGACCCAACGTGCGCGAAGTTGTGCCTTGTGCTGAGTACGAACGTCCCGCGCCAAAGGCCAGAAAACGTTAATTCTCTAAAACGAGGTGACTGATTGTGAAACTCTGCTTTTTTGTCGTGATCGCTCTGACGTCTTACGCGACGGCTGAGCCGCCTTCGCGCTCTCCTGTTCGCGAATTTCCTCCCCAGTCGAAGCCAATCGATGACGTTCTGGTGCCGGTCCCGCGCGAGGTCTTTAAATCGCTCGACAAGTTCGCCAATTCAAACTGGGTAAGCGTGCAGCGTCGCGGATTGGCGAGATGGAAGCCGCACGGTGGTGATCAACCGCAGGCTGCACTGCTGCTGGGCGCGCTTATCGCCGAGGGCTTCATCGCGGTGGAGGCAAAAGATGGAGATCAAGTGAAGAACATTGGGAGCGCCGTGCTAAAAGTTGCGGCAGCCGTCGGTGTGGAAAAGTCCGTCCTCCGACGTAGCCGCGCCATCGTTGAGTACGCCGAAAGAGGCGATTGGAACGCGGTCCGCGAAGAATGGGACGGCGTATTTGCGGATGTGGAAGGTGCGATGCGCGAGCTCGACAGCGAGCAGCTTTCCCAACTTGTGAGCCTGGGCGGCTGGCTTCGAGGAACCGAAGCGCTGACGGCCTTGCTCCTGCAAAACTACTCCACCGACCGGGCCGAACTTCTCCGGCAGCCCGCATTGCTCGATTACTTTGAGAAGCGCATTACCGAGATGAACCGCGAGGTGCGATCCAGGGCTCTCGTGGCGAGGATGCAAGAAGGTATCCGCAGAATCCGGCCCCTTGTACGAAGGGATGGGGCGCGACTTTCAGAGAGAACGGTCAAAGAGATTGGCGCGATCACCAAAGAGCTGGTCGACGAAATTGACGTCAAAAGGCGCTGACGCCTTTAGAGGACTTCTGGCAAGTCTGTCATAGTGATGGAAAACAGGGTGCCAGCCTGTCTACGGTGACCCAAGTGGCTGTATCCGTGACGAGCTAGTCAAAAAGAATCCCATCGATCAGGCCAGACGGGCACCCCCTGCTAGACAAATCGGTTTACCGATTCGGTGAACGAGTTTGCAATCCTTAAACATTGACTTCTTTGCCGCCGCGCATCTTCGCCACTTCGCGACCAATTCTTGCCAGCTGTGGACTCACGTCATCGCGAGGGATTTTAATTTCGATGACGCGGACCTCGCGCGCGTTTCGGGCGCTGGAAAGAGCGTCGTCGAGCTCGCCTTTGGTGGATACTGTGGTGGCCTCGCCGCCGCCAACGAGCTCGCAAATTTTGTGATAGTTCCACTGCGTGATCACATTGAAGCAGCCATCGCGGATCTTCCGCATCGTGCCGTAGCCGTCGTTATTCAGAACGAGAATGATTGGATTCAGACCAAGGCGGACCGCGGTGGAAATTTCCACGCCGGTCATTTGAAATGCACCGTCGCCGACGAGCACATACGGCCGGAGGTCGGGCCGCCCGGTAGCGATACCGATGCTCGCAGGAACTGCGAAGCCCATCGACATGTAATAGGCGGGGGCAATGAATTCTGCCTGCTTCGCACTGCGAATTCCCACCGCGCCGAAGACCGCATCGCCAATGTCAGCCACCACGCAGCAATGCTCGTCGAGGTGTAACGAAAGAATCCGAAAGATATCCACTATTGTCAGTGGATGAGCACGCTCCGCTTTGCTCAGCGGTTCGGGAACGTCGTGAGGATTTGGATGTTTGAATTTTTTCGGACGAATCTTCGCCTTCGCGAGTGACTTGAGGAAATCGCGGAACTCGATCGACTCATAACGATGATATTGCACGCTGACGCGCTCGGTCGTAGCCAGAACGGTCCGCTTCCGGTCGAGCTTCGCGGTGTAGAAACCCATGCTCATGTCGGTGATGAACGTGCCGAGCATCAGGACCAGATCGGCCGACTCGACGTATTTGCGCACGTGTTCGTCGCTGCTCATCGCGCCCCCGTATACGCCGAGGTAAAGCCGATGATTTTCCGGGATGGCGCTTTTGCTTAACAAGTCGGCCGCGATCGGAATATTCATTCGCTCGGCCATATGGAGGACGAGCGGGGCGAAGCGATATCGCGCCAGCTCGACACCTGCGAGAATGACCGGTTTTTTCGCGGAACGGATGAGCGAGAGTGTTTCATCGAGCGCAGCCGCGAGCGTATGCGGGTCGGACTCTTCCGGAAACGCGGGAGCGATCGCGCCCGTGGGAATTTCGCGATCCACCATGTCGTGCGGCACTTCGATGTAAACAGGTCGCTTGTGCCGCA
>DASYVQ010000076.1:0-5928 GCA_035936875.1 Chthoniobacterales bacterium
TCTGATCGTACAAGAGCGACCAGGTCTGGTCGGCCGGATCGTACTGCGGCTCCGGACGCTCGTATTCGGCCGGATCGTAGCCGCGCGAGCGAGCTACTACGTCGGCGATATCGATAACTTCCTCTTTCGTTAGGCGAGCGTTGGCAAAGGGCGGCGCGGACTTGGTGCCGGCAGATCGCACGCGCAAAGAGCGCGGCGGCCAAACCAATAATTGGAGAGAATCATCGATGCCGGGTTCGGGCCAACGGCTCGGTCCTTGTGCGGGCGGCTCCGGCCCGATTCCGCCAGTCCGGCTCGGACTTTGTCGCGCAATTGCAGCGCGCTGTTGAATACCTGCTCGGGACGGCGCCGGACCGGCCGTCCAACGCGTCGTTCGAGCGCCGTCCGCGAAAATGGCGTAATGTGTTTTTCGCTTCGAATGAATATTCACCGGCCCTTCAAATTTTCCGTCCACCATTCGGCCCCAGTAGCGCGCATAAAGCGTCGGCCTGGCGAAGCGGGATTCTTTCGTGTACCAACTGAGCGTGCCAAACCCGCGGGCGTACCGTTCACGGTCTCGGCCACCCAACCAGGTCGCTTCGTCACCAGGCTTGGGACGGTTGTTCCAGACTAACGTCCTGCCGTTTTTCGTGCGCTGATAAGTTCCGTCGCCGAGCGCGACATTGGCGAACACCAAGAGCGCACTGGAAACAAGAAGGAACTGTCCAGTCACGGCTGACACATAACTTCAACCTTCGTGCCAACAATGCCAGTGCGGCTCGCACCTCAACTCCTTCGGGACGTGTGCGAAGCTTTTACGTCCTCAACTCCTCAACAATGCCAGTGCGGCTCGCACCTCAACGTTTTTTGTCAGCAGCGGCTTCTTTGGCTTGGTCGCGTAGTGATTCAGTCTGGGTCGAAATAATTTTTCCCGTTTTCGCATCGACCCAGGTTTCGGTGATGTCGTGTGTGCCGGGCCGCGCGATATCGAACGACCACACCAGATGACCCTTCTCTTTCTCGATCTCCGCGCTTTTCACAATCCCGTGAGCAACGTTCGCGAGCGCGATCTGTTCGGCCTCCGCCTTTGTGATCTTCGCCTCCTTCATCAATTCAGCCTCGGTTGGTTGCGCGGCGAAAGCAGCAGCAACGAACCCAAGAACTATTCCCAAGGTGAGACTGAACATTCGTGTTCTTTTCATACGACCTTCGACCTGTTCGCCGCCGAAGCGTTCAACGTCTAATCTCGGACCATGATAAAACATTTGTCTCTGCTTGCGGCTTTGGCGCTGATTACGACAACACCCGGTTTTGCACAGGACGACGACATCGACGCGCAGATCAAAAAGGCAATGGAGAATGCGAACAAGCCGGCTCCGAAAAATCCGAACATGAAGCAGATGGAAAAGGAAGCGAAAGCAGACATCGACAAAATGGAAGCAGAACAGAAAGCCGAGGACGCGAAACAAAAAGCGGCGATGCAGGCGATAGTAGATGTGAAAGGTCCGGTCTCGTTGCCCGATTGGACACCGCAGGTCCCGCAATTCACGCCGTCCGGTCCGCCCGCGCGCAAGTTAGTCGACGGCGAACCAAAGATCATCGTTGCTGGAACCTCGCCGCTTCCTCCGGCTGCGCTTGCCGATGCGTGGGATAAATTCTCGAATCCCAAGTTCAGTCACGAGCGCACCGGCTCCGAGATCAACCATTCAGCCGATCTTTTCGTCAGCTTTAGAAATAGCGAGGACGGCGCCGCGGTAAGACTGGAAGCTGAACGCAAAGCCGGAGCCAAAATAACGCATGTAACCATTTCATCGCCCCTGCCGCTTCCATCGCCCGCCGGCGCCCATGGCGATTGAGCGCAACTTCCTCGGGACGTGTGCGAAGCTTTTACGTCCTCAACACCTCAACACGAAACCCGGGTGGGTTTCGGGTAGGCGGTAACGCAGCTAGGGTAGCTGGCACGAGGTCGGGCAAACCGAGTGACCAACTGATAGGATGCAAACTTCGAATCGCTTAACGTGGTATCGATTGTGTGGCGCGAAGCTCCCACGCACAGAAAACCCAACGTCCTCAACTTCTCAACTTCAAATCAGAGTCCTCGTCTGCCTTGGAGCAGGTTAACGATCACGATGATAAGGGCAATCACGAGCAGGAGATGGATTAGACCGCCGCCAACGTGGCCGATGAAGCCGAGAAGCCAGAGCACGACCAGGATAACAATTATAGTCCAGAGCATGGTGTTCCTTTCGATTGATTGAATTGGCCGCTATTGCGCCACAACGTCGTGATTCGATCAAGCAAAAGCTTTCGGCGTGGCGAGCCATTAACAGATGACCAATAATGGCGGCGGAGCCGCTCATGCAGACCTATCCTTTGGCCCTCAATATCATCAGCGTTTGCTGGACATTATTTGCTGTCATCTGGTTATTGGCCGCGTTCGCGACCAAGAAGTCGGTCTATCGGGAAAGCAGATTGCAACGACTGCGTTACACGATACCGATACTTCTCGGCGGTTTTTTGCTGGCGAAAGGCCATCGGCTGTCCGATCCGCTCAACCATCGCGTCATTCCACACGTTGAAGCACTGGCGTGGACCGGCGTCGTGTTGTGCATCGCCGGCTTAATCTTTTGTATCTGGGCGCGGTTCACGCTCGGACGCAACTGGAGCGGTGTGGTCACATTAAAAGGAGGACACAAGCTGATTACCAATGGGCCCTACGCGCTGGTGCGCCATCCAATTTATACCGGATTACTGACCATGTTCGTGGCGACCGTGATCGTGCTGGGCCACGTCGCCGGAATTATCGCGATGCCCGTCGTGTTCGTGAGCCTCTGGATAAAATTGCGCCACGAAGAAAAGCTCATGTTAGAGAAATTCCCGAATGACTACGCGGCATATCAGCAGCGCGTAAGACGGCTTATACCTTTCGTTCTCTGATGTGTCCTTCAACCGCGTGGCGAAGCTTTACGCGGTGAAGCGAATCATTCCATTCATCCTTTGAAAGATCCAGCTACAGCAGCTCTCTAATTTCGTCCTCGACTACAGGGCTCGCGTCAATCCCGGCTTTAAGCTTTGTGAAGATTTCCGGTGGCAGGTGGCGGTGGTAGCGGACCTCTTTGCGCTGCACCATTCCTGCCAGCTCCGAAAGCGGCTTCTCGACGACGACGTTGCAGTCAATTGCTGAATGAACTGTCAATTCGTCGTAATCGGTCGGCGAGATTTCGATGAATGTCTCGGGACGGTCGCGATTCCTTCGCCGGACGGCCTCGACTTTTGAGGTTACAATCGTCAGGAAGACGCGCTTCGTTCCTATCGGGTCGCGATTTACGACAACAAAAAAATGCGGCTCTGGCGAGGTAAGCTCTCGGGATTGGAAGTAATAAACGCTCCCGGCCCTTAAACCGAGCCGTAGTTCCAGGGGGAGCGAATCATCCGGCACATGCTAACGCCACAGTTTTTCAAACGCCGCCAAGTCGTCGATTCCGCTGGCGATCGCCTCACGATCTTTGTCGCCGAGCTCGAAACAGGGATCAGCATTGCCTTTGGGATCTTCGAGGAAATCACGATAATTCATCGGCACACGCGAGGCGGTTTTCGCGGCGAGCGCCGGCTCGTGCTTTTTCCAGTCAGGATAGCGATGCGTTAGTTTCGAAAGCGCAAATTGGGTCACGTGTCCAAACTGTTTCCACGCGAACTCCAGCGCTTCGCGATCGCTCTCTGATAAAACCTTTTCATCGACATCGTGAACTGACGCGTACGTGATAGCCGATTCGGCCGGACGGATGAAACGTTTCGCGTAGCGTCCTTCTTCTTCCCCGAGAAAATCGCTCATCTCCGCGAGATCTTTGGTGCCGGATGCGACCGGTCCGTAATTCATGGCCAAATATTCGTCGCCGACGACGGGTCGCCCGTACTTCCGCAGATGAAATCGATCGGCAAAATAGACCAGCTTCAACGCCTTCATCTTGTTGATGCTGCCGCCAGCCTTACAGGCAAAGAAATTCAGCGCCTGAGTGGCTTTGCGATGGGAAAAGGAAAACGGCATTACGAGCTAAACACAGCTACTTCCGTTCTTGGAAGACGCCATAAGTTACCACGTGTGTCAACTTAGGCGCGAGATTATTCTCCCAGGTGATGCCATTCTTCCTCGGACAGATTGCGAAGAAATGCCGCGACTTCGTCCAAAATGCCGTGCGCTCCCGCCCATTGAATGTGTTCGGCGAGTCGTGGCATCTTGGGAAGCGTTGGTGCGTCATCCAATTTATACCGGATTACTGACGATGTTCGTGGCGACCGTGATCGTGCTGGGCCACGTCGCCGGAATTATCGCGATGCCGTTCGTGTTCGTGAGCCTCTGGATAAAATTGCGCTACGAAGAAAAGCTCATGTTTAAGCAGTTCCCGAGGGAGTATGCGGCTTACCAGCAGCGCGTGAAGCGCCTCATACCTTTCGTTCTGTGATATGTCCTTTAACCGCGTGGCGAAGCTTTACGCGGTTCCGTTCATTCTCTAGAACTCCTCAACGGCTCACTTGTCGCGCCGTAGCCTTGTGCGAAGGCGGAACTACTCAACGCCTCAACGTTCTGCGATCTACTTCGGTCCCGGCTTCCATCGATCAGGCGGGGTTCCGGTTAAATCGGTTTGAGCGTTGGGCCCGGTTTTCCAGCGGTCGGAGATGGTCGGAGTTAAATTGGTCTGGCCGCTCGGTCCAGTTTTCCACCGACTCGCTAGTGAGCCATCCGTGTTTGGCGGCACTCCTATGCTGCCCACGCTTCCCGTCGAGTTGTTTGCAGGAGTTACGACGGTTGCGGCCACCGGCCGATGACGCTCTCGAAGTTCGGGGGGAGGCTCAGGAGACGCGTTGAACCAAAAATAGGCTACGATTCCAATTAGCACCGCAGCGGCGAGGAGTTCTTTCATTTTGTACCTTGCTTCAGTGGCAGCACTAAACAGGCCGCGGCAGTCTGGATCAGCCCACGAATTCTGCGATCTCTCCTCAACCGCTCAACAACTCACCGGCTCAACCCTGCTCTGAGCAGTTGAATGTTGAGATTTGACCCCATTTCTTCCACATCTTTCAGAAAGCGAGCCGCAGTTTTACTTGCCAGCTCTTAGCCGCGCGATGGAGGCTTCGTAATCGCGCGCGGAGACATGGGCCTCTTGCGGACCGTAAGTGTACGCGGGTTCATAGTGGGAATTATCTAGCAGGTATTGAAGTAACTCGGGGCTAATTCGCTTTGCTTCCCACCAGGATGTTCGCCACATGTACATCCCTTGAAAAGAGGTGACCTCACCGAGGTCGGCCCCTTTCAGGTTACAAGAACGCATATCGATATTGTCCAAATTCGCGCCGTCAAGATTTACCCCTCGCCAATCACAGTCACAGAACCATCCCGAGCTCAGATTCACCTCCTGGCCCCCAGGCCGGGGTGCTTTAAGCAGAGAACCGACAGCCACACTAATATACTTAATTGCGTCGCGAGTGTAGCTAAGCTCCTTTCGCTCAGCCTCAGTGAGAAGGTCCCAGTTATTTTCCTTTGTCTCCTTGATGTAGCATTTCCCGTAGAGGTCGCCAAGGATCGGGCCCAGTTCGCGGTCGAGCTCCAACACCGCGTCAAGATTGGACCAATTAACCGGGACAAACGTGCTATTAAATAACTGAGCAAAGGCTTTCGCGTCGCGCGTACTCGCGAGTTCTTGAATTGCTGCTTGTCTTTCCAGGGTGGTCAGCACGGGCGCTTTCGGTCTGGTTAGCAGCAGCGATTTCAATAGCGGCGAGAAAACGAGCAACGCGCCAAACGCGGCGAGCAACAATTGCCTCCTTATCGAACTTAGCACTGGCACTTCGATGCCAAACATCTTAAGTCCACCGCCGACTATTGCCGCAGCGATGCAGGCGATGCCCGCGCCAATAATGGTGTTATTCATTGGGCAGCGGCTGAGAGCAAAC
>DASYVQ010000077.1:0-16122 GCA_035936875.1 Chthoniobacterales bacterium
GCTCAGCATGCGCATCATGACGCGCATGGGCGAAGTCGCGGTCAAACGGCTCGGCAACGATCCGAAGGCGGAATGGAACCGCGGGGTGCACTCATTATTAGATGTCGATCCAGCGCGCCGGTTCATCTGCCATTTTCCGCAGGACAACGCCATTATCTCGGTGGGCTCCGGTTACGGCGGCAACGTTTTGCTCAGCAAAAAGTGCCTTGCCCTGCGCATCGGTTCTTATCTGGCGCGCAAACAGGGTTGGATGGCTGAGCACATGTTGATCCTCGGAGTCGAATCGCCCGAAGGCCGGAAGCATTACGTGGCCGCGGCTTTCCCGAGCGCCTGCGGTAAAACCAATTTCGCCATGCTCATTCCGCCGAAACATTTTGCCGGCTGGAAAGTCACGACCGTGGGTGACGACATCGCCTGGATGCAAATTCGGGACGGCCGGCTCTACGCGGTCAATCCGGAGAACGGCTACTTCGGTGTCGTGCCGGGCACGAGTTACAAATCGAATCCGAACGCGATGAAGTCGATCGAGCACGACACGCTTTACACCAACGTCGCACTGACCGATGACGGCGACGTTTGGTGGGAAGGCAAGGATGGTCCGCCGCCGAAACACGCGATCGATTGGAAGGGAAACGATTGGACGCCCGATTCAAAAGAAAAAGCGGCGCACCCGAATTCGCGTTTTGCCACGCCGATGCGCAACAATCCAGTGCTCGATCCCGACGTCGAAAAAGGCGAGGGCGTTCCGATCAGCGCGATCATTTTCGGCGGCCGCCGCAGCAACACCATGCCGCTCGTTTTTCAGGCGTTCGATTGGGAGCACGGCGTTTATCTCGGCGCGACCATGGCTTCGGAAACAACGGCGGCCGCTACCGGCGCCGTCGGCCAAGTCCGGCGCGATCCAATGGCTATGCTGCCATTCTGCGGTTACAACATCGGCGATTATTTCCGACATTGGCTCGACATCGGAAAACGTCTGACCAATCCGCCGCTCATCTTTAACGTGAACTGGTTTCGCAAAGGCGAAGGCGGAAAATTTCTCTGGCCCGGCTTTGGCGACAACATGCGCGTACTCAAATGGATGATCGACCGCTGCGAAGGGAGCGAAGCCGCGGTGAAATCGCCCGTCGGTTGGTTACCGCGCCCCAACGATCTCGACCTGGACGAACTCGACGTGCCGCACAAATGTGTCGACGAACTTCTCGAGGTCGATCACGAGGAATGGAAAAAAGAGCTCGCCGGGCACCAAAAGTTTTTTGAATCGCTCGGCGTCGTCGTTCCCGAAGAGCTGCTCCAGCAGCGCGAGCAACTCGCTGCGCGCTTCAAACGATAACTGTAGAGGACGCTGTTAGCGTCCCATGGGAAGCGAACCGCTTCCCTTACAGAGCGGGATTTCGCGCGTAAAATTTGCGAATCTGCTCGCCATCTGGAATTGTTTCCAGTGGGTTCAAAGGTCGCTTCAAAAGAACGCATCACTGCGCTGGCTGAGGCGGGCTGCGTAGAAATCCGAGGGGCGCGCCAGAACAATCTCAAAGGCATTGATGTCGATCTTCCGCTGGGCAAATTGACCGTTGTCACCGGCCCGAGCGGCAGCGGTAAATCGAGTCTCGCGTTCGAGACAATCTACGCCGAAGGCCAGCGCCGTTACGTCGAAACCTTCAGCCCGTACATGCGCCAGTTCCTCGATCGCATGGACAAACCGCGCGTTGACGACATTCGCGGCATCCCGCCCGCCATCGCCATCGAACAATCCAACCGGGTTAAAAGTTCGCGCTCCACCATCGGCACGATGACGGAGATCAACGATTACTTGAAATTGCTGTGGCCGCGGGTCGCGCGCGGATTTTGCCCAGGTTGCGAACGCGAGATCCGTCCAGAAACGGCGAAATCAATAGCTGATCAAGTGTTGCGCGATTGCGCTGGCAAGAATGTTCTCATCACATTTTGGGTCGGCGTTCCGGCGAAAACTGAGCCGCGCGAGTTCTTTAACTTTCTGCAACAACAAGGTTATCTCCGCGTTTGGATCGACAACGAAATCGTGCGCGTCGATGTCGATCCAAAAAAGCGACTCGGCGCGCGCGTTCAGGTCATTCAGGATCGCATCGCGATTGGCGAAGAAAATCGCGCGCGCCTTGTTGAAGCGCTCGAGACCGCGCTCCGTTTCGGCAAAGGCCGCGTCAACATTGTCGAGGTCGATTCGAAAGCGGCGCACCCTTTCTCGACCGGTTGGCATTGCGCGCATTGCGACATCGACATACGACCGCCCACGCCCGGTCTCTTCAGTTTTAATAATCCGCTCGGAGCTTGTCCGGAGTGCCGCGGCTTTGGCCGGACGATTGCGATCGATCTGAACAAGGCGATCCCGGACCGAAATCTCAGCATCAAACAAGGCGCGGTGCGCGTTTTTCGCGGCGAAGAATTCGGCGAATCGCAAAAGGATCTGTTGCGGGCGTGTGCGCGGGAGGAGATCGACATCAAACTTCCGTTCGAGGAATTGCCGAAGGCCGATCAGGATTTTGTCATCAACGGGGAGAAGCGCAGCGACAGCGGTGACGACGAATACGAAGACGATCGCTGGTACGGCGTGCGCGGCTTTTTCCGCTGGGCCGAGAGCAAGACCTACAAAATGCACATGCGCGTGCTTCTCAGCCGCTATCGCGCCTACACCACGTGCCCGAGTTGCAAAGGCGGGCGTTTTCAACCGGAAACGCTCAACTACAAGATTTCCGCCAAATCCCCAATCCGAAATTCGAAATCCGAAATTCTTCTTACGCTGCCTGAGTTCGCCGCGCTTTCGATTTCCGATGCCCGCGATTTCCTCTCCAAGATCGACATCTCTTTGAATGACTCGACGGCGACGATGTTGCGTGACGAGATTTGCGCCCGCCTGACTTATCTGTGCGAGGTCGGCGTCGGTTATCTCACGCTCGATCGTTCTACGCGGACATTGAGCGGCGGCGAAGTGCAGCGCGTGAACCTGACCACATGTCTGGGCGCTTCGCTCGTAAACACGCTCTTCGTCATGGACGAGCCGAGTGTCGGGCTGCACCCGCGCGATATCGGACGGCTGGTCCGCGTCATGCACAATCTCCGTGACCGGGGCAATACCTTGCTTGTGGTCGAGCACGAGGAACAAATCATCCGCGCGGCCGACAATTTGATCGACATCGGTCCCGGTCGCGGCGAAAGCGGCGGCGAATTGGTTTTCAACGGGAAGATCGACGATCTGGTTTTGCGCGGCGAATCGCTGACTGCTGATTATTTGAGCGGTCGCAAATCAATTCGCGTTCCGAAATCGCGGCGAAGATCGAAATCGTCGATCAAGATCGCGGGTGCGCGCGAGCACAATTTAAAAAACATCGATGTCGATCTTCCACTCGGCGTGTTCGCATGTGTGACTGGCGTGTCCGGCTCGGGAAAATCGACGCTCGTTCACGAGGTGCTCTATCGGAATCTGTTGCAGGCCAAAGATCAGTCGTCCGATCAGGAACCGGGCGCATGCAAATCGGTGTCGGGTGCGCATCGGATTCGCGAAGTCGTGATGGTGGATCAAGCGCCACTTGCGCGCACGCCGCGGTCGACCCCGATTTTGTATCTCGGTCTCTACGATCGCGTTCGCGAACTTTTCGCCGCGCAACCCGAAGCGATGTCGCAGGGTCTGACCGCGAGCGCTTTCTCGTTCAACTCTGGCAGCGGCCGTTGCGAGCGCTGCTCCGGCACCGGTTTTGAAAAGATCGAGATGCAATTCTTGAGCGATCTCTACGTGCGTTGCGCCGAATGCGAAGGCAAACGTTTCCAGCCGCATGTGCTGAAAATTCAGCTGCACGGCAAATCGATTTACGATTTACTGGAAATGACGGTGAGCGAAGCGATCCGGTTCTTCACGCAAATCGGCGAGCAAAAAACGCTGGCGAATCCGCTCGATGCCCTGGATGAAGTCGGGCTCGGTTATTTGCGGCTGGGTCAACCGCTCAACACACTTTCCGGCGGCGAATCGCAGCGGCTAAAACTTGTCCGGCACCTGACTGAAGGACGCTCGAGCGATTCAAACAGTGGAGGCGGCGACCTTTTTATTTTCGACGAGCCGACCACTGGCCTTCACTTCGACGATGTGGCGATGTTGCTGAAATTATTTCAACGCCTGGTCGATCGCGGCCATTCAATCGTCGTTATCGAGCACAATCTGGAAGTGATCAAGTGCGCGGATTGGATTGTCGATCTTGGCCCGGAAGCCGGAGATAACGGTGGCGAAGTCGTTGCGGTCGGAACGCCCGAACAAATCGCCACGATCCACAATTCGCACACGGGAAAATTCCTCCGACAGGTTCTGGGGAGCGCGCGCCTCTCGCGAAAACCAGCCGGTGCGCGAGCGAGCTATCGAAGCAGTGGCGAGGAAGAGAAAACGTATTTGCGGGCTGCTGAAATAGCTCCGCGTTATCAAATAAATAGCGGCAACCGCGCGATTACGGTTCACGGTGCACGTGAGCACAACTTAAAGAACATCGATGTCGAAATCCCGCGCGACCAAATCGTTGTGATCACGGGTTTGAGCGGCTCGGGCAAATCGACGCTCGCCTTCGATATTCTTTTTGCGGAAGGACAACGGAGATTTCTCGATAGCATGTCGCCCTATGCCCGGCAATTTGTCGAGCAACTCGAAAAACCCGATGTCGATCTTGTCAGCGGTTTGCCGCCGAGCGTGGCGATCGAGCAGCGCGTCACCCGTGGTGGCGGCAAGTCGACGGTCGCGACGGTCACGGAAGTTTATCATTTTCTGCGTCTGCTCTTCGCCAAAACCGGAACGCAATTTTGTCCGGAGTGCGATTTGCCGGTCGAAAAACAAAGTCTGGCCGCGATCGTCAAACAAGTTGAAACGGCGGCGAAACGCGGGCCGCTCAAAGTGCTCGCGCCACTAATCAAAGCGCGAAAGGGATTTCACGCCGACGTCGCGCGTTGGGCCGAGCGCCAGGGCTTCGACACGCTCTACGTCGACGGGAAGCTCATTCCGATTTCACATTTTCGAAAACTGGAGCGTTTCAAAGAGCACACCATCGATGTGGTAGTCGGCGTAATTGACGCGAAGCGAATTTTGAAGGCGCGCAATCTCACCCAGCGCGCGATCGAGATCGGCCGCGGCACCGCGCATCTGCTCGACTCGAAAAACCGGCTCACCGTGATGAGCACGGAGATGAGCTGTCCTGGTTGCGGCCGCGCGTTTGAAGAACTTGATCCACGTTTGTTCTCGTTCAACTCGCCCCACGGCGCATGCGAGGAATGCGGCGGGTTCGGCGAAATTTGGGACCAGGATCTGCAAACGGGGGAAACAGACGATGGCGATTCCGTTTTGGAGAATGAGCTCGCGGCTGAGCGCGAATCAGAGTGGATCGAAGAAGGCGAAGCGCGCGAATGTCGGAGCTGTCACGGCTCGCGCTTGAACGCCGTCGCGCGTCACGTGCGGGTACAGGGTTACACGATTGATCAATTCACGAATCTTTCCGCCAGCGAAGCGGCAAATAAGATCGACAAGCTAAAGTTTCGCGGGACGCAGCAAACGATTGCGGCTGATCTTGTCCCGGAAATTCAGCAGCGCTTGCATTTCATGGAGAACGTCGGGCTCGGTTATCTCGCGCTCGGTCGTTCCGCGAAAACGCTGAGCGGCGGAGAATCGCAACGGATTCGGCTTGCCGCCCAGCTCGGTTCTAATTTACGCGGCGTCCTTTACGTGCTCGACGAGCCGACCATCGGCTTACATCCGCGCGACAATTTGCGCTTGCTCGATACGCTGACGGCGCTCTGCGAAAAAGGAAATTCGCTTGTCATTGTCGAGCACGACGAAGAGACGATGCGGCGCGCCGATCACATTGTCGATCTTGGCCCGCGAGCCGGCGTGCACGGCGGCGAAGTGGTTGCCACCGGAACACTGCGCGACATCGAACGCAATTCACAATCTGAAACGGGCCGCTGTTTGAAGACGCCGCTGTGTCATCCGACGCGGAAATCACGGCGAAGCTTGAGCGCGGTTGAGCAGTGGATTCAAATTCATGGCGCCCGTATTAATAATTTGAAAGATGTCGATGTACGGTTTCCGGTCGGCCGATTGTCGGTCATTACCGGAATATCCGGCTCGGGTAAATCAACGTTGATGCACGACGTGCTCTTGCCGGCTGTGCGCGAGCAATTGGAAAAAAGAAAACGCGGCGGCAATGGCGAGTTGTTTAAACTCGTCAGCGGCGCGGAGGAAATCGAAGCGGTTTACGAAGTCGATCAATCGCCCATTGGCAAAACGTCGCGCTCGACGCCTGGCACTTACATCAAAGTGTTCGACGAAATCCGGAATCTTTACGCGCAGCTGCCCGTTTCGCGTGTGCGCGGCTATTCGGCCAGCCGGTTTTCGTTCAACGCCGAAGGTGGCCGTTGCGAAACGTGCAAAGGACAAGGCGTGATCAAACTGGAGATGAATTTTCTGCCGAGCGCGTTGGTGCCGTGCGAAGACTGCGGCGGGAAACGTTACAATCCGCAGACCCTGGAAGTTCTCTACAACGAGAGATCAATCGGTCACGTCATGGAAATGACGATCGAGGAAGCCGCGGAATTCTTCTCTGCGCATCCGAAGATTGCGCGTCCGCTTTCGTTGCTGGTCGACACTGGTCTCGGTTATCTCAAGCTCGGCCAGCCCAGCCCAACATTGAGCGGCGGCGAAGCGCAACGTCTCAAATTGGTCACCCAATTGAAACGAGGCGTTGGCCGCGCGGAGAACGAGCGGATCCGCAAAATGCGCAAGCCAGGATCGACCTTGTATTTATTAGAGGAACCGACGATTGGCCTGCACATGGCCGATGTCGATCTTCTGCTCAAAGTGTTGCATCGTCTGGTAGACGAAGGAAATACAGTCATCGTCATCGAACACAATCTGAGCGTGATCGCGGAGGCCGATTACATTGTCGATCTTGGACCGGAAGCTGGTGCGGACGGCGGCGAAGTCGTTGTCTTTGGAACGCCCGAGCAAGTGGCGAAGCATCGCACCAGTCGGACGGCGCCATTTTTACGGCGCGTCCTTGCGCCATCCGGAAGAGGCCAGCGCACTCAGCGGGCTATTGCCTAACGAATGTTCGCTTACTATCTGCACGATCTCGATCCGATTATTTTTCGGATCTACGATAACGTCGGCCCGCGTTGGTACGGTCTCGCTTACGTGCTCGCGTTCATTTCGAGTTACGCTTTGCTCCGTCTTCTGGCCAGGCGCGGTTACGTCGATTTGCCGGCGGCAAAAGTGGCCGACTTCATTACTGGCGCGGCGCTGTTCGGCGTGATCATCGGCGGCCGGCTCGGTTACGTTTTCTTCTACAAGCCGGAAATGCTGCGCGAGCCATTGTCGATCTTGCGCGTGTGGGAAGGCGGCATGTCCAGTCACGGCGGCATGATCGGTTTGCTCGCCTTCACCATCTACTTCGCGCGGCGACACAAAATGTCCTGGACCAATCTCGGCGACAATCTGGTCGTGACCGCGCCACTCGGCTTGTTCTTTGGGCGCTGCGCCAATTTCATCAACGGCGAACTTTATGGGCGCGCGGCAAATGTTCCGTGGGCGGTGCAGTTCCCGAAGGAGTTGACCGAAAATGTGGAAGAAGCCAGTCGCGCGATCGCAGCATGTACAAAGGTCGATCCTTTGCTCAACTCTTCGGATGCGATCGTTTCGGCGGTGCGCCACCAGCCGCAGGTGAAAGAGATTCTGCGAACGATTTTGACGCCGCGGCATCCATCGCAACTCTACGAAGCTTTTTTCGAGGGAATTGTCCTGTTCGCGATCCTTTGGTTCGTACGCACGCGCCTGCGACAACCGAACGGCGTGTTGACCGGTCTCTTTCTCGTTTGCTACGCGATCTTTCGAATCGCGGTCGAATATTTTCGCGAACCGGATGCGAGCTTGATCGCCGGTTTTACCCGTGGCCAGTTCTTTTCTTTTTTCCTGATCGCCATCGGACTGGCGATTATTGTCGCCGCCAAAATGCGGCCATCGTTTCCAAAGAAAATCAATTCCCGCGAGTAGCCCTTTCGCTTTCGCCGGAATCCGTTATTACTTAGACAGGTGAAGCGGGCATGCTGATTCCGGAATTGATTGCGGCGGGCGGTCTGCTTTTCGCGTTCGAGCACGCGACGATCGCAGGCAAGCTCGTCCTGTCGCTTCTCGCGGTTGCTTCCATCTTTAGCTGGTCGGTCATGATCACGAAGTTGCGCGTGATCCAATTCGCCCGAAAACAAAACGAGCGGTTTCTGGCCGCTTTCCGGCAAGATCGACAACCACTGCGGCTGTTCGAAAAGAATGCGCGTTTTTCCGGCTCGCCTAATTTCAATGTTTATCGGGCCGGTTGCCAGGAGATGACATTTCATCTGCTCGGTTCGCCGGAAGTAGATGAAACATTTCGGGCGCGACTCGATGTCGCGGACAAGATTTCGCCGGCGCAGATGGGCGCGGTGACGGCGGCGATGGAACGCGCGGTGGGCGAGACGGCGCTCGATCTCGAGTCGCAAATGATTTTGCTGGCCACTGCAGTGAGCGGTTCGCCGTTTCTCGGGTTGCTCGGCACCGTGTGGGGCGTGATGGATGCATTCACCGGCGTAGCGGAAGCAGGCTCGCCGAGCCTGGCCTCGATGGCGCCCGGAGTTTCCGGCGCGCTCATTACCACCGTGACCGCGCTCTGCGTCGCCATCCCGGCGATGTTCGGTTACAATTTTCTGGTCACCCGCATTCGCGGAATGATTGTGGAGATGGACAACTTCGCCGCGGAGCTCGCCTCGGACTTCGAGCACAAATACGTCGATCACAACGCGCGCGTGCCGGAATTTCCGCGATGAGACGCTATTCCCAGCGGAACAACTTAAGCACGCTGAGCGAGATCAACATTACGCCGTTACTCGATCTCGCCTTTGTCTTGCTCATTATTTTTATGATCACGACTCCGCTTCTCGAGAGCAGTGTGAACCTCGTCATTCCGTCGAGCGGCGAGAGAAATCCGCCGATTCAATCCTCTCAAGTCCAAACCATCTCGATCGATCGCAACGAAACGGTCCAATTCAACAATCGCGTGGTCGATCCGGCAACATTGACCGCGCAGTTGATCGAATTGAAACGAAGCAATCCTGACGTCGCTGTCGTGATTCGGCCGGATCGGGAATTGCCGGTTCAAAAACTGGTGACGTTGATGGACTCACTTCAGCGTGCGGAAATCACCAAGGTGGGAATCGCGACGAAAGGCGAGGCGAAATAGGGAATGCCGAAGAACGCGCGCTTTTGGCGCAACGTCACGCTGATTGGGCTGGCGCATGTCGTGCTGATCGTCGGTTTGATTCGGTTGAGCCGGGAAACGAAAAGCTCCAGCGCACAAAGCATCGTTTGGATGAATGGCGGTGCTGGCGACGGAGCTGGCATTCAAACTAAGAACGCACCAACACCAAAAACGGTCAGAGCAACCGCACCGCAGCCGGAGCGGACGCCCGAGCCGCCAAGAAAAGAGGAAGCGGAAGAGGAGCGACCGGTTTTGATGTCGACCAAGAGCGAGATTCAGTTGCCGGCCGCGACGCCGAAGCCGTCTCCGAGATCGACAGCAACCGCCAGTCCGGTTCGGACGCTGAAGGCGAGCCCGACTCCCAAAGTGACACCGAAGCCGACGCCCAAAACGAAATCAAAGCCAACGCCCAAACCTTCTCCCAAGAAAATGATTTTGGCGAAAGCATCGCCGAAACCTTCACCGAAAATAAAACCGACTCCGGAAGCGACGGATGAGAGCGACGCGCAGTCTGAGGCCGAGGCCGAGAAAAAGAGAATCGCGAAAGCTGTGTTGGCCAAAAACGAAACTGGCGAGAGCGATTCGTCCGAGAAGCCGGTTAAGAAAGCGAGCGCTGTTCAAGGCGCCGGCGGCAAGGGAACATCACCGGGTGGAGGGGGACACGCGGGCGGCGCAGGCGGTGAATCGCAGTTCGGTTGGTATGGCAGCATGTTGCACGATCGTTTTTACAGCGAATGGGTCCAGCCGACATCGCTCGCGTCGACCGGCGCGAAAAATTCCGTTCTCGTGAAGATTCGAATCGAAAAAGATGGCCGGGTTTCCAGCTTCGAGGTTATTCGACCGTCGGGGAACACGGAGATCGATGAATCGGTTGCCGCGGTTGCGAAGCGTGTCGCGCAAGTTGATCCTCTGCCGGCCGGGCTCGGCAGTGGCGATCATTACGACGTCAAAATCAATTTCGAACTAAACTCGGAACAATGACGCGAACGGTTTTCTCTTTGCGCGATTACGACAAGCGCCGCCACCAGGCCTAACAACAGAACAATCGTTTCCGCCTGTTGCATCGTTAGATCAACAAAATCGTGTTACGCGGCCGCAGAACGACTTTGCAAAGCGGCTTTCGCTTTTGCCCGGGCCCGGTTCGCTTGCAGCTCGGGCAAATGTTTCTCCGACCAGCGGCAAAGACCGTGCAGCGGTTCGATCAATGTCCGGCCAAGGCGCGTCAACGCGTACTCAACTTTGGGCGGAACGACTGGATGCACAGTGCGCTGTACCAGGCCGTCGCGCTCCAAACTGCGCAGTGTTTGGGTCAACATTTTTTGCGAAATTCCGCCGATCTCGCGCTGCAACGCTGCGTAACGCATCGTGCCTCTGGCCAGAATCTGAATGATGAGTGCAGTCCATTTATCGGCGATCCGATCGAGCACGAGACGAGACGGACATTGCGCGTCCATGACCGAAGCGGGGGAGGAAGATTTGGCCATGCTTTCCTTGTAGAGCGATCCCAACTCAGGCGCAAGCAGAGAGTAACCGTCTGGATGGTATGTATAGACAGGATCGACATGTAGTTGACTACGGGTGACTAAAGTTCGAAATTTGGTCATGAGAAGTTTCGCTTTCGCAGGTGACGACGAGCATCCGCTTGCGCTCCTGGACGAGTCCCATTCCGGGCCGGAATTTGCGCCACCAATCAGCGCCCAACTGCCCGACGATAGTGCACTGCTCGACGAATATTCGCGCACGATCGTGAGTGCCGCCGATCGCGTCGGCCCAGCGGTGGTTAACATCGACATCAAACAGCGTCTCGATAGCCGGCGCGGCCCGCGTGAAGTTGGCGGCAGTGGCTCAGGGTTCGTCATCGCCCCGGACGGCTTCATTCTGACCAACAGCCACGTCGTGCATGCCGCGAATCAAATCGCGGTGAGCCTGCCGGACTGGCGCGAATATCCTGCGCAATTGGTCGGCGACGATCCCGATACCGATCTCGCTGTGATTCGAATCGATGCGCCGCATCTTGCGCATGTGCGCCTGGCTGATTCGGAGAGTTTGCGCGTCGGCCAGGTCGTCATCGCGATCGGCAATCCGCTTGGTTTTCAGGCGAGCGTAACGGCGGGTGTGATCAGCGCCCTCGGGCGCTCGATGCACGCCCAATCCGGCCGTTTGATCGACAATATCATTCAAACCGACGCCGCGTTGAATCCGGGCAACTCCGGCGGGCCACTGGTGAATTCCGCCGGCGAAGTGATCGGCGTCAACACCGCCATGATTCGTCCGGCGCAGGGAATCTGTTTCGCCATCGCCAGCAACACCGCGAAATTTGTCGCTGGCTGGTTGATTAAAGAAGGAAAAATTCGCCGCAGCTACATTGGCGTGGCCGGCCAAAATGTGCCGATCCATCGGCGGGTCGTTCGTTTTTACAATTTGCCGCTCGAGACAGGCGTGCTCGTCGTCTCGGTGGAGAAAAACAGCCCGGCCGAAAAGACCGGTCTGCGCGAAGGCGATGTGATCGTTGCCTTCAACGCGAAACCGATCGGCAGCATCCACGAGCTCCACAAAATGCTCATGGGCGAACAGATCGGCGTTCAATCCGAAATCACGATCGTTCGCCACACTGAAAAACTGGCGCTGGCAATTACGCCGGTGGAATCGCCCTCGCCTGCGGCCGCTTCGCGGTAACATCGAAACGCGTTGCTTGTTTTTACGCGCGCGCTGAGGGACGCTGAATCGCTCGATGAAAATTCTTGTCATTGGCAGCGGCGGCCGCGAACACGCGCTGGTTTGGAAACTGAAACAATCGCCCGGCGTCGACCGAATATTTTGCGCGCCGGGCAACGCTGGGACGGCGCAGCTGGCTGAGAACGTGGCAATTCCGGCGACCGATTTGTCCGCCCTGGCACGGTTTTCCAGGGAAAACGATGTCGATCTAACCGTGGTCGGCCCCGACGATCCGTTGGCTGCTGGGATTGTTGATCTT
This sequence comes from Chthoniobacterales bacterium, assembly GCA_035936875.1. GTDB lineage: Bacteria > Verrucomicrobiota > Verrucomicrobiia > Chthoniobacterales > UBA10450 > DASYVQ01. The sequence continues at coordinate 12,259 of DASYVQ010000077.1, forward strand.
TTCCAGACCGAGAAACTGCGCGTCTTCGGTCCAACCAAATCGGCGGCGCGGCTCGAGTCGTCCAAAATTTTTGCGAAGGAATTGATGCGCGCCCAAAAAGTTCCGACGGCTGACGCGAGCACGTTTTCCGACAGCGAGGAGGCGCTTCGTTATTGCGAGCAGCTCAAGTTTCCGGTGGTGATCAAGGCCGACGGCCTTGCCCTCGGAAAAGGCGTGGTCATCGCGCCGGATCTGGCCACGGCAAGATCGACAATCGATGCCATGATGAACGAACGGCGTTTTGGCGACGCCGGCCGGCGCGTTGTCGTCGAAGAGTTTCTGCGCGGGTCGGAATGTTCGTTGCACGCGCTGGTTGACGGAAAAACTTATCGGCTCCTGGAATCGGCCCGCGATCACAAACGCGTCTTTGACGGCGATCAAGGTCCGAACACGGGAGGAATGGGCGCGTTCAGTCCGGCGAACAATTGGAATCCCGATTTGCAATCGCAATTTGAAAAAGAAATCATGCAGCCGGTGTTGCGCGGGTTGCTCAAGGAAGGAATCACGTTTCGCGGGTTACTTTATCCGGGACTGATGATTACCGGTGAAGGCGCGCGTGTCCTCGAATTCAATTGCCGCTTCGGCGATCCCGAGACGCAAGCGATTTTGCCGCGAATGAAATCGGATCTGCTGCCGCTCCTCGAGGCGACGATCGACGGCAGGATCGACGATCACTCGATCGAGTGGGACGAGCGCGCGGCGGTCACAGTCGTGCTCGCCTCCGGCGGCTATCCGGGCAAATACGAAACCGGGAAACCGATTTCCGGTCTCGACGATGCCGCAAAGATTGATGGCGTCCAGGTTTTCCACGCGGGTACCAGGCGGGCGAATAGCGAAATTCTGACCGCTGGCGGCCGTGTTCTCGCGGTCACCGCCCTTGGGCGGACCGTCGAGGCGGCGCGCACTCGCGCTTACGACGCCGTCTCGCGAATTCATTTCGAGGGCTGCCACTACCGGCGCGATATTGCTCTTAGCGCGGTTACCGGATAACAATCAAAGTGATGTTTCGATTTGTTTGGCACATCCCTGTTGTCGTTTCGATTTTGCTCGCGGCGCACGCTTCCTCGCAGTCTCCCGCGCCGTCGTCCTCTATTGCCCCGACTGCCAGCGCCGCGCCGACGCCGGCTAAATCAGCAACGCCATCGCCTTCGCCAGCGGGAGCGCCGACGAAGGAACAACTGATCGATTCGTTGGGCGCGGCCGATTTGCAGGCCGCGATTACACTGTTGAAAAACAACTTCACCACTCCGGATGCGATTAACGAGACCGAATTGAATCGGGCCACGCTGGAGGGTCTGCTCGTCCGGCAATCACGCGGTGTGATGCTTTTGCCCCCGCAATCGCGGGGCGAGAGCGGGCCGGCGGAAACTACGGCTCCTTTTTACGGCGAAATTTTCGAGGGACACGTCGGTTATTTGCGACCCGGCGCTCTGAACGCTGCCAATCTCAAAGCCATGGACAAAAAGCTCGGTGAATTCGCTTCGAAAAAAGTCGACGCCGTGATTGTCGATCTCCGCGCCAGCACCGGAAGCGATTTTGCGCTGGCGGCGGAGTTTGCGAAACGATTCTGCCCGAAAGGCAAACCGCTTTTCATTTTACGCAAACCAGCCGCGCGTCAGGATCGCGCCTTCAATTCGGATCGCGAGCCTGTCTTTCAAGGTTTAATGGCGGTGCTGGCCGATGGCGAGACCGCCGGCGGCGCGGAAGGGCTCGCGGGCGCGCTGCGATTGAACGATAAGGCGTTGATCATCGGGCAGCCGACCGCCGGTCGCGCCGCGGAATATTCCGATTTGCCGTTGCCGAGCGGAAAAGTTTTGCGGGTGGCGGTGACGGAAGCCGTCTTGCCAGACGGCCAGCCATTATTTCCCGACGGAGTTAAGCCAGATCTGCCAGTCGAGATGTCGATGACGGAGAAGCGGCAGATCTTTCAGTTGAGTGCCGATAAAGGCATGGGGCAATTCGTTTACGAAACGGAACGCGCGCACCTGAACGAGGCGGCGTTAATTGCCGGAACCAACCCCGAGCTCGACGCGGCGGACGCGCAGCGACGCAATCGCGGGCGGGAAAAGCAACCGGCGCGCGACCCGGTTTTGCAACGCGCGCTCGACCTCGTCACCTCCCTCGAGATTTACCAAAAGCGGTAACGTGCATCCACTCGAAGAACGCATCGGCTACAAATTCCGGAATCCACTGTTGTTGGCTGAAGCGCTGACCCATCCCAGTCTCGGGCACGAGACGCAGCAACATCACTTCGATAATCAACGTTTGGAATTTCTGGGCGACGCCATTCTTCAGGTCGTGATCACCGAACATCTTTTTCGGCATTTTGGCGACGAGCCGGAGGGGCAACTGACGAAATTGCGGTCGCGATTGGTTTCGAGGGAAACGTTGAAAAGACACGCCGCGGCCCTCGACCTGGGGCGATTTCTATTAATGGGACGCGGCGAAGAAGCAAGCGGCGGCCGCGCGCGAACATCAACGCTGGCCGACGCCTTCGAAGCGCTGATCGGCGCGATCTATCTCGATGGCGATTTGGAAGACGCGCGAAAATTTATTCTCGCCCAAGCACGCGAAAATCTTGAGCAGCTCGCGGAAGAGCCGGTCGATATCAATCCGAAAGGGCACTTGCAGGAATTGCTGCAAAGCATTTCGCCGCGCAGCCCGGTCTACGAACTGATTTCGCAGAGTGGCCCCGAGCACGACAAAATGTTTGTCGTGAAGGCTGTTTGGGAGGGCATCGTGCTCGGTCAGGGCAGCGGCCACAGCAAAAAACAGGCGGAAACCGCCGCGGCCGCGGAAGCGATGGAGCTAGAGCGCTGGAAAAAACCAGATCGTTCGCGGGTGACCCGAAAATCGGAAAAGAAAAGACCGAAGGGCGCTACCCGTTCCCGCTTGGGCCGGAGTGATTAAGCGCGTCGAGATTTTTGCCGCGGCGCGGCGTCCATCGGAAATGTTGTGCGATGGCAGCGGTCACAAATTTTTTTGCGCGACGAACTGCGTCTTCGAGCGACAAGCCAGAAGCCAGACCAGCGGTGATGGCGGCGGAATAAGTGCAACCCGTGCCGTGCGTCGCTACGCCACGGACGAATGGGGCTGAAAACTCGACAATTTTTCCGTCGATAAAAAGTAGATCGACTGCCTCATTACCGGCAAGATGGCCGCCTTTGAGCAAAATCGACGTCTGAAATTTCTCTGCCAACTCTTTGCCTGCGTGGCGCATCGCTTGTAAATCATCAATCGGCTTGCCCAGGAATTTTTCGGCTTCGAGCAAGTTTGGAGTGATCAGGCTAGCGAGCGGAAATAATTCCTTTTGATAAAGATCGATCGCGTCCTCGCGCAAAAGCGGATCGCCGCTCGTCGCAACGATCACGGGATCTATCACCAGCGGGACTTTGTTGTCGATCTTACGCACGACATCGACAATGACTCGCGCGACCGCCGAAATAATTTCAGCGGAGTAAAGCAGTCCGGTCTTGATGGCGGCGATCGGGAAATTCTTTGCGAGCACTTCGATTTGCTCGCGAACCATTTCCGAGCTGACCGGTTCGATCCGCGAAACCTTCCCCGGTGTTTCGGCGACCACGCACGTGACTGCATTCAGTCCATAAACGCCGAGTGCGCTGAAAGTTTTCAGATCGGCTTGCACGCCGGCGCCGGCGCTGCTGTCGGAACCCGCGATGGTAAGCGCGACGGGAACTTCAGATTTCGCCGTCGCCATTTTTCAAGACGCGCGCGGAGTGATTGTCGATCTTAGGCGCCGTTATCGCCGATCGCTTCGACCGGACAACCTTCCATCGCTTCTTTGCAAAGCGCTTCTTCTTCAGG
>DASYVQ010000078.1:0-4201 GCA_035936875.1 Chthoniobacterales bacterium
GACAAAGTGAGACGGGCCAGAATCGACAAAGTTGGCTACCAAATCCGCGCGGCCGGAGGCGGGGCCGCTCCGGCAGGAGCAGGGCCGGCGCCTCCCCCGCCGCCACCGCACTAGTCCGCCGCTGCGTCAGCAATTTCTCCGGCGCGGAGCGCTTCTCGCAATGCCACGATCGCCTTGGCGCGGTGGCTGATCTTGTTTTTCAACTGCGACGCCATTTCCCCGAAGGTCTGATCGAATCCTTTCGGTTGAAATACCGGATCGTAACCGAAACCGTGTGATCCGCGGGGAAGATCGACAATCGTTCCTTCCACCACTCCTTCGAATGTTCTGAGCAACGTGCCATTGCGCGCAGCAGCGACGACGCAACGAAATCGCGCGGTCCGCTGATCGGCCGGGACGTTTTGCTGGGCAAGTTCGCGGAGTAACTTGTCGATGTTCGCCTTATCGGTGGCTTTTCCGCCGGCGGAGCGCGCGGAATAAATTCCCGGCGCGCCGCCGAGAGCGTCCACTTCCAGACCGGAATCATCTGCGATCACAAGGCTCGGCAATCCTCTCGACGCGGCGATTACTTTGAGAATCGCGTTCTCTTCGAATGTTTTTCCGTTTTCCAGCGGTTTCGAAATATCGGGACGCTCGGACAAATCGCGCACTGCGAACTTCGCTCCAAGTATCCGTTGAATTTCGCGCGTTTTATGCGCGTTGTGCGTGGCGATCAGCAAATCCATTTTCTTTTCCGGCTTTCCTGCTTTCCTAAGAGATAGTCCAATGAGCAGCGAGCGCCGCAAACCTTATCCCTTCGATCGGATCGAACCGAAGTGGCAATCAATCTGGGACGAGCGCCAAATTTTTCACGCGCCCAATCCCGGCGAGAAAGGTTTCGATCCGGCTAAGCCGAAATTTTACATCCTCGACATGTTTCCGTATCCGAGCGGCGCCGGTCTGCACGTCGGTCATCCGGAAGGTTACACCGCCACCGACATCGTTGCGCGCTACAAACGGATGCGAGGTTTCAACGTTTTGCACCCGATGGGCTGGGACGCGTTCGGTTTGCCGGCTGAGCAATACGCGATCAAAAGCGGCCAGCATCCCGCGCTTACCACGCGCGAGAACGTGGCCAAGTTCAAATCGCAACTGAAGCGCATCGGTTTTTCCTACGACTGGCAGCGCGAGATCAACACCACCGATTCGCGTTACTACAAATGGACGCAGTGGATTTTTCTCCAGCTTTACAACTCCTGGTTCAATCCAAAGACGAACAAAGCCGAGCCAATCAAAACTTATCGCAGCAAAAATCCGGATGAGGTTCGGCTCGCCTATGTTGCGGATGTGGCGGTGAACTGGTGTCCGGAGCTGGGAACCGTCTTGGCCAACGAAGAAGTTGTCGATGGAAAAAGCGAGGTTGGCGGATTTCCGGTTGTCCGCAGGCCGATGCGCCAGTGGATGCTGCGGATTACCGCCTACGCCGAGCGTTTGCTAAATGAACTCGAGGGACTCGATTGGCCGGAAGGGATCAAATTGCTTCAGCGCAATTGGATCGGCCGGAGCGAAGGCGCGGAAGTCGATTTCAAGATCGACAATAAAAAAATCCGCGTGTTCACTACGCGCCCGGACACAGTTTACGGCGCGACCTACATGGTGCTCGCGCCCGAGCATTCGCTTGTCGATCTGATCGTAACCGAAGAGCAATGGCTGGCCGTGCGCGAGTATCGCGAGCGCACCGCGCGCAAAAGCGATTTGGAACGAACCGAGTTGGCCAAGGAAAAAACCGGCGTCTTCACCGGCGCCTATGCAATCAATCCGGCAACCAATGAGAAAATTCCGATTTGGATCGCGGACTATGTGCTGCTCGGTTACGGCACGGGCGCGATCATGGGCGTGCCCGCACACGACGAGCGCGATCTTGAGTTCGCGCGAAAATTCGATCTGCCGATTCGACAAGTTGTCCAGCCATTGGGCGGCGAAGATCCAATCGGCTTCATCGGCGAAGGAATCGCGATCAATTCGCCGGTGATCGATGGCCTGCCTTCGCGAGAAGCGATCCGCAAGATCACGCAATGGCTGGAAGAGCGCGGTCTCGGCAAGGGCGCGATCAATTACAAATTGCGCGACTGGTTATTTTCGCGGCAGCGTTATTGGGGCGAGCCGTTTCCGGTCGTTTGGGAGTCCGAGCCGGACGGGCTGCATCGACATCACCGCGCGCTGGATGAATCGGAATTGCCGGTCGTGCCGCCGCCGCTCGATGATTACAAACCGACGGGCACCGGCGAGCCACCGTTGGCGAAAGCGAAAGATTGGGTTCGATATTCCGAAAAAGCGACGCGCGAAACCAACGTGATGCCGCAATGGGCCGGTTCGTGTTGGTACTACTTGCGATTCTGCGACCCGCAGAACGACAAGCGTTTCGTTGGCGAGAAAGCCGAAAAATATTGGATGGGCGGGAACAAACCTGGCGGTGTCGATCTTTACGTCGGCGGAACGGAGCACGCCGTGTTGCATCTGCTTTACGCGCGCTTCTGGCACAAGGTGTTGTTCGATCTCGGCCATTTGTCGAAGCCGGAGCCGTTTCAGCGTTTGGTGAATCAGGGGATCATTCTCGGCGAAGACAACCAGAAGATGTCGAAGTCGCGCGGGAACATCGTCAACCCCGACGACGTGATCGAGCAATACGGCGCGGATGCGTTTCGTTGCTACGAAATGTTTATGGGGCCGCTCGAACAGATGAAACCGTGGAGCATGCGCGGCGTCGAAGGCGTCTCTCGTTTTCTGGCGCGGGCTTGGCGATTGATGATGAATGAGAATCAAGCTGGCGCTTGGGAACTTTCAGCCGCGGTGCAAGCTGTCGATCCAACCAAGGAGCAACAAAAAATCACGCATGCCACGATCAAGAAAGTGACCGGAGACATCGAGACGCTCTCGTTTAACACGGCCATTTCGCAGATGATGATTTTTGTGAACGCGTTTATCCCGCAGCGCGGGACGGAAGCGATTCCCGTTTCGGCAATGCGAACATTTCTCGTTCTGCTCAACCCATTTGCGCCGCACCTCGCGTCCGAGCTCTGGGAAACATTAGGCGCCAAGTTCAAAAATGCCGGCGGCGATATCACCGAACAAAAATGGCCCGATTACGACGAGAGCCTGCTGATTGAAGACGAAGTTGAGATCGTCGTTCAGATAAACGGCAAAGTGCGCGACCGAATGAAGATGTCGATCTTGGCGAGCGAAGAGGAGATGAAAGTAGCAGCGCTGGCCAATCCGAAAATTCAGCAACTGATCGCAGGCCAGACCGTCCGCAAAACCGTCACCGTTCCGAAGAAACTGGTGAACATTGTGATATGAACTGGTTCAAGCGCGTCTGGAAGGAATTCAGAGAATTCGCAGTCAAAGGAAATGCGATCGATCTGGCCGTCGGCGTGATTATCGGCGCGGCTTTTACCGGCATCATCAATTCCCTGGTCAAAGATATGATCATGCCGCCATTGAGCTTGTTTACCGGCGGCCTCGATTTCTCGAACAAGTTTATCATTCTGCGCGCGGCCAAAGACGGCAGCATGAACTTCCACACGCCGGCAGACGCGGCCAAGGCCGGTGCAATTACATTGAATTACGGCAACTTTATTACGCTCGCGATCAATTTTCTCGTCGTGGCAGGGGCCGTTTTCCTGCTCGTCCGCGCGATCAACAATCTAAAGCGAGACTCAAAAGAGCCGGTCTCGAAAGAATGTCCGGCCTGCGCGATGACCATACCTATCAAGGCAACACGCTGTCCGCATTGCACAACCGAGTTATCCGGCTCGGCGCGCTGAGGCAGTGAATAAGTGTGAATAAGTTTTGCGGATTAGGAGTTGTTTGTGCAATAATCGGCCGATGTCAGAGGAGAAACGGCCTCAAACGATAAGATCGACAAAGCGTAAATATCGCTTGCCAGGGGAGGCATCGATGGTATTGAGGCCGCTGGTGTTGCAAATGTTAAAATATCTTAACCTTACAATCAGTCTTGTTATTCTTGGTTTTCTCGTCGGTTGCGCACAAGAGCAACCGATAGTTACCAAAGTCGCCGCCGCCAACAGCAATCTGCGTCGTATGCAGCAGGTGCGAACCACTGCTTACACACGAACCGAAAAAGGCGGGCGCCACAATGCTCTTGGCAGTTATCTCTCCGGGCGTCACGTCATGAGCGCAGCGGCCGATTGGTCGCGCTTTC
>DASYVQ010000079.1:0-21758 GCA_035936875.1 Chthoniobacterales bacterium
CCGCGTTTGTTCTTCGCGCCGCCAGGCACGCCGCCGGTGGAGCGCGGCGAAAAAGTCGTGAAACGTTTTCACAATCAAACGCTCGCCCAACGCGCCAGCCAATATCTCGCGATGCCGTTGGAAGAACACGTCGCGTTTCTCAAAAAGGAAGAACTCACCCTCGACGATCTGCTCAAGCGGTTGCCAATTCCGAATCGTCCCGGCGCGCTCGTTCCGCCGCGGCTGCCGCCTTATTTCAGCACGATCGATCGCGAACGCCGCTCGCGCATGATTGAGGAATGCGCACGACCCGACAGCGAACTGGCCAAGCGGATCCAGCAAATCTGGATTCCGCTTTTCACGCCACCACCACCGCCCACGTACATTCCGCCAGACAAATTCATGGCCCAGATTCACGCAGCGATCGAAGCGCGTGCCAAAGACACAGTCTCTGCCGTCAACAAGCTGCGAGGGCGCGGCGGCAAAATTGTTTTTGTTCGTCTCCCTCACAGCGGCGGCTTGAAAGAGCTGGAAGACCAACAAACGCCCCGCGCGCAGACGTGGGATCCGTTACTAAAAAGCACTGGAGCGCCCGGGATTCACTATCAAGACTTTTCCGAACTCGCTGGTTTCAATTGTCCCGAATGGTCGCATCTAACCGCCGGCGACTCAGTCGAATTCACCAAGCGTCTCGTGCCGCATCTCCGCGACGCGGTCGGAATGTAGATGTCGATCAGTGCCTCGCCGTAGCTTTGGCGAAGGCGGGACTTCTGATCTCTGTTATTGCTGAGGTTGTGCGCGGGCTTTTATCGGGCTATACTAGGCAACTGCCGCATCCATTTAACCACTTGGTTCGCCGAATTCCTTCGGAAGCACGAACCGGATGGCCTTTCGCTGCGATCTCTGCAGCAACTCAGTAAACTAGAAAGTTTAGTTCGTATGATTAAATCAATCGTTAGTATTGCGTTTGCTACCGCCCTTATGGGGTCAGTGGCTTTCGCGCAAACACACACGTCTTCCACGAAGGTTGCCACGCAACCCAATGGAATGACTGAAACCACGACCACGACAACCGAAAGTTTTGGCACCGTCACGGAGTTTACTCCGGGCGATTCCATGATCCTGAAAACCGAAGCAGCCACACCGGTGCACTATAAGTTCGGCAAGACCGTCGAATTCGTGAATGCACACGGAAAAGTGATCGAAGCCTCAAAAATTAGAAAAGATTCGAAGGTTCACGTTCACTACGTGAAACAGGGCGACGACATGCTGGTTGATAAAGTTACCCTCACGCCGGACCGGCACTAAGTCCCGGCACGAGTTGCTTGGCTGATTTTAGGCCAAGCTAGCAATTTAGCGCCTGGCGGATCGAGATAATGCTCGCCGCCAGGCGTTTTGTTTTCTTTCGCGCACTCGATCGTCGTAGGACCTTATTGTCGATCTTGTCATTCCGAGCGAAGTCGCCTGCCAAGCCGTAGCTTTATGCGAAGGTCTGGAGAAATCTCTTACGTCAAATCCGGAAACCAGGAAGCCGCGAAACAACTAACGAATTAGGAAAGCGAGAACGCAGGAAAAATCGAATTCCTGGTTTCATGGCTTCCAGATAAATCCCTTCCTCTTTTCCTCCTTTCCTAATTGATCTCTTTTCTGTGTAAATCTGTGCACATCTGTGGCTACGAATCTCAATCGCGCTTGGGCGTTGCTCTTCGCCCGTCTCGTTCTCGGCCTCATCTTCTTCATGGCCGGCGTCATGAAAGTTTTTCAACTCGGTCCGCTCGAGCACGCCCGAAAATATTTTCTACCGTACACTGATACTTTTCTTCCGGTCTGGTCGCTTTGGGCCGTCGGCGTCACCATTCCGTTCATTGAACTTATCGCCGGCGTGCTCGTCATTCTCGGCCTGCGTACGCGCGACGCATTAGTCGCACTCGGCTGCGTCCTGGTCATCGTCACTTTCGGCCATCTCTTGCACGACGGGCTCTACAGCTTCACCGGTCACGTCATTCCGCGTCTCGCCTTGCTGCTCTTTGTTCTCTGCTTCCCGCGCGAAGATGACCGATTCGCGTTGGACCATTTTTTGACGCGCAAGGCATCGTGACACACGTCACGGTCTGCCCGTAGATTAAAAGGTGACTCGAATCGTGATCGTGGGTGGCGGTGCCGCCGGTTTTTTTGCTGCGATCGCCGCGGCGCGTGCCTATGGAAACTGCAAGGTTTCGCTTTTCGAGCGCGGCTCGCAATTTCTTTCCAAAGTGCGCGTTTCAGGCGGCGGGCGTTGCAACGTAACGCACGCTTTGTTCGATCCGCGGATGTTCACGACACGTTATCCGCGCGGCGAGCGGGAGCTAATTTCGCCGTTCCACCGATTTTCAGCGGATGACACAATTGCCTGGTTTGAAACGCGTGGCGTGCGCCTCAAACGTGAAGAGGACGGGCGAATCTTTCCGGTGACAGATTCATCTGACACTGTCATCGATTGTTTGATTAAGGAAGCGAAGGACGTAGGCGTTCGACTATTCACGCGCAAAGGCATCGAAAGCGCTCGCGTTCGAACGCAAGGCGGGTTCGATTTGAAACTGAACGATGGCGAATCGACGGCGTGCGACCGGCTGCTCCTCGCCACCGGCGGATGCCGAAGCATCGGCGGGGCTGGCCTCGCGCGTTCGCTTGGTCACACGATCGAACCGCCGGTCCCGTCGCTCTTTTCGCTCCATGTTCCAGCGCCCTGGCTGCGATCGTTACCGGGGATATCAGTGAGCTCCGTAGAATTGAGTGTGGAAAAATTGCGCGAGCGCGGGCCGTTGCTTATTACGCACAACGGAATCAGCGGGCCCGCCGTGTTGCGGCTCTCCGCGTGGGGCGCCCGCACCTTGCACGAGAAGGAATATCGTTTCTCGCTCCGTGTAAATTGGATTCCCCACCTGAGTGAAAACGAACTCCGGACCGAGTTTAAATCACGCAGACAAAGGGAGCCGACCCGGCGAGTAAACAATTCACCCATCGGCGGAATTCCGGCGCGACTCTGGGAGAAATTGGTTTCGAACGCCCGCGTTTCTCCGGATACGATCTGGACTTCGCTGACACGTGCCGGAATGAACGAACTGATTCGGCAGTTGCATGCGACAGAACTCGAGGTCGACGGGAAGTCGCTGAACAAAGAGGAGTTTGTCACTTGCGGCGGCGTGCGATTGCGCGAGATCAATTTCAAAACCATGGAAAGCCGGATCACGCCAAATCTCTATTTTGCGGGCGAGCTGCTCGACATTGACGGCATCACCGGTGGTTTCAATTTCCAGGCCGCTTGGACCACCGGATGGATTGCGGGACACGCTATGGCCGGAGTCGAACCCACCGCTATATGAGATCTCGAAATTTTCTTCCGCAGCAATTGCAAAGCGCGCTGGCGGAAGTGCGACAGGTTTATGTCGATCTTGCGCAAAAGCCGATCCAGCGCAACTGCCTCCGCAAGACGGAATGTTGTCATTTCAAACTGACCGGACGCACTCCTTATCTGACGAAAGGCGAGGCGGTGGTCGCAGCCAAGGCATTACGTGCAACTGGCCGAAAATCGCTACCGGAAAATGCTGATGGCTCGTGCCCAATGCTTCAACAAGAGACAGGCAATTGCCTGATCTACGAAGATCGGCCATTCGGTTGCCGCACTCACTTTTGCACCGCTGCCGGTGGACCAATCGCGCGTCGCGAGGTCCTTAACCTGATTCGGCGCCTCGAAGATGTCGATCTTGCACTAAACGGAAACGGCCCGCGCCCGTTGCAGAATGCGATCGCCGACGTACTCGAAGAAATGCGCTAAGCCCGCGCGGCCGCGATCCTCTTGTCCAATTGTCGATTTTGCCCGCGTTGCTATTGTCATGTCGAGCGAAGTCGAGACATCTTTTACTGGTTGAGAACTAACCGCGGATTACGCAGATAGGTTTTCTACTTCCGCCTTTCTACTTTGTAATTTTCTTCGGATGCTGCTGCGTCTCGAAGTGATAAGTTTTCGGCTTTTTCAGACAACTGAGGGCTTAGTCTAGCGTAAAAAAGAGCGCGCGTTCTTTGCTATCTTTGCGTCATTGATAATGAGAGTAGGAACATTTGAAAGGGTTTATAATGAGCAAAGTGACAAAGACTATTTTCACGTCGATATTTTTTCCTTTGATTATGTCAAGTACCGTAGTTGGCGAACCGACTGCTTCGCAACCACCCACCACATCGCCAGCCCAGCCACCGTCGCCGCTATTAGGCGACACTCCCGACCAACAGTTGTTCTTCTGCACGACACGGATTGAAGCGCACAGCGCCGATGAAAAAAAGACAAGCGTGGGAACTGGCTTCATTTTCGCCGAGAAAATCGACCAGCAGAGACAGGTTCTATTTATTGTGACGTGTAAGCACGTTGTCGAGGGATTCGATACCGCGACTATCTCATTTGTTCAAAGCAAGGATGGCAAACCGGAGTTGGGTAAGAAGTGCGAGGTTACTGTTACAGATCTACCAAAGTTCATCTTCGTTGACCCCGATCCTAAGATTGACGTAGCAGTTATGCCACTTGTGCCCCTGCTAAACCATTTTCAAGCGAATGGCCAAGCCCCATTTTTCCGAGCGTTGAGCAAGGATTTGGTGCCGACTGATGATGCCGCGAGGGATCTTAGCGCAGTCCAAGCAATTCTTTTTGTTGGTTACCCGGTCGGGCTGCGTGATGAAAAGAACTTCACGCCGATAGCTCGTCGCGGTTTCACTGCCACGCCCTAGCAATCGACTTCAACGGGCTTCCGGCTTTTCTTCTCGATGCTAGCGTGTTTCCGGGTTCTAGCGGAAGCCCCGTCCTCGTTCTTGACGAGGGCACGTTCTCAACACGTGCTGGCGTAACGTTCGGCGGCCGTGCCTACTTTCTGGGCTTAATTTCTGACGCTTATTTTGAAGTGGAAGAGGGTGAGGTGAAATTCAAACAGATTCCTTCGCAGGTTGTGCCAACCTACAAGCAAAAGCAATTTGTGAACTTGGGGCTCGTTATTAAAGCGAAGGCGGTCTTGAACACGATAACTAAATTCCTAAAGGCCCACCCGGTTCCGCAATCATCGGTAACGCCAGCCAATCCCAAATAAGCGGAGACCTGTCTACTTCTCTGTCTTATTCAACCGCTTTGACTCGCTGGAATAATAATCTTCGCCTGGGACTGCAAACGCTGCAGCTTCGACTTCAGCTACGCTTTGCTCAGAATGACAACGCTATGCGCGCTGTCACTTCTTCTTGGAGTCTTTCTTGGACTCGCGCTTGGATTCCTTCGGTTCTTTTGATTCCTTGGATGCCTTTGGTTCCTTTTTGGGATTCGCCGGGGCGATAGGCGGCGGGAAGTCTTTCTCCAGGTCGACCATGTCTTCGCCCGAACGGAGCGTGTCGAACGCTTCGGATTCTCGGCGCTAGAACTTAATGATCCGGCACATATCTTCCGTCACCGTCCGTTACTACTGCGCCAGCATCGATCAGCTGGTCATCCTTAAGGAGAAAGAGGTTACCGCCGCGAGAGCCGATCGGGAGGATCACCCTGTCTTCATTTAGTAGAACGTGAAATTGGCCCGATGCTTTGCCAGCCAACCTCCAATTCTCCGATCGACTCAAATCGGCAACATTGGTCGGCGCGTGGAAAGTGTAAACTAGCAATCTAATCTCCGAATCCCAAAAATCGTTCGCCCAGAGATTAATCGCCACCAGCAACTCGGGAATCCCGTCGTTATCAATATCGTAGACGGTTGCCTGAACGCGCCAGCCCTCTTTCAGCCATTGATCCTCGTCAAATGCTTCGGGACAAGCGCTAATAATATCTAGATAAGCAGTTCGCTTGTAGTCAGGAAATCGAGTCGCTAAAGCAAAGGGATAATTCGGAGGGATCTTGGCGAAGAGCAGTTCAGCAGGCTTCTCGAGCCCTAAAATGGCGAAAGGGATTTTTTCTTTGCCTCCGTCAGCGACTGGAAAGTGGATCACGTCTTTTACGCCGGCAAACATTTCTCCCGTTTCAAATTTTCCATCTGGAAGCGCGTTTGTGCGCAGTCGGGGGTTATCGCTTGTCGGCGTGGCTTTTGAGTTCGGAATTGCAGTCGATCTGGCCGCGATGTCAGGCGTGATTGTCGGACCAAGAGCGCGAACGATGTTCGCCTTAATAGGTAATGGCCCGTCAAAGAACGTCGAAGTAAAAAGAAGAACTGCTGTTGCAATACAAATCGATAAGAACGTCCAGACCAAGATAAGAGAAGCGAGGGAGAGTTTGTTGTGCTTGAGGCGAGCAGCCTGTGCGAAGACCAAAAACAAAACCATCAGCACGATTAATGTGATGATTCCGAAGACGAGCGTCAGCGGCGAAACACCGAAGCGTAAAACAACAGAAACAAGAGCGGCCAACCCTCCGACAACAATAGCGAACTTGAATGCCGGGTGCGCCGATGTAGCAGCGCGAATCCAGCCCGCAGGCGAAAGGTAATCTGAGGCGTCTTGATCAGGTTTTCGCGCCATGTACCCCTAGCATGTAACTGATATTAGAGTGCAAATCACACCTTAATTCTTAACGGGCTTCGCCCTTCTCGCACGCTTGTCACGCAATGCAGACTCGCCAGCCGACGGCGGCTCAGTCAGCCCAAAAACGCAGAACGCGCCGTTACTTCTTCTTCGAGTCTTTCTTAGACTCGCGCTTGGATTCCTTCGGTTCTTTCGGTTCTTTCGGTTCTTTGGATTCCTTGGGCCGCTTTGATTCTTTTTTGGATTCGCCGGGGCGATATTCTTCCTGCTCGGCGGCGGCGAAGGCTTTCTCCAAGCCGACCATGTCTTCGCCCGGCTTGAGGGTGTCGAACGCTTCGGATTCTTTGCGCAATTGTTCCTCGGTGTAGTTGGCGGCTTTGATCGACAATCCGATCCGGCGCTCGACTTTGTCCACCTTGATAACGCGTGCTTCGACTTCCTGGCCGACTTTGAGCACGTCTTTCACTTTCACGACGTGGTCTTCGCTTAACTGCGAGATGTGGACGAGTCCGTCGATGTCGTCCTGCAATTGCACGAACGCGCCGAAGCTGGCGAGCTTGGTCACATTGCCTTTCACCAGATCGCCGATCTTGTATTTCTGATCGATGTTCTTCCACGGATCTTCCGTCAATTGTTTGATGCCGAGGCTGATCCGCTGGTTGGTTTTATCGATGTCGATCACTTCGGCTTCAACTTCGTCGCCCTTCTTAAAGACTTCGCTCGGATGATTGATTTTTCGGGTCCAACTCAAATCGGAGACGTGGATCATTCCGTCGATGCCTTCGTCGAGCTCCACGAACGCGCCGTAAGCGGTCATGTTGCGGATCTTGCCTTTGACGCGGCTGCCGATAGTAAATTTGTGCTCGATCTCGTCCCACGGATTCGGTTCGAGCTGACGCAGGCCCAGCGAAATTTTCTGTTCCTCTTTGTTTACGCCGAGCACAACGGCTTCGACTTCC
Source organism: Chthoniobacterales bacterium (assembly GCA_035936875.1). Lineage (GTDB taxonomy): Bacteria > Verrucomicrobiota > Verrucomicrobiia > Chthoniobacterales > UBA10450 > DASYVQ01. Next base: position 7,452 of record DASYVQ010000079.1, read on the forward strand.
TGGGCAACCGTCAAAATGTCGGACGGCCGCATGACGCGTTTCGTCCACGAAAGTTCGGAGACGTGAATGAGTCCTTCCACGCCTTCCTCCAATTCCACGAACGCGCCGTAGGGAACGAGGTTCGTGATTTTGCCTTTTACTTTCTGTCCGGCGGGGAAGCGCTCTTCAATCTGGTCCCACGGATTTTTCTGGGTCTGCTTCAGGCCTAACGAGACGCGCTCTTTTTCCTTGTTGATGTCGAGCACAACCACTTCGAGCGGCTGACCGACTTTGACCAGCTCGCTCGGATGTCCGAGCCGGCCCCAGGTCATGTCAGTGATGTGAAGCAACCCGTCCATGCCATCGAGATCGATAAACGCGCCGAAATCGGTAAGATTTTTGACCGTGCCTTGCACCTTGTCGCCGACCTTCACGCCTTCCATGAATTTCTGCCGCTTCTCGCTGCGCTCCTGCTCGATCAATTCGCGCCGGCTCAGCACGACGTTGCGACGATCGTCGTTGATCTTAACAATCTTGAAATCGTAAGTGTTGCCGACGAACTGCTGCAAATCTTTCGGCGGCACGATGTCGATCTGCGACGCCGGCAAGAAGGCCTCCACGCCGATGTTCACCATCAGACCGCCTTTGACGACGGATTTCACCTTGCCTTTGATCAGGCCGTCGCCGGCAAACACGGCGGCGATCTTGTTCCAATTCTGTCGATACGCGGCCTTCTCTTTCGAGAGAATGACCATGCCCTCGTCGTTTTCGAGCCGCTCGAGCAACACATCCACTTCGTCGCCGACTTCGAGGTTCTCGACGTCTTCGAATTCACTGAGGGAAATCACGCCCTCGGATTTATAACCGATATCGACCAGCACTTCGCGCGGGCGAACCTCAAGAATGCGTCCTTTGACGATGCTGCCTTCCCTGAAGTCCGGCATCGGCTTCGACATGACATCCCGCATTTGAATCATAATTAAATAGGGCCTCCTTGGGGCGTGCGACCCCGCCCCGGCGGGGTCGATCTTTCCGCTCAGCTGAGCAGCGGAAAACGGAGCGCCACAGTAGCCAGATTCGGAGCAACGGTCAACTGACATGCGCGGCATAATTCGCCATGCGTAGCATGTCATCCTGAGCGAAGCGAAGGATCTCACATCGCGTGCTGTATCACACACTGTGCTAAGTGTGGCCTCCACTTCGAATGCGAGATTCCTCACATCCGTTCGGAATGACAAACGCGCGTTGAGCGTCCGGCGTTTCTCCCTACATTAAGAACACGATGTCGATCTTACGCGTTGCTTGCCGCGCTGCAGCTATCTGCGTAGGCGGGTCGATCTTAATTGCGATTGTCGCGACCGCTTTCTTTCGTGCTGACGCCCAGGACGGGGATGTCCTGATCAAACCTCCGGCCGAGCTAAAGATTCTGGCGGCGATCAAAGGCCCGGACCTGAGCGTCATTCATCTTTGGGCGCCGTGGTGTTCCAATTGCCAGGCGGAATTAAAAAGCGGCGGGTGGCTAAAAACGGTGAAAGACAATCCGCAGGTGAAATTTTATTTCGTCTCGGTCTGGAACGGCGGCGGAGACGGCCGGGCCATGCTCAAAAAATTCGACATCTCCGATCAACCAAACGTCACGATCCTGGCCGATCCCGGTCCGCGCAAAGGCGACGCGAAAATCAAACAATTCGCCGGGATGCCGCTCGCGTGGATTCCGACGACCTGGATTTACAAAGGCGGCGATCTTCTTTACGCGCTCAATTATGGCGAGGTGCGGTTTCCGGTGCTGCAACAATTTTTGGACGACAGCAAATCGGAATGGTCGCACAAAGGCGAACCGAAGCTGGAAGAATGACAGCCGCCACGCTTTCTCCGCGCAGCGCGAAAGTGAAATTCCGTCTCACCGGCGGCGCGCAACCTCTCATTCTGCTTCCAGTTCAAGTAAATGGCAGTGGACCATTTGAGTTTATTTTAGACACCGGCGCCGGCACTTCGCTGCTTTCATCCGATCTGGCGAAGCAACTCGAAATGAAAATCGTCGGCTCGAACGAGGGGCAAAGTGCGGGCGGCAAAGTTGCCGTCTCGCTCGCCAAGACTGATTCGCTGGCAGTGGGCGAAGCGACATTGCACGATGTCGATGTTGGCATTGTCGATCTTGCGCACATCGGCAAAACCATCGGCGCGAAAGTCGACGGCGATCTCGGCTACAACTTCCTCAAGCAGTTCCGGCTCACGATCGATTACTGCAATTGCGAAGTTCGTCTCGATGACCCAAAACGAGTTGAGAATTTCGGACGATCTGCAAAAACCGAAGTACCAATGCGCTTAGCGAGCCCGGCCAAGCCGCTCATTCTGGTCGATGTGCATGCGAACGGGCGCGGCCCGTTTCAATTCGCCATCGACACCGGCACATCGACAACCGCGATCACACCGGAGCTCGCCAAACAACTTGGGATCAAGAGTTCGCCGATCGGTCCCGTAACTACCGGAGGCGCGCAAGTCGATGTTACTGCCGGCACGTTGCAATCTTTCCAAATCGGCGGTGCTAAGATCGACAACATGACTGTGGTGGTGGCGGATTTCTTCGCGATGCTGAGTAGCGCGATTGGGGCGAAGCTCGACGGCATCGTCGGTTATAATTTTCTTCGGAACTACAAAGTCGTGATCGACTATCCAGGCGAAACGTTCAGTCTGTTTTAAGTATGCTCGAGCTTTCAACTGCGCCGCCGACCACCAGCGCGAAACCGCCGGCGATCCTCTCGCTCATCGGCGAAACGCCGCTGGTCGAGATCACGCAGATCGACACCGGGCCGTGTCAGCTTTTTCTTAAACTGGAAAATCAAAATCCGACCGGCTCGATTAAGGACAGGATCGCGCTTTCGATGATCGAAGCGGCCGAGAGCGAGGGAAAACTGAAACCGGGCGGCACCGTGATCGAAGCGACAGCCGGCAACACCGGTCTCGGCCTTGCCCTCGTGGCCGGGGCAAAGGGTTATCGAGTCGTGCTGGTCATTCCCGACAAGATGTCGCAGGAAAAAATCTCGCATGTTAGAGCGCTCGGCGCGGAAGTTGTCCTGACGCGCTCGGACGTGACGCGCGGTCACCCGGAATATTATCAAGATGTCGCCGCCCGCCTGGCCGAAGAGATTCCGGGCGGCTTTTACGTAAACCAGTTCGGCAACCCGGCCAATCCGCTGGCGCATGAGCGCAGCACCGGCCCGGAAATCTGGGAACAAATGCGGCACGATGTCGATGCAATCGTGGTCGGCGTCGGATCAGGCGGAACGCTCACCGGACTTGGCCGGTTTTTTAATCGCGTTAAACCGCGGCGCGGAATTGAAATGGTTCTGGCCGATCCGACCGGTTCCATCCTTTACGAATACGTCAAGACCGGCAAGCTCGTTGAATCCGGCAGCTGGGCGGTTGAAGGGATCGGCGAAGATTTCATTCCAGAAATTGCCGATATGTCGTTGGTGACCGATGCGTTCGAAATTGATGACGAGGAAAGTTTCGCGACCGCGCGCGAACTTTTGCGAAAGGAAGGAATTTTCGGTGGCTCATCCACCGGGACACTCGTCGCCGGCGCACTGCAATATTGCCGCAAGCAGACGCAACCGAAGCGCGTCGTGAGTTTCGTCGCCGACACCGGCAACAAATATCTTTCAAAAATGTACAACGATTTCTGGATGGCGGAGCAGGGCTTTATCCATCGGGCGCCGCAGGGCGATCTTAGCGATTTGATTTCGCACCGCTACGAAGCCGGCGAAGTCATTTCCATCGGGCCGACCGACACGTTGTTGACCGCGTTCAAACGCATGCGCGACGCGGATGTATCGCAGCTTCCAGTGGTCGATCAAAGCGGACGCGCCATTGGAATTCTGGATGAATCGGACGTCCTCGTGAAAGTGCACCGGGATTCGACCCATTTTAACGATCAGGTAAAAAACGCGATGACGAATCGTCTGGAGACACTCCCGCCGACAGCAAAGATCAACGACTTGCTCGAAGTTTTCGACCGCGGTCGCGTCGCGATTGTGATGGATGGCGACAAATTTCTCGGCCTGATCACGCGCACCGATTTGCTTTCCTATTTGCGGTTGCACATGCCGAAATCTTCCGTGCCGCCGACGCGCGAATATTTGTAAGCAGGAAAAAGATTAATCAGGAAAGCAGGAACCCAGGAAAAAGACTGTTTTTGTTTTCTGTCTCCTGAACATTCCTCCTCTTCTGCTTTCTTGATTCGTAATCCGTTTTGATCCGCGTAATCACTCCTTCGCTCCCGCTCGGTCGCCGGCATACCCTCGCCGGCATCACCGTGCATGTCGCTCATCCCATTCGCTCCATTCCGCGGTCGGGTTTAAACTTAAGATCGACATGAAGAAACAACACGAGTTTGCCACCCGCGCGATTCATGCCGGACAGGAGCCCGATCCGACAACCGGCGCGATCATGACGCCGATTTACGCAACATCGACATACGTGCAGGAAAGTCCGGGGAAGCATAAAGGCTACGATTACTCGCGCTCGATCAATCCGACCCGGCTTGCGTACGAAAAGTGTATTGCCGATTTGGAAAGCGGTTCGCGCGGCTTCGCGTTTGCGTCCGGACTCGCCGCGATGGCGACCGCGCTCGATCTGCTCGACAGCGGTTCGCATGTCGTCGTTAGCGACGACCTTTACGGCGGAACATTTCGGCTTTTCGAAAAAGTTCGGCGTCGCTCCGCCAATCTCGATTTCACTTATGTCGATCTTACCGACGCGAGCCGGTTCGAGGGCGCAATCAAAAAGAACACGCGCATGGTCTGGATCGAAACGCCAAGCAATCCGCTGTTGAAACTGATCGATCTGGAAGCGATCGCGAAAGTCGCGCGCGAGCACAAAATCATTTCGGTTTCCGACAACACTTTCGCCACTCCATGGATCCAGCGTCCGATCGAATTCGGCTTCGATCTGGTGATTCACTCCGCGACCAAATATCTGAATGGGCATTCCGACCTGGTCGGCGGCGTAACCGTGGTCGGTGATGATAAGGAACTCGCCGATCGGATGTGGTTCTTGCAAAACTCGGTCGGCGCTATTGCGGGAGCTTTCGACAGTTTTCTGGTCCTGCGCAGTTTGAAAACGCTCGCATTACGTATGGAACGACATTGCGCCAACGCTCTCGAGATCGCGCGGTGGCTGGAGGAACAGCCGCAGGTGAAATCGGTCAGCTATCCCGGATTGAAGTCGCATCCACAACACGATCTCGCGCGTACACAAATGCGCGGCTTCGGCGGAATGGTGACGATCGTCTTGAAAACCGATCTCGCCGGCACGCGACGGTTTCTCGAGAACACGCATTTGTTTGCGCTGGCGGAAAGTTTGGGCGGCGTAGAAAGCCTCATCAATCATCCCGCGCTCATGACGCACGCCTCGGTGCCGAAAGAGCAACGCGAAGCGCTCGGCGTGACCGATTCGCTGGTCAGGATTTCCGTTGGCGTGGAAGACCTGCGCGACTTGGTTGACGATCTGCAAACCGCGCTCGAAGCGATTTAAGGTGAGTTCTAATTGAGCGGAGAGCAGTGCTGGGCTAAGAGAAAGAGAAAGGTTTTATATGCTTACCAGCCAGAAGGTCATCAACGCTATTAACGAACAAATCGGATACGAGTTCAGCGCGGAGTTGCAGTACTACGCGATTGCGGCGCATTTCGCGGCCGAGGCGTTGCCGCAATTGGCGCAACATTTCTTCCAGCAGGCGGAGGAAGAGAAAGGTCACGCCTTGCGCTTCATCAAATACATTGTCGACGCCGGCGGACGGGTGGTGATTCCGGCAATCGATGCGCCGAAATCGAAATTCAAAACAGCACGAGACGCGGTAAAGCTGTCACTCGATCAGGAAGTTCACGTCACCCAGCAAATCAACGGGCTGGTGGGGCTCGCGCGAAAGGAAAATGATTACATCACGATCAATTTCCTGCAGTGGTTCCTGACCGAACAACTCGAGGAAGTTTCGTCGATGGACAACTTGCTCAAGATCCTCGAGCGCGCGGGGACCGATCTGCTTCAAGCCGATGAATATCTCGCCCGAGTCGGCGTGAAAGCGATGCCGACGCCACCCGCGGAATAATGGAGGGATACGCGCCGTCGTGTCCCAAATATTAGGGCGCCGATAGCGTGCGCCCTCCACATCACGCGCTCTTGCGCCAGGCGCCGAGAACGACGCCGCTGACAACGAAGCCAAGGAATGGCCGGCCCATGTCGATGAAGATGAGCGGCCATGGATTTGTTTCAAAGGCGGAGAACATAGAAATGGTCGCGTATTCAACGAACAAGAATGCGAACCAGCAGATAAGCGCGACTTTCAATCCTGCCACTGCGCTCGTGGCATTGAGCCGGCCGATCAACCATGCCAGCGCATAGGTGACGAAGATCGAATCGACGATCGCCATCAGATATGCGCTAACATTGTGCGTCCGCTCGATGTCGGTCGCCGTCTTGGCATGATAGTTCAGCCACATTTCGCCAAAGATCGCGTACCAACCCCAGCCGATGAGGAAGTAAACCGCGACCAGAATCCAAACCGCAAGGTGGTTGATCTTGTTGTTCATACGAGGTTCTCCATTATCCCGCGGCTGCAATTTCGATTGCAAGCCGATTAAACGGAACGGCGATGGGAAGCTAACAGCTTCCCCTACAGAGTGGCAAATTCGGTCAGGGCCGGATCAGGCGTGGTTTCATCGGGCGGCGCCGCTTCGATGGAGACGATCGCGAATTTTCCGGTGCCGTGTTCGGTGTTCAGGGTCACGATTTCGCCGGCTTTATGGCCAAGGAGCGCCTGGCCGATGGCGGTCTGGTACGAAATGATGTTGCGCTCGGGAGCGCCGTCCCAGGCGCCGAGAATCGTATAGGTCTCTTCTTTTTTTGAATCGGTGTCGCGCAAGGTGACGATGGTGCCGATGGAAACACGGGATGTGTCCGTGGTTTCAAATGAAGTCCCGCGGGCATTGTGCAGCGCTTGCTCCAGTTCTGTCTTTCGTCGCATCAGCACGGCTTGCATCTGTTTGGCGGCTTTGAATTCGAAATTTTCGCTCAGATCGCCGTACGACCGGGCAAGTGCGATTTCCTTGGTGTTCTCAGGAATTTTCTTTTTGACCAGCTCTTCATATTCTGCGCGCCGCTTTTCCAGGCTGCTCCACGAAACAACCAACTGCGCGGTTTTTTCTTCCGGCTGCGCGCCCGCGATCATGCTTTCGAGATTGGGATAAAGTTTGACGATACGCGCGAGAAGCGAACGCTTCGTCAGTTCGTCGAACAATGGACTGAGCGAAAGACGCCGCATGAAGTCTCGCGCAATGGCGACGTCGGCGCCGGCAAACATATCGCCGAGTAACTGTCGATCTTCGACGAGCAGACGCTGCAATTTGCTCCCACGAATGCCGGTCCGGTGTTGATCGCGTTCCAGCGCGGACAAGATCGCAGCGAGCAATTCCGGCGTCATCAACTCACGCCATCCATCCCGCTCGCTGCACAACCAGACGAGCATCTCGCTGGTGGCTGAATGTTGACGGATGCTACGCTCGAGCGCGGTGCGCAATTCCGCGTGCCGCCCTGCCTCACTGAACACGCGCGGAATTTGAGAAACGAGCCGGCCATGAGTTGCCTGCATCAACTGCAGCGCGCGCGTGGTCCAGCGTTCGCCGAGCGTAGCCGGCAATGCTTGCAAAACGCGTTTCTCCTTTGCTGCCGGCAATTTCGGCAGGATTGCAGCCAATCGCGATTCTTCGTCCGTAATCAGTTTCGCCAGCGTCAGGCCGATATGAGTTGTTTTTAATTGTGGGACGCCCTCGAGCAAATCGTCACGGCTCAGAATCAGCTCAAAGGCAAGCTCCGGATGCAGTTTCTGATTACGCACCGCCACGTTTTCGATGGCCGCGATAATCGGCTGTAATTGTTTCTCCGGCTCTTTGAATTGCCGATGAAATTTTACGACCTGCTCCAGCGCGGCGATTTGCTCTTTCGGCTGGCGAGCATGGTTGAATGATTCAATCAGCTCGTCCGCTTGCGAGATTCCTTCGCCACGCAATTGGATCGGCTCGGTTTTCTTGACCGGAATCGAAAACGCGCCACTCGATTTAAGCTGTTTCTTGGCCGATTCCCACCAGCGCTTCCATTCCGCCTCGCTAAACACATCGCCGATCAACCATTCGCTGATCTGTGCGACGGTGGCCTGGCCGTCGAGGCTTTCGAGAATATTTCGCACGACCGCCGCCGGATCGTCCTTGGTCAGTTTTTTGATCGACGCGAGATTGGTGGCCTTGCGAGCCAGAAAATGTTCCGGCGGAATAACCGTGAGATTGTCGGCCGCATATTGCAATTGCATCGGATGCGATTTCTTGCCGGTGAAATTGATGACGATTTGATTGAGAAGAAGATTCCACTCCGCCACGCGGCCGAATCCCCAGCTTTTGTGCAGGCAAAACGCTCCCGGTTTTAGCTGATCGAGATTCTCGGCGGCTTTGGACGTGAGCTTGCCGGCTTCGACCAGTTTCTCCAGTTCGGTGTCCATTAAGAGTGACCAACAAGCTACAAATGAACGGTCAAGTTCGCGAGAGAAAACTGGGATGCAACTCGCGGTTTGCCATTGCGGCCAGCGTTGTAGCGTGAAACCCTACGCGCGGTGACGACGAGTATTTGGTTTTGGATCTTCTTTCACATCGGCGTCTTCGCCGCGCTGATTATCGATCTTGTGCAATTCAAGCGGCGCGACCGCGAATTGAGCGTGCGCGCGGCCGCGCACCGCGTCGTCATCTGGATCGTGCTCTCGCTCCTCTTCAACCTTCTCGTCTGGAAATTACGCGGCCCGGTCAAAGGTCTCGAATTTCTAACCGGCTACGTCATCGAGTACTCGCTCAGCGTCGATAACATTTTCGTTTTTGTTCTGATTTTCGCTTACTTCCGCGTGCCCCCCATTGCGCAGCATCGCGCGCTGGTCTGGGGAATTGTGGGAGCGCTCGTGATGCGTGGAGTAATGATCGTGCTCGGTGTCACACTCGTGGCGCGTTTTCATTTTATTCTCTACCTCTTCGGAATTTTCCTCGTCATCACCGCGATTCGAACGTTTTTCGGTAAAACGGGCGAACAAGATTTCGGAAACAGTTATGTCATGCGTCTCTGTAAGAACTGGATTCGCGTCACACCCGACTTCTACGACGAACATTTCAAAGCGAAGGTGAATGGTCGCTGGATGCTCACTCCGCTCGCCCTGGCATTGATCGTAATCGACATCATGGACCTGATCTTCGCGGTCGATTCAATTCCGGCCGTGTTCGCGATCACGCAGGACCCGTTCATTGTTTACACCTCAAACATTTGCGCCATTCTCGGTTTACGATCGCTTTATTTCCTCCTCGTCCGTTTGATGGATCGCTTCATCTACTTAAAAACTGGGCTCGCCTTCGTCTTGGCGTTTGTCGGAATCAAAATGGTCGTTGCGGATTATTTTCCGGTGCCCACGCCCATTTCGCTCGCTGTAGTCCTCTTCATTCTTGCCCTCACCATCGTCGTCTCTCTGATCGTAACGAAAAAACGGAGCACGATCGAAAATCAAAAATGAGTTATTGCTTTTCTGTTGCAGTAGTTGTTTAGGTATTTGGAGCGCCGTATGAAAACAATAATGAGCGTCGCGGTGATTGCCGCCGCCTTTGCCAGCAGCGCGGTCGCGGACATTCAGGACCCGCCGTCAAATGATTATGGGCCGACACGCAAACTTGGCCGCGGCCTCTCGAATCTATTTCTCGGGTCTTCGGAAATCCCGGTCACGGTGTGCAGGGTCAGCAAGGAGGAAGGCAACTCTGCGGCTGCGGGTTACGGCGTGGTGCGGGGAGTCGGACGCGCAGCGTCGCGACACGTCGCCGGTTTTCTTGAGATTTTGACCTGGCCTTTTCCGGTGTGGCGCCAAAGTTATTATCCGCTGTTGCCGAGCGATATTCCGTGGATTCACGCGGGTTACGCGGAGTTTCCGCCTGAACTCGGGAACGAATCGAAATATCCCTACGTGCGGGATTATTAGAATCGCATGCCGGGACTCTTGAATCCCGATGACCATTCAGGCGGAGCGATCATCAACCGATCGGCTCCAGTTTTGCGAAATCTTATTTCAACATTTATTCGACTATCTTCATTGCTGATTTTGTTTCTGGCACAGGTGTCTCTCGCGGGCAGTCCGGTGTTGGTTTACGATCCGACTCTTAGTTCAGATGAACTGGCTCCATGGCTCGGGTATTTGGGCGCACGATCAGCGTATCGAGAACAGCACAAGCTTGCGTCCCCCGCGTCGGGCGAAATCATTCCAGCGTTCGACGAAGAGGTAACTGCGCAAGGTGTTGCCGCCGCGTTTTATTCGACAATGAACTCGCGTAAAGATCCGTACTGGGTTGCGCTGGCAAAAGTCGAGAAGGCAGGTTTTTTGAAGCAATACGTCTGGGTTTATTTGCATCAACCAAGTTGGTCCGCAAAGGATCGTCCGAGAAATCTCGAAGTCTTCAAGAGTTGGAGTGCGGCCAATCTGAAGAATCACATACCGCAGACGCGCGGCAAATTAATGGCGAGTAGGTAACAGCAGATAATCGATCCGCGCCTTCGTTGGCTTTGGTTTCAGCGCAATTGTCGATCTTGTCATCGATCGCTGTAAATTCCTCATAAATATCAGGTTGACCGCGCCGGGGACTGGCGTAAGACGTAGAACGATTCGCACAGGCGGTCGGTGATGCAGGCTCGACGTTTATCCACGCTGCCGGCGATTGGCGCTCTGACGCTGATCTATTTCGTCGCCGGCTACTTCTTCCTGAAGCTGGCATTTGTTAACCCCAGCGCGTCACCGGTTTGGCCACCGGCTGGAATTGCGCTCGCGGCTTTGCTCCTGCTCGGTTACCGCGTGTGGCCCGCCATCTTTGTCGGCGCTTTTTTCGTCAATGTGCTTACGGCCGGCAGCATCTTTACATCGCTCGGCATCGCGACCGGCAACACAGTCGAAGCAATCTGCGGGGCGTGGCTGGTAAATCGTTTCGCCGGCGGCACTCGCGTCTTCAATCGTCCGCAAGATGTTTTTAAATTCGCACTCGCAGCCGTTGTCAGCACGACACTTAGTCCCAGCTTTGGCGTGACTAGCCTCGCGCTTGGCGGCTTCGCCCATTGGTCAAACTACGGCAACATCTGGCTGACGTGGTGGCTGGGCGACGCAGCCGGAGACCTGGTCGTCACTCCGCTCCTTCTTTTATGGAGTGTTCCATCGACGCGTCGGCCCTGGACCCGCCGGGACGCGATTGAAGTCGGAATTCTTCTGTTGCTGCTGCTTGGCCTGGCCGAAACCGTTTTTGGCGGATGGTTTCTTATTTCGGCCAAAAATTATCCAATCTCGTTTCTTTGCGGACCAATCGTGATCTGGACTGCGTTCCGTTTCACTCAGCGCGAAACCGCCACGGGAATTTTCATTCTCTCCGCCATAGCGATTTGGGGGACGCTGCACGGTTTCGGGCCTTTCGTCATGGAAACCGAAAATCACTCGCTCCTGATACTGCAAGCTTGGACGGCTGCACTCACCATTACCGTGATGGCGCTGTCTGCAGCGATGGCTGAGCGAAATCGCGCCCAGGCCGCCCTTGAGCAACAAAAGGACGCGGTTGAGGCCGCGAACCGCACCAAAGACAATTTTCTCGCCATGCTTTCGCATGAGTTGCGCACGCCGCTCACGCCAGTGATCGCGGCTCTGGATGCGCTGGACGCAGACCCGGCCCGCTCGGAGGACTCGAAGTCCTATTTGGCAATGGCCCGGCGCAATGTCGAACTGGAGAGCCAGTTGATCGACGATCTGCTCGACCTCACGCGCATCTCCAAAGACAAATTGCAATTGAAATTCGGACCACTCGACGCGCACGAAACAATTTCGAACGTCGTCGAAATGTGCCGGCCGGAAGCGGATGTCAGGAAGCTCACCGCGCGCCTGAACTTGCGCGCCGGCGCCCATCACGTGACTGCGGATGCAGCCAAGTTTCAGCAGATCATTTGGAACTTGTTGAAGAACGCGATCAAATTCACGGCCGAAAACGGCGAGATCACCATTTCATCTTCGAACCCGGAACCGCAGACGGTCGCGATCACCGTTCATGACACTGGGATCGGGATCGAAACCGAAATCATGGAGCGCATTTTTAATCCATTCGAGCAGGGCGAACGCTCGTTTCAAAGTCGCTACGGTGGTCTCGGTCTCGGGTTGGCCATTTCCAAATCGCTCGCTCAAGCTCATGGCGGAACGCTCATCGCCAAAAGCGAAGGACGCGATCGCGGCTCGACGTTTGTCTTAACGATGAAGACGGTCCCGCCGCCCGCGCGAAAGGCGAAAGCTGCGACCGCGCTAGCGGAAATGCGCGCGCTCCGTATTTTGTTGGTCGACGATCATCAAGACACCTGCACGGCTCTGGAAAGATTGCTCGTCCGCCGTGGACATCTCGTGGCCACGACACACAATGTGCGCTCGGCCATGGAAGCCGCAGTCCGCAACCGTTTCGATCTTCTCATCAGCGATATCGCGCTTCCCGATGGCACCGGCACCGAGCTTATGACCTGGCTGCGCGCGATCTCGGGCATTCCCGGAATCGCCATCAGCGGCTTTGGAATGAATGGCGACATCGAGAAAAGTCTGGAGGCTGGATTTGCGGAGCATTTGGTCAAGCCGGTAAAAATGGAAAAACTGGAAGCGGCGATTGAGCGCGTGATCGGGACGACCGCTTCGAGTTAGATCCGCGCGAACCTCATTTGCGCATTGTCGATCTAAAAATCGAAGACGTCGCATTCGGCGGCAAAGGCGTCGGGCGCGAAAAAGGCAAGGCCGTTTTCGTTCCCTTCACGATCGACGGCGAATTGGTCTCGGCCGAGATCGTGCGCGAGAAAAAACAATTCGCTGAAGCGGAGGTGGTCGATCTTCGAGAAAGTTCGCCCCATCGCGTCCAGCCCGAGTGTCCATACTTCGGCCGCTGCGGCGGCTGCGCATATCAGCACATCGAGTACGAACATCAGCTTGCCATCAAATGGCGACAGGTGCGCGACATTCTCGAGCGGATCGGAAAACTCAAAGGCGTTCCGATGCGGCCAATCATCCCCTCGCCCCTCGCCTATGCGTATCGCAATCGCATCACCGTTCACGCGCAAGAGGGCGTGATCGGATATTTTCGGCGCGACTCCCATCAGTTGATCGACGTGGAGCATTGTCCGATCGCGATGGACGAAGTGAACCGCGCGCTCGCCGATTTGCGAGAAAATCAGGTTCACGACGGCCATTACACGTTGCGCGCTAAATCCGGCCCGCGCGTTTTCTTGCAAACCAATGACGCCGTGGCGAACGCCATGCGGGACTTAATCGCGCAACTCATTCCGTTCGGTCAGGAACTTTTGGTAGATGCTTATTGCGGCGGCGGATTTTTTGCCAAGGCGTTACTCAACAAATTTCAGCGGGTCATCGGAATCGATTGGGACAAGTTTGCGATTGCGGTGGCTAAAGAAAACGCAACTGCAAAAGAAAGGTACATCGCTGGCGATGTTGAAGAACAACTTAACCGCGTTCTGCGCGACGGTGTAGAGGCGGCTGTGTCAGCCGCAAAACATCATGATCCTGCGGGCGACACGCCCGCCCCTACAATAATCGTTGATCCTCCGGCAACCGGCCTCACACCCACGGTGCGGCAAGCGATTGTCGATCTTGCACCGGCCACGCTCGTTTATGTTTCGTGCAACCCAGCTACTCTCGCGCGCGACTTGAAAGAATTGACGGAAATATTCGCAGTAGAATCGGTCACTCCGCTCGACATGTTTCCGCAAACCGCCGAGATCGAAGTCCTCGTGCACTTGCGGCGATCTAACGATTCAACGATTTAACGATTCACCATGGGGCCACCAAAAGTTCTCGTCGCCGATTCGATTGCTGCTCGCGGCATTGAAGAACTCTCCAGCGACGGGGCGGTCGCAGCCGTGGTGAAAACAGGTCAGAGCGAATCGGAACTTGTCGATCTTATCCCGGAGTTCGATGGGATCATCGTCCGAAGCGAGACGAAAGTTACCGCAAAGATCTTGAATGCCGGGACACGTTTGCGCGTCGTCGGTCGCGCCGGTGTCGGCGTGGACAATGTCGATGTGGAGACCGCGACCCGGCGCGGGGTGATCGTGCTCAATGCGCCTGGCGGCAACACGGTTTCCACCGCGGAACATGCGTTCTCGCTTCTACTCAGCGTCGCGCGAAAAATCCCCCAAGCCGACGCCAGCGTGCGCGAAAAAAATTGGAAACGGAAAGATTTCGAAGGC
>DASYVQ010000080.1:0-10143 GCA_035936875.1 Chthoniobacterales bacterium
TTCCAACCAACGTTCTCATGTTGGTCGGCCCAGAAGGGGATTTCACCCCGGCCGAACTCGCGCTGGCAAAAAGCCACGGTTGCCTCCCGATCACGCTCGGCCCGATTATCCTGCGGGTGGAAACCGCCGCCATCTACTGCCTGAGCGTTCTCTCCTACGAACTGCTGTAATTCCTCAACCGCGGATTACGCGGATTTCGCTGATCAGAAGGCAGGTGAATTAGGAAACCAGGAGCTAGGGTAAGAGCTCGCACAACGGCCACGAAGGACACAAAGTCTTAGCCGAAATTAGGCGATCTTCCTGTCGATCTTGCCGCCGTGTCCGTTGTGAACTTTGTGCGATAGCCTGGATTCCGAGCGCTTCTCTACGAATTGCTGGTCTAAAGCAGAGCGCCAGAACAGAGGAAAAGGCGGGTTCCGGGGCGATGCGGTTGTGCAGGGGACTGATTTTAGCCCAGCAGCTATTACGGGGGCCGGCAAGTTTCTGCAAGCTGGAACCGGCACAACAACCTTAAACATCGCGAACACATATAGCGGCGGCACGCTCATAGCGACCGTCGACGGCGCGCTTGGTACGGGTAACGTTAGCCTCCTGGCAGGCACTGTCACGTTGACGTTGCAAGGCGCGACGAATAACTACATCGCGGACACCGCGACGCTGAGTTACGTGAGCGGTAACGCCATCAACCTGAACTTCACTGGCAACGAGACGGTCTCAAGTCTGGTTGTCGATGGAGTCGCACAGGCACCCGGCCTCTATGGCGCCGGCGGCACCAACCCTGACGGAGTTTTCTCCGGCACTGGTTTCATTCTTGTTGTTGTGCCTGAGCCGGGCACCATCCTTATGTTTGGCCTTGGGCTCGGTTTACTGGCCGGCGTGAATAGATTTCGCCACAAGCGAAGCTAAGGCTTGTCCTGAGCGCAGCCGAACGGATCGACAACTTCTTTTTCGAAACGCCTCTCCGAGAAATCGGAGAGGCGTTTTTGTTATTTTGTTATTTTAGACAGGATTAACAGAATGAACAGGATTTAAGCAGACAAATCCCAAACTCCAAAATCTTCTGCCTGTTTTTATCCGTCTAAATCCGCGTAATCCGCGGTTAATAAATGTACGGCTTCGGTAGCTGAAAAGCGTTCTGGATGAGTTCGAGGCGCGGTTTGGTGTCGTCGGGCATGAGTACTTCCACCACGTCGAACCGGAAAAGAATATCCGGATTATCGAGCAACCGCAGCCAGGCCAGTCCGCCGCGCGAAATGCGCCATTGCTTGTCGCGGCCCACTGCTTCGATTGGGCGTCCGAAATCTTCATCTGCGCGCGTTTTTACTTCTACAAAAACAAGCGTGTCGCCATCGCGGCAGACGATGTCGATCTCGCCACCGCGTCGTCCGCGAAAGTTGCGGTAAAGAATTTTGTAGCCGTGGCGACGTAAAAAACGGCAGGCCAGCCTCTCACCGTGCGCGCCGCGCCGAAGATGCTCAGATGACTTCTTCGAGGGCGAGAAGCGGCTGCGCCACCGGTTCGAAAGACCGGCGATGGATCGGGCAAGGCCCAAATTCATGCAGTTTGATGAGATGCAGTTCGGTGCTGTAACCCTTGTGCTGGCCGAAGCAATATTCCGGAAAACTCGCGCAGAAGTCACGCATCATTGTGTCGCGCGTGACCTTCGCGATCACGCTCGCGGCGGCGATGCTCAAGCTGTAGCAATCGCCGTCGATAACTGCGGTTTGCGGAAATCGAAACGGGAAAACGGGGAGACCGTCGATCAGAACATGATCTGGCGGAGCGGCCAGCGCCGCAATGGCGGCCCGCATCGCCTTGTGCGTCGCCCGTAAAATATTGATCTGGTCGATCTCAATGGAGTCGACGATGCCGACGGCCCACGCGATTTCGGAGTTTGCGATGAGCTCGTGGTAAATTTCTTCCCGCAACTCCGGCACGAGCTGTTTGGAATCGTTTAGTTTACGATGACGAAACTTTTCCGGGAGGACGACGGCCGCCGCCACGACTGGACCGGCGAGCGCGCCGCGACCGGCTTCGTCAATTCCGGCGATACGAATGACACCGGTGGCGCGGAGTTTTTTCTCGTAGCGAAATCCGCAGCGCCGA
Organism: Chthoniobacterales bacterium; assembly: GCA_035936875.1. Lineage (GTDB taxonomy): Bacteria > Verrucomicrobiota > Verrucomicrobiia > Chthoniobacterales > UBA10450 > DASYVQ01. The sequence continues at coordinate 2,107 of DASYVQ010000080.1, forward strand.
TACATTGAGCGAGTTAATGATTGAGCGATTGAGAGATTGAATCAATCGCTAACTCACTAAATCGCTCACTCTCTCACTGCAGTAGCTTCCTTACCCTTGCGGGTGCGCAGATAATTCAGCTTGGCGCGCCGGGCCCGGCCTTCCTGTTCGACTTCGATCTTGGCGATGCGCGGTGAATGCAGCGGAAAACCGCGCTCCACACCTTCGCCGTAGGAAATGCGGCGCACGGTGAACGTTTCATTGAGGCCGCGGCCTTTGCGTCCGATCACGATGCCGGCGAAGATCTGAATTCGTTCCTTGTCGCCTTCAACCACCCGGGTGTGCACGCGCACGCTGTCACCGACCTTGAAACTGTTCGCTTCGGTCTTGTGCTGTTCCTTTTCGATGGCGTCGATGATGCGGTTCATGATGTCGTCGTCAGCCGAGCGGCTGACGGGCCTGCATTTTCAATCGGACAGGCTGAAAATGCAAATGGAAGATGTCGATCTTGCGCGCGCGTGGTTGTTGTTTGGGCGCCCCCGATTATAATCGGAAACCGCCGCGTCCGTAGCTCAACTGGATAGAGCGTTGGCCTCCGGAGCCAAAGGTTGTGGGTTCGACCCCCGCCGGGCGCAAAATCCAGGAGGACCATGCCACAACGATCGAAGACGAAGGAACCGAAGAATCTGAAACCGGGCCCGCGCAGAAAGGATGTGAAAAAGAATCACCGGCCGCGCGCCCGGCTTTCACGGCACAAACAGAGGAGCGTTTGGTTTCAATCCCGCAGCGCCTGGCCGATGCGAGAAGCACCGGTGCACGCTCTCGTGCGCGAGCGAAATAGAACGAAACAAACATTGCCAGCGACAGAAAATGTTGTGTGGGAGTGCATCGGTCCGACCAACATCGGTGGCCGGATGACGAGCATCGTTTGTCATCCGGAGAAACCCGACTGCATCTGGGCGGGAGCGGCGGCGGGTGGCGCCTGGCAAAGCAACAACGCGGGTCGGACCTGGGGCGCACTTTGGCGCGACCACGACACCTTGAACATCGGGTCGCTCGCGATCGATCCGAAAAATCCCGCGGTGATTTATTGCGGCACGGGCGAAGCGAACTTGTCGGTCGATTCGTACGCCGGGGTGGGGATTTATCGTACGGACAACGGTGGCGAGACTTGGAAGTTGCTCGCCTCATCAGACGAGACAGGCGTGCCGACGCGCATCGGCGTGATCGCGATCGATCCTTTCGATTCGAAGCATTTGCGGATCGGCGGCGTCGGGGTCAACGAGGCGAGCGCGCGTCCGAAGGATTTGGGCGGAATGTTTGCTTCGCATGACGGCGGCGCAACGTGGGAGCGTGAAACTTTCGTTTCGATGAACAATTACTGGTGTCACGCCATTGATTTTCATCCGACGAAGCGGGGCGTGATTTTCGCCACGTTCACCGAGCAAGGAGCGAAAAGCGGTATTTGGCGTTCGGCTGACGGCGGCGAGAATTGGATGCAATTAACGGAAGGTCTGCCGGCTCCGGAGTGTTTTGGTCGGACAAGTTTGGCAATCAGCTTGTCGAATCCGGACGTATTGTATGCTTTCGCGGAAGATGCGCACAGTTACCGGAGCGATTTGGTGCTTGGTGTTTTCCGGAGCGACGATGGCGGGAAAAGCTGGCAAGAAATTGGGGGCAAACATTTCTCAGGCGAAGAACAGATTTCGTACGGAAATACAATAGCGGTGCATCCGAAGAATCCGGATCACGTTTTGTGCGGCGGTGTGGACTTGCATCTCACGACCAACGGCGGCAAGCACTGGAAGAAGGTGACGCGATGGGACGCGAAACCAGGAGATGCGAATTACGCGCATTCCGATCATCACCATCTCCTCATGCCGCCGGGGGCGCCGGGCCGCGTTTACGATACAAATGATGGCGGGTTGGATGTTAGCAGAGATGGAGGCATCACCTGGTCGAACCGCAGCAAAGGTCTTGCGATCACCATGTATTACGACATGGACGTAGCGCAGAGTGATGGCCATCATTTTGGCGGCGGCGCGCAAGACAACGGAACGGTGGCCACCACGACTGGCCGCGACGACGACCATTTTGAAGTCCTGGGCGGTGACGGCGGCTGGATGATTTATGATCCGGCCGATGCCGGGCACATTTACGCCTCCTATTACAACATGAATATCTGGCGGTGGTGCAATGGTCGGCGCTGGGATGTGTCGCCGCCAGCGCCGGAAAAGGAAAAAGATTCAGTTTGGATGGTTTATGTCACGATGGATCCGGGCGATGCCAAGACCGTTTTCACCGGATCAAAGCGTGTTTGGCGAACGAAGAACGCAGGGAAAACGTGGAAGGCGGTATCGCCCGTTCTCGATGATAGCGCGATCTCGGCGATCGAAGTCGCCCCGAGCGACTCGAATCGCATTTACGTGGGAACAATAAACGGAGGTTTCTTTCGTAGTGTCGATGGAGGGGAAACCTGGAGCGCAAACCTGGCCAGCGCGACGCTTCCCGGTCACGAGATTACGCGAATCGACTCAGCGGCAAAACTGGGATCAGATTTCGTTTTGATAACGCTGGCAAACTTCGGGCACTCGCATCTGTTTCGCTCGACAGATGGCGGCAAGACGTGGGAAGACATCGATAAAGGCCGGTTGCCGGATGTGCCACATCATGCGGTCGTGATCCGGCCGGACGCGCCGAGGACAGTGTATGTGGCAAATGATGCCGGCGTATTTGTCTCGCACGACTCAGGCCGAAACTGGATGAGCATGAGCGCGAACTTGCCGAACGTGAGCATTGTCGATCTTGTTTTTCACGAAAAAGATCGAACGCTGAGTGCGGCGACTTACGGTCGAAGTTTGTGGCGAACGCGCATCGGCTGAATAGCAATATTTTTCATGGCAAGACCGAATGCTGCGCTAAAACCGTTCTTGACTTTACAAGGCTGTTTCTACTGAATGAATCGGTAATACGGAGGTAATTATGCCACGCGCAAGAAAATCGAAATCCAGAAAGAAAGCAAAGAAACGGCCAAGACGCGGCACGCCTGGTCCGAGGGGCCGGCCAAGACGCGGCACGCCTGGTCCGAGGGGCTGAAGTTTCTAGCGCGAAGTCTTGCGGCGCGTTTCAGCTCAGGGACGAACTGAGCAAACGCTAGCCCAATTTGTTGTTCGCTTCGTCGCAGCTACGCGCGCGTTTCGCTCGGGTTGCACTTGAGAATGTTGCGAGCGGCCTGTTGCTTCGGCATTTGCTCTCGACGCTCAGCCTATGGATTGACACTATAATTTGGCAATTCTGCGCCATTGAAGTAGATGTCTGCTGAGCTTCAACCAACTACGGAACTCGAAATCGCTCACGTCTTGTTCATAGACGTCGTCGGCTATTCGAGACTATTGATCAACGAGCAGAGCGCGCTTTTGGCTGAGCTCAATCAGCTGGTTCGAACAACGCCTCATTTCTGCACTGCCGAAGCCGCAGGCAAACTGATCCGCATCCCAGTCGGCGACGGGATGGCACTCGTATTTTTCACCAGCCCGGAAGCTCCAGTGCAATGCGCATTGGAAATTTGCAAGGCTCTACAAGAGCATCCGCATATTCAGTTGCGCATGGGGATTCACAGCGGTCCGGTGGATCCGGTTACGGACGTCAATGACAGGTCGAATGTCGCTGGCGCGGGAATGAACATCGCTCAGCGAATCATGGATTGCGCAGACGCCGGGCACATTCTTGTTTCCAAGCGGGTCGCGGAGGATCTCGCTCAATACGGTCACTGGAAGTCGCGTCTGCATGATCTGGGAGAGATTGAATTAAAGCACGGCTCCGTAGTCTCCGTGTTTAATCTCTACGGCGAAGGTTTCGGCAACTCACAAGTTCCTACCAGGATCAAAAAACAGTCACGGCGATTGTTCCCGAGTGGCGGTCAAACGCCTGCCAGCCGGCGACGCAGTGCCGTCAGGGCAGTCGCTTTCCTTGTTTTACCGATCGCGATCGGCATTTCGGCTTGGGCGTATTTTCGAAATCCCTCTCGTGGTGTGGGCGATGCAGTGTTCATTCCACAGAAAAGTATCGCGGTGCTGCCGTTCGATAACTTCAGCGACGATAAACAAGACACTTATTTCGCCGACGGCATCCAGGACGATATTTTAACCGCGCTCTCCAAAGTTTCCGATCTAAAGGTTATTAGTCGCAATTCCGTGATGCAGTACCGTGACAAGGCGAGGAATACGCGCGAAATCGGTCAGGCATTGGGCGTCGCGTATTTGCTGGAAGGCAGCGTTCGGCGCGCGAACGATAAAGTCCGAATCACGGCACAACTGATCGACGCGCGGAGTGATGAGCACGTTTGGGCCGAGCATTACGACCGCGATTTGGCCGACGTTTTTGCAATCCAAAGCGAAGTGGCCGAGAACATCGTTGCGCAACTAAAGGCAAATCTTTCTCCGAGCGAAAAAGCGGCGATTGATGCGCGACCGACGCGGGATTTGGAGGCGTTCGACATCTATCTTCAGGCCAAGCAGTTGATCAGCACCTTTCACGATACGCCGGATTGGAAGCAGACTCTGCTTAAAGCCGTTCGATTACTTGATGAAGCAATTTCGCGCGATGGGAATTTTGCGCTCGCCTATTGCTGGGCGGCGCGCGCGAATGAAGACTTGTATTGGTTTGAGCTCGACCACACGCCAGCTCGGCTGGCACAAGCGAAGGCGACAGCGCAAAAAGCGCTGGCTCTTGCGCCCGACTTGGGCGAAGCGCATCTGGCCCAGGCGATGTTTTATTATCGCGGCATGCGCGACTACGCGCACGCTCGGGAAGAGCTTGCTACGGCCCGGCGCTTCCTGCCCAACGACGCTGAGATATTCTCCGCCACTGGGTTGATCGATCGGCGTCAGGGTCGATGGGATGACGCGGTTAAGAACCAGGAAAAAGCGGCTGAGTTGGATCCTCGCAATTCGCGAATTCTCGGCGACCTGGCCATTCTCTACGATCTGCTGCGTCGATATGACGAGGAACAAGCTGTATTCGACCGTGCGGCCGCCGCCAATCCCGCCAGCGCCACCTATTTTCAAATGATGCGCGCGTCGATCGAGCTGGAAAAAGGAAATATAAAAACGGCGCGCTCTGGATTGGATTCTTTACCCGCCGGCTATGATCCTGACGGCGCGGTCACTTTCACACGCATCAGCCTTGCCTTGTACGAGCGCGACCCGGCCGCAGCCGAAAAAATTCTGGCGGCATCAAATCTGGAAGAGATTGTCGGTGGCACAGGATCGTTATTGCCGCGCAGTTGGTTTCAGGCGTTGATTGCACGAGCACAAGGCAACGCGCAGAAGGCGCGGGAAGCGTTCGCTGCGGCGCGCGAAAAAACAGAGGCGAAGCTCCGCGACCATCCTGACGATGGAATTTTGGTCGCACAGCTTGGTCTCATCGATGCCGGACTTCAGCGCAAACAAGAGGCAATCGCGGAAGGCCTGCGCGCGGTCGAGTTGCGACCGATCTCGAGTGATGCCATTGACGGCGCGACTGTCCTTTCGAGTGTGGCGATGATTTACGCCTGGGTGGGAGATGTCGATCTTGCGATCGAACGGCTGACGTCCTTGGCCAAAATGCCCGGCGGTCCGGACTACGGCCAACTGAAGTTTGATCCGGCATGGGATGCGGTCCGCCGCGATCCGCGCTTTGCAAAAATGCTCGATGGGCTCGAGCCCGCTTCCAACCGGCGCTAGCTGCGCGCTTGCGTTGGCTAATGGTTTCCGGGAACGTACGTGCATCATGGCTGACAAATCTTCGGACCGGAAGCAAAAGCGGGTCGATACCGGTGTGACCCGCCGAACATTTCTTGGGATGAGTCTGGCAACTGGCGCCACACTGTTGGCGGGAGGCTCGGCCAGAATCTTCGGAGCCGGCTCATCGGCATCTCCGATTCTGGCCACGAATTCCGCTTGGAAATTGGGAGGCGATCTTCCGGTCACTCGACTCGGCTTTGGCGCGATGCGAATCACCGGCGAAGGCATTTGGGGTTGGCCGCCTGATCGGAACAACGCGCTCAAAGTGCTTCGGCGCGCGGTCGAGCTGGGTGTGAATTTGATCGACACGGCCGACGCTTACGGACCGGAGGTGAGCGAACTTCTCATCGCCGAGGCGCTGCATCCTTATCCGAAAGGGTTGGTTATTGCGACGAAAGGCGGCAACACGCGGCCGGGGCCTGGTCAGTGGGTGCCGGACGGTCGACCAGAATATCTCAAGGGATGCGTCGACAAAAGTTTAAAGCGACTTCGTCTCGAACGTATCGATTTGTATCAATTGCACCGGGTCGATCCGAAAGTGCCGATGGAAGAATCCCTCGGCGCGCTCAAGGAGATGCAGGGCGCCGGGAAAATTCGGCATGTCGGATTATCGGAGCTGGGGCCGAAGGAAATCGAGCGGGCGCGCAAAGTTCTTCCGATCGTAAGTGTGCAGAACCGCTACAACATCACGGACCGCAATTGGGAAAACGCGCTCGCCTATTGTGAAAAAGAAGGCCTTGGCTTCATGCCGTGGTCGCCGATCGGAGGGAACAGAGGTTTAAGACCTGGCGATGCATTGGAAACGATTGCCAAGGCGCACGGCGCCAGTGTTGTCCAGGTCGCGCTCGTCTGGCTTCTGCAGCGATCGCCCGTGATGCTGCCGATTCCCGGAACATCGTCGATCCCGCATTTGGAGGAGAACGTCACTGCCGCGAAGATCAAGCTAACTCCGGAAGAGTGGAAAACGATTGACGCTCTGGCTGGCCGGTCTTGAGTCGGAAGGTCATGATGCAAATCTCAAAGCGACCTGTGTCAATTCTGTTGGGAACGGTGTCGGCCGTCTTCCCGCTCATCGCCGTTGCTCAGTCACATGCGCCAACAATGAAGGCGGTTGTCGTTCATGAGTACGGCGGTCCCGAAGTGTTGAAATATGAGGATGCGCCACGCCCGGAGCCGAAGGAGAACGAAGTTCTGGTCCGAGTGATTGCCGCGGGCGTCAACCCAGTCGACGCGCTCATTCGTTCGGGCAAGTACGCCAAATTCTTTGGAACGACTCTGCCTTTGATTCCCGGGTATGACATTGCCGGAACCGTGGAGAAGGCGGGAGCGAAGATCAGCAAGCTAAAAATCGGCGATCCGATTTACGCGTATGTAATGTGGGGCGGCGGCTACGCGGAGTACGGGCTCACGAACGAAGGAGAAGCCGCGATTAAACCAAAGTCGCTTAATTTTGTGGAGGCGGCGGCGGTGCCGCTGGCCGCATTGACGGCATGGCAGGCGTTGATCGACACCGCGAAATTGAGCGCTGGGCAGACCGTTCTCATTCACGGTGGATCGGGCGGCGTGGGAAGCTTTGCCATTCAAATTGCCAAGGCGCGCGGCGCAAAAGTGATCGCGACGGCATCGACGCCCAACCAGGATTTGCTCAAAGAGCTGGGTGCGGACGTAGCGATCGATTATACGAAGACGAAATTTGAAGATGTGGCCAAAGATGTCGATGTTGTGCTCGATTCAGTTGGAAAAGACACGCTCCTCCGTTCTTACGGCGTGATAAAGAAGGGCGGATTCATCGCCACTTTGGTCGCTGAGCCCGATCAGGCGGAACTCGACAAGCATGGGATCCGTGGAGCACCGATTTCGGTAAAACCGAACGCAAATGAGCTCGCGGAGATCACGAAGTTGATCGAGGAGAAGAAGATCAAGCCGATCGTTTCGCTAGTGTTGCCGTTGACGGAATCGGTAAAAGCGCAAGAGCAGGCAGCGACCCACCACACGCGCGGCAAAATCGTGCTGAAGATTGCGGACGAGCCCAAGTGAGGTTCCGATAGCTGTTAGTGTCTTTAGCGCGAACATGAATACCTCCACGACCACTCGCCGCCGATTCATCAAGATCTCGGCTGCTGCCGGCGGCGCGCTCGGCTTTGGAATTAGCGAGGGCAAATTGTTCGGGGAAAAGTCCATCAAACCAATGAACATTCTCATTCTGGGCGGCACCGGATTCACCGGCCCGTACCAGGTTCGGTACGCGCTCAGCCGCGGACACAAAGTCACCACG
>DASYVQ010000081.1:0-18589 GCA_035936875.1 Chthoniobacterales bacterium
GCAAACGCGAATGTTTTTTTTGCCCGCCGGTTTCTGCCGGAACATCGGATAGAAGGTGACTAGCTCGAGGATGTTGATCGGCTGCAAACCAAGCTTGGCCGCGATCCAGTTTACGCCCTCGTCGCCGATCAAGCCGAAATGTTCCTGCCAAAGATGCAGCAGCGGCATGGCCGCGCTTCGTTTGCGATCCGGCGGATAGCGTCCGATCGCTTCGTCCATTTCCCGCTCTAACTCGGCGGGAACGTGCGTGCTCGTCGAGTCCACGGAAAAGAAATTTAGTCGGACAACGTGCTCTGCTTGTCCGTGACCTTGTCGTCTTTGAAAACGATCGTCACCGTGTCTTTGTCCTGGCGGTAAACGTAGGTCGTCTTTTTCATGATAACGAAATCCTTGTTGTCGATGTTAGTGGGCGGGCCAAGAATCGATTCCACTTGTTTCTTCGACATTCCCTCGGCCACTTCGTCCACGTTTGCCTTGGTGAGTCGCTTGCCGCCGCAGGAAACTCCGAGCACGATCAGGAGCACGAGCGCGAATCTCGAAACCAGTCGTAAAATCGGCATGTTCATCTGTCGCATTCGCCCATGACAAAGTCCAGACTTCCGAGCACGGCCGGCACGTCGCTCACCATGCAGCCAGGCAGAAGCTCCGGCAGGATACTTAAGTTCACGAACGACGGGGCGCGAATTTTCAGCCGATGCGGCACGCCGCCGCCTTTGCTGTTGATGTAAAACCCGAGCTCGCCTTTCGGATTCTCGGCCGCGAAATAAACTTCACCCGGCGGCGCGTCGAGCCCTTCCGTCACAACAATAAAGTGATGAATGAGTTCCTCCATCTTTGTCATCACGTGCGATTTCGGCGGAGTCATGTTTTTCCAATCGGCCACGTTGATTGGTCCGCTCGGCAATTTGTCGATCGCTTGCCGCAGGATCCAGACGCTTTGCCGCATCTCTTCGATCCGGACCAGATAACGATCGTAACAATCGCCCGCGCTGCCGATCACGACGTCGAAATCGTAGTTCTCGTAATCGAGATAGGGATGTTTGCGCCGCAAGTCGTGGTCCACGCCGCTGCCGCGCAAATTAGGACCGGAAAGCGCATAGGCGATTGCGCGCTCCTTCGGAATTACCCCGACGTCCCTTGTTCGATCGACAAAAATGCGGTTTCGGGTCAGCAACTTGTCGATCTCATTGAGCTGCGGCTCGAATTCATCGAGGAATTTTATCAGGCGCGGAATAAAAGCTTCCGGAAGATCGCGAATTTGTCCGCCGACGCGAGTATAGCTCGTAGTGAAACGCGCACCGGTGAGCAGCTCGAACAAGTCGTAAAGCTTTTCGCGCTCGGTGAAGGTGTAGAGAAAAACCGTCATCGCGCCGAGATCGAGCGCCATCGCCCCGAATCCGAGTAAATGCGATGAGATGCGCGCCGTCTCGCAACAAATGACGCGAATGGCTTTCCCGCGCGGGGGAATGTCCCAGCCCATCAATTTTTCCACGGCCAGCGCGTAGGCCACGTTGTTCGAGAGTGGCGCGATGTAATCGAGCCGGTCGGTGTAAGGCACGAACTGATTGTATTGCATGTTCTCGGCGATTTTTTCGTCGCCGCGATGCAGAAAACCGACATCGGGCGTGGCTTTCGTGATGATCTCACCGTCGAGCTCAAGGACGAGGCGCAGCACACCATGCGTGGCCGGATGCGACGGCCCCATGTTGAGCACCATCTTCTCGCCGATATCGTCGCTTTCGTGGCGTAGCTTCGCGTCCGCCGCGGCCACTCGCGTTACCGGATCCGGCGATTCAATTTCGCGCACCGTGAAAGCCATAAGATCGACAATTGCGTTTATGCTCGCGATGGAAGAAGAGCGCGCAAGCGCAAAAGTTGATTTGTTGTACCGGACGAGCATCGTGACCCTCTCATGAAAAAGATCGCGCTGCTGTTTGCGGGACAAGGTGCGCAGGTCGTCGGTATGGGGCGCGATTTGGCGGAGCAATTTCCAGTTGCGGCAGAGTTGTTTCGACCGGCGGACGAGATTCTCGGACGCAAGCTGAGCGAGATTGCGCGGAACGGCCCGATTGAAGAATTAACCAAGACATCAAACTGTCAGCCGGCGCTTTATGTTCACGGTTTGGCCTGTCTGGCCGTGCTTCGTGAACTTGCGGGTGAATTTCCAATTCAAGGTGCAGCCGGATTATCTCTCGGCGAAATGACAGCGCACGCCGCGGCAGGCACGTTTGATTTCGCGACCGGACTGAAACTCGTGCAAAAACGTGGCGAATTCATGGATGAAGCTTGCGCCGCAACCATCGGTGGAATGGCGGCGTTGATCGGCGGCTTGGAAAATGACGTGCGCCGCCTGGCCGCGGATGAAGATGTCGATGTTGCCAACATCAATGCACCGGGCCAGATCGTGATTTCAGGTGAGCTGGCCAAAGTGGAAGCAGCCGTCGGCGTTGCGAAAGAGTACGGGATCCGCCGCGCCACGATGCTAAACGTCGCGGGCGCGTATCACTCGCGTTTGATGGAAAGCGCTTACGAAAAACTCGGTGAAGAGTTGGCAAATGTCCCGATACAAGCGCCGCGTTTTGCGGTGATCAGCAATGTCACTGGCGAAGAAGTGAAAACGCCGGAGGAAATTCGGCGCACATTGCAGGATCAAGTCACGAGTACAGTGCGCTGGGCTGATTGCATGGAGCGATTGCTCGATCTCGGTTGCGATTTCTTTATCGAACTCGGGCCGGGCGGCGTGCTGGCCGGTCTACTCCAACGCACCCGCAAAGATGTCGATGTTATTTCGGTGAGCGATACAGAATCGGCGCGCGCGTGCGCACAAGAAATTTGCGGATCGAATTAACTCGCGGGTCTGGAGAAACCGCACGGATGAGCAGACACGACTCCTCACCCTGCCCTCCCTTCACAAGGGGAGAGGATAAAGGTGAGGGGTTGCCGTAAATGAAACGCGCCCTGATAAGATCAACATCTTCGCTCGCGCGACGCGCCTCCGACTATTTCGGCATGTCCGGCCGTGCGGAGGTCATCGCAGCGGCGGCTCTGTTCGCGGTAATAAGCGTCTTCAAGATCATTTATATCTTTCACTATCGGTTCGACGGCGACGAGCCGCAGCATTTGCACGTCATCTGGGCTTGGGCACATGGGCTCGTCCAGTACCGCGACGTTTTTGATAATCACATGCCGCTCTTTCAACTCGTTTTCGCTCCCATTTTTCCTCTCGTGGACGAACGGGCAACCGCGCTTTACTGGATGCGTTTTATGCTCCTGCCGATATATTTCGTTGCGGCATGGTGCACATACCAAATCGGGACACGACTTTTTTCCCGGCGGGCCGGGATTTGGGCTGTGGTTCTGACTGGCTGCTACGCTTCGTATTACTTTGCTTCGCTGGAATTTCGCACTGACAACCTCTGGGCGCCGTTTTGGCTGCTCAGCGTGACAGTGCTTTTACAAGGCCGAATCTCAGTAAGGCGTGGTCTCGTCGCGGGCCTGCTGCTCGGTTTTTGTTTCGGTATCTCGATGAAATCAACGCTGCTACTGTCTTCGCTTTTTCTCGGCGCTTGCATCGCGATGCTGCTCACTGGCCGATCGAAGCTTGGACTGAGCGCGGGGCAAATCGCTCTGAGTACTCTCGCCTTCCTGGCGGCTACGTCGATCATTCCAGCCGTGATCATGTTCTTTTTCGCGATCAACGGCATTTGGCCGCAATTTCTTCATGACGTTTTTGAGCATAATTTGTTCGCACCGCTCGAACCCAAACCTCATTTGTGGCGATGGATCGCAATCTCTTTGGTAGCGATTCCGCTCGTGATTTATGTTGCCCGCAAGATCGTTCGGGCATCCCGCGATCCGGTTATAGGGTTTTCGCGCGCTCTACTCGTTCTCTTTTGCGCAATCTATTTCCTCGTTCTCAAAGGCTTTTGGCCTTTGATTACGCGGCAGGATTTTCTTCCGTATGATCCGCTCGCATTTGTTATTGGGAGCGCCGCCCTGCTCGCAACCTCCGATGGACTGGCCAGGAGCAAAATACGAGTTAATCGTCTCGTTCGGTATGTTCCAATGCCGGCCTTTGTGGCGGCTGCCGAGCTCTTGCTCGCTTTTTCAATCCAACCATTCTGGATTGACCACGCAAAACCGGAGACTGATCTGCTCCGTGATGTTCTCGCGCTAACCAAACCGGACGATTATGTTTTCGATTGCAAAGGCGAAACCGTCTTTCGGCAACGGTGTTTTCGTCCTGTTCTCGAATCGATCACAAAGAAACGCATCCAGCTCGGGATGATGGTGGACGACGTTCCCCAGCGATGCATCGAAACGCACACTTGCGTAGCTGCGACGCTACTGTTCGAAAAAATCTCATCCGGCACCCGCCAATTCGTGGAGCGCAATTATTTGCCTGTCACTGAGAACTTGCGCGTGGCGGGCTTGATATTGCGGCGTTCGAACGAGAATCCGCATCGATACGATTTCGAAGTTGTAATTCCTGCCTCCTATAAGATCATTTCTCGCGACCAAAATGTGTCGGGCATGCTCGACGGAATATCTTATGAGGACGCGCGATTTTTGGAGCCCGGTGCGCATACTTTTGAGTCAACATCGACATCGAACGAACTATTTTTGTTATGGTCGCAAGCAGTTGATCGGCATTTCACGCCTTTTGCGCGTCCTACTTCGCCGGACAGCTAATGACTCTTGCTAATTGCTTACGGCTCCTTCCATTTAAACAGTTCGTTTCTGTGATTGATGCCATGTTCACATTTAGATCAAGCCCGCTGCTGATTGCACGACATCCGGACGGTCGAGAGCTCGGGTGCGCATCGAATTAGTCGCCTGAGGTTCAATTCGAAAATGGCGTCCAACTCGGCAAGATCGACATCTACTCTTACGCTGACGCAACGCGTTTCGTTCGCGCGGCGCGGCGCGGATTTTTTCGGGATGTCCGGCGCTTCCGAATTTATTAGCGCAGCATTGCTGTTCGCGGTGCTGATTGCCGTCAACCTGCTGAGCATTTTGCATCAGGGCTTCGACAGTGACGAGCCGCAACATCTTCACGTCATTTGGGCCTGGACGCGCGGACTCGTGCAATATCGCGACGTCTTCGACAACCACATGCCGTTATTTCACATCCTGTTCGCGCCGGTCTTCGGGCTGATCGGTGAGCGCGCAACAATTCTTTATTGGATGCGCTTTATTGTGCTGCCGATTTATTTCATCACAGTCTGGTTCACTTATCGGCTCGGTGCGCTGCTTTTTTCGCGGCGGGCCGGTCTCTGGGCGATCATCGCGCTCGGGTTCTATGCCGAGTATGAGCGCGTCGCTTTGCAGTTTCGACCGGATGGGTTGTGGGCGGCCATCTGGCTCTTGTGCCTGACAGTTTTGCTTCGTGGAAGCTTCAGCGCGCGCCGTGCGCTAGTCGCGGGTGTGCTGCTTGGATTTTGTTTCGGTATATCGATGAAATCCGCGGTGTTGCTAATTTCATTGCTGGTCAGCGCGATCTTGACACTTCTGCTGGCCAACCGCCAACGAGCAATTGAATCGTTTGCCCATCTGGTCCGATGTGCCTCGGCATTTCTGGTCGGCACTGCGCTGGTTCCGGCAACTATCATGATCTTTTTTGCGTTGAAAGGAGTTTGGCGTGATTTCCAATACGGCGTTTTCGATTTCAATCTTCTCGCCAATCGCCTTTACGAAAGACATCCGGCCTGGGGGAGCATGATCGTATTTATTCTGGCGCTTTATATCGCCAGGAGGGTCATTCGCTTTTCCCGGGATCCTGATTTGGTCTGGTGGCGTGCATTCGTTCTGATCTTCTGCGGCACTTACCTTCTTCTCCTTAAGAATTTCTGGATGTCGATCACGCGACAGGATCTTCTGCCGGTTTATCCGCTGGCTTGTGTTCTGGGAGCGGGCGCGTTGCTCGCCCTCTCCGATGCGTTAGCTCGCCACAAATCGACCATTTCTCAGGTTTTCCGGGTGATGCCGTTGCCGGCGTTTGTCGTGTTCATTGAGATTCTTTTCTTGGTCGGGATGCAACCACTCTGGAAGGATGGCACTCGGGAGCACACCGTCTTGCTTCGCTCGGTTCTCGCGCTGACTAACCCGGACGATTACGTCCTTGATTGCAAAGGCGAAACCGTGTTTAGACCGCGCTGTTCGCGCCGCGTTCTGGAAATGATCACTCGGCGGGCGATAGCGCGCGGGATCTTCGTGGACGACGTGCCCCAACGATGCTTCGAAACGCGAACGTGCGTTGCCGCGACGATTCTCAGCGAAAGATTTTCAGAAGGCACGCGCCGGTTTGTGGAACAAACTTATTTACCCGTGGCGAACAATTTGCGCGTTGCCGGTGTAATCATGACGCCTTCAAGCAACGATCCTGGCCGATTCAATTTCGAGGTCGTGATTCCTGCATCGTACAAGATCATTTCTCGCGACAACAAGGTGTCCGGCGTACTCGATGGAAAGCCTTACGACGGCGCGCGATTTCTAGAGCCCGGTGTGCATACTTTTGAGTCAGAATCGACATCGAACGAACTATTTTTGTTATGGTCGCAAGCAGTTGATCGCGGTTTCACGCCTTTTGGTCGTAATACTTTGTCGGACAGCGATTGAGTCTTGCTGATTGCTTACGGCTCCTCTTCTGTTAAACAGATTGCTTCCCGTGATTGCTCCTCTTCTCACATCCAAATCGAGACTGATGCTGATCGCGCCGCATCCGGACGATGAAGCGCTCGCTTGCAGCATCATTTTGCAACAAGCCGTTCACGCAGGCGCGGCTAGTCGCGTCGTTTACGCCACGGACGGCGATGATAATCCCTGGCCGCAACGAGTGCTCGAACGCAAGTGGCGTTTGAATTCAGCCGACCGGAAACGCTGGGGAAAATTGCGGCGGGCGGAGGCAATGGAGGCTCTGCGCGTGCTCGGCGTCAGCGCAGCCGACGCGCGTTTTCTCGCTTTGCCAGATCAAAGGTTGACTGGGCTGTTACTACGCGATTGTCGATCAATCCTCGCGCGTTTTACCGCAATCATCACGCAATGGGCGCCGACGCATCTTCTCGTGCCCTCGATTGCCGACACGCATCCCGATCACAGCGCGCTTGCCGTCATGCTTCAGATCGTCCTGGCTGAATTTTTTTCTAGCGAACCAAATCTGTCTGTCTGGAGTTACTGCGTTCACGGCAGAAGCCCGATCTTTTTCGAGCGGGCGCAAAAACTCCGACAATCCGAGAGCGAGATGACAACCAAACGCGCCGCGATTCGTTGCCACAAAACACAGCTTAAGTTATCGAGAAAACGGTTCCTCGCCTATGCCGCTCGTCCCGAACGGCTGCTCGAGGTTGACGCGCGTGACGGAGCGATTGCCGAAGGTTCAATTCGTTCCGTTGCGAGAAAACGGAATCGGCTCCACCTAAAACTGCGGCTTTCCGCGAAACCGATACGCACAGCGCAACCGGCGCTTTTTGTTTTAGGACATGATAAAGCCGGCGCGTGGCGCTCTCTAAGAATGCAGCTTCCAGTTCGCTCTTCCCGCGTCGAAGTGTTCGATTGCGCTACCGATCAGCGTCTTTGCACAGCCCGATATCGCGGCCACGCCTTTGCCGGCGAGCTTGCTGTTCCCATCGATACTTTTTCACCGAGAGATCCACTGTTCGTCAAACTGGAGCGTCGCTCCTGGTTTTTTGATGAAGCCGGCTGGCTCGAAGTTCCCGCAACCGTTCGGCCTGAGGCGATCGCGGCATCAAAGCGAAATCTGGTCGAAGAGCCTACGCTCGCCGTTCGTTAGGCAGCTGTAGCCGCTTCGCTGCTTGCCGCGCCGTAGCGCCGCGAAGGCGGGTGCGAAGCGTCATGCTGACGTGATTAGTCACTGCGCGTCGCGTCGCCCCTAGGACGACGGCTACAGAGAGCCGAAGATCGACAATCGCATTTCAACACCGTAGTTTTCGCGCATGAATCTTTCGGAACGAGTCGACGAAGATTTGAAAGAAGCCATGCGCGCGAGAAACGCGAGCAAGCTCGGCGTGCTGCGCATGCTCAAGTCGGCACTGACGTATGCCGCGATCGAAAAATCTGGCGCGGAAGGCAAGTTGACCGATGCCGAGGCCGCGCAAGTCATTCGCAAACAGGTGAAACAGCGGCAAGACTCAATCGAAAGTTTCGAGAAAGGCGGGCGCGCGGAACTGGCGGCCAAGGAAAAAGAGGAATTGTCGATCTTGAACACATATTTGCCGCAAGCGATGAGCGCGGACGAGCTGGCCAAAGTCGTGCGCGAAACCATTGCTGAAGTCGGCGCGACTTCCAAAGCGCAAATGGGCGCGGTCATGAAAGCGTTGCAAACGAAAGTGGCCGGCCGCGCCGATGGCAAAATGCTAAGCGCAGAAGTGCAAAGGCAGTTGAGTAGTTGAGATGTTGAAGCGTTGAGATTTCCAAGATCAAAGGTCGCTGTGTTTCCACTCCTCAACTCCTCAACTTTTCAACCTCTCAACTTCTTGTCATGCTGAGCGCCATCATCGTCGCCGCGGGTAGCAGCGAGCGCATGGGTTTCGACAAAGTCTTCGCGCCATTGGGAGGCAAACCCGTCATCGCCCACACCATCGACGCCTTTGAGCGCACAAGTTGCGTCGACGAAATCATTTTGGTTGGACGAAGCGATAGTCTTCCAGAGTTGCGCAAGATTCTTCCGACGAAAACAAAGGTCAGGCAAATCGTGGCCGGCGGAGCATTTCGTCACGATTCGGTGGGTGCCGGCTTGGAGCATCTCGATCCAGCCGCTGATTTCGTCGCTGTTCACGATGCGGCGCGGCCGCTGATCACGCCCGAAAAAATTACGCGCGTCTTCGAAGTTTGTCGGGAGCATGGCGCGGCTACGCTAGCCGAATCGATCACGGACACGCTGAAGCGCGCGGATGTCGATCTTGTTGTCACCGAGTCAGTGGATCGCGATCAGCTTTTTGCCATGCAAACGCCGCAAATCTTTGCCCGCGAACTGCTGGTCGACGCTTACAAGGCAGTCGCGGCGAAAAATATTTCAGTCACTGACGAAGTCTCCGCCGTCGAGTATCTCGGCCGCAAAGTTGTTCTCGTCCCCAACCAGGACTTCAACTTCAAAATCACGTACCCGCGCGATTTTCAGCTGGCCGAATTTGTCCTTCGCCAACGAGCTGCGAACAAATAAAATCCAGGGCGCTTGCAAAAACGGCGTGATGAAATACAGGGCGTCTCTTAGCGACGGTCACGCTAACAAGAAATGTGATGGTTCGCGCGCGTCTTTGTGCCGTTGGACCGCTTTCGTGGTTTTCTTTGCGTCTGGTTTCGCTGCGTTGTTGTATCAAGTGATCTGGCAGCGATTGCTGGTATTCTTTTCAGGCACAGATGTTTACTCGGTAACCCTCATTGTTACCACGTTCATGGCGGGGCTAGGCATCGGGAATTTGGCGGGCGGTTACGTGGCCGATCGATTATCGAGGCGACTCAACTTGGCGATGTTCGTCGTTGCCGAACTCGCGATTATGCTTTTCGCCATTTTGAGCAAAGGATTTTTTTACGATTTTCTGTACACGCGACATGCGGAACTCGGACAGTCAAATTGGTTACTGTGGATCGTTTTGTTTTGCAGCTTGTTATGGCCGACGTTTTTTATGGGCGTCTCGCTGCCATTGCTGGCCAAAGCGCTTACCCGCGATGTTGGGGAAGCGGCGCCAACAATCGGGCGGCTTTACGGCATCAACACTTTGGGCGCTGCCATTGGCGCCCTCGTTACGACGTGGGTTTTGCTGCCACAACTGGGTCTTGAACAGTCGCTCAAGGTAGGAGCTGCGCTCAATTTCGGCTGCGCAGGCGCATTAGTTTTGTTGGTTATTTCAATGCGTAAGCAACCGGAGGCGAGTCCTCTGACGGCAGAACTGCGTCAGCAGGAACCGAATCCGTCGCCTCCGCAAACGGCGCAGTCTACCGGATTCACATTCGGCACATGGCTTTTGCTCTACGTCCTGTCGGGGTTCATCGGACTGTCTCTGGAAATCTTGTGGCTCAGATTGCTCGCAGTAGTGCTGAAGTGCACTGCGTTTGCATTCGGCACAATGCTCACGATTTACCTCGGAGGGTTGGGCCTGGGGGCGATTGCCGGAACAAGTTTTGTGCGGAAAAGCCGTCGGCCGGTGTCGGTATTTCTGGCGTTGCAAACGTTAGTGGCCGTGTCCGCCGGAATTGCGATCGTTCTTTTGGTCTCGCACACGGCCGAATCTCTAATTCCAAATTTATCAACATACCTTGGAGTTCGCGATCCGCTAAATGTGAGCCTCGCTCTCAATGGCATTTTGGCATGGTGGCGAAATCAAGCGGTGCCACTGGAGACCTCGGCGGAGATCGGCCGTTTTGTGTTGTTCTTCGGAGTTGTACCTTTGGTTTTGATCCTGCCGGCCACGACCTTGATGGGATTAAGTTTTCCTTATCTGCAAAAGGCAGTTCAGCGCGACATCGACAAAATCGGCAGGCGAGTCGGCACGCTGCAGGTTGCCAACATTCTCGGCTGTATGGCGGGAGCGTCGCTGACCGGTTTGACTTTGTTAAACCAATTTGGGACGGCCGTAACTCTGAAGATCGTTGTCGGCCTGGCGTCAATTTTTGCGGCCCTGTGGCTACGCACTGTGTTTAGGACGCGCGTCGGCTCGGCCGCGTTTGCGCTGGGGTTAACGGCCATTGCGTGGATCGTTTTGCCGTCAGCGCAAACACTTTGGTCGAGGTTGCATGGGGCCGAGCCACGCCGCGTCATCTTTTCAGAAGATGGATCGGGAGTTTCCTTGATGAGGGACGACGGGACCGAGTCGACGCCATACATCACCGTGTTTGTTAATGGGCTTGGCTACAGTTGGATTCCCTATGGGGATATTCACACTGTCTTAGGCGCCTTGCCGTTACTGATTCATCCCGACCCGCGCGACATTGCCCTGGTCGGACTTGGATCGGGTGATACAGCGTTCAGTATCGGCGGCCGTCCGGAAGTGCAATCGATTCGTTGTATCGAAATCCTTCGACCTCAGCTCAGAAATTTGCGCCAGCTTGTTCAAACCCATCCCGATCCCGGTCTTGTCAAATTGCTCGACGATAAGCGCGTGCAACACCTTTCCGGCGACGGCCGCGCTTATCTTATGCGCAGTGAGTTGCGCTTCGATATCATTGAAGCCGACGCGCAATGGCCTACCACCGCTTATGCCGGCAACGTTTATTCACGTGAATACTTCGAACTGGTAAAGAGTCGTCTTAAGGTTGGGGGCTTTGCGGTTACTTGGGTGCCAACGGAGCGGATCCACCAGACGTTTCTTAGCGTTTTTCCGTACGTCGTTCGGTGCGGCGACAATGTTGATATTGGCAGTTCGCAGCCCATTGCGTTTGATCGCGCGACCCTCTATGCCCGGGCGCAACAACAGTTTGTTCACGATTATTTCGCTGAGGCGGGGATTGATGTGGAAGCGATACTGAAAGATTATCTGCAGCCCGGTAAAGTCACTGCTTATGGCCCCGATGCGACACGTGCGGGACCGGCGGAAATTAATACCGATCTCTTTCCGCGAGATGAATTCGATTATCGCAGCTCATGGAAATAACCTCCGACAACTTGCCGCCATCTGCTCCTGACGATCTCGCGCAGTTGATGTCGATCTGGCGGGCGCGTGATAAAACGCAGTGGTCGCAATCCCCAAGAAATTATCGATTGCTCGGTGAGAAAATCTTGCAACAAGGCGAACCACTTTTGGCTTTTGATGTTGCGCGAGAAGGATTGTCGATCTTGCCGGCCGACGTTCGCTTGCGCCAACTTCAAGGGCTGGCTCTCGCTCGCAGCGGCGCCAGCGAACGTGCAAATGCGATTCTCGAGGAATTGCGCGGCGAAGGACAAGCTGACGAAGAAACGCTTGGAATGCTCGGGCGCACTTACAAGGATCTGGCGGCAAATGCCACCTCGACCGCGCAACGCGAGCAATTTCTAAAACGCGCGGCCGAAATTTACGCGCAGGGATATAAAGCAACTGGTGGATATTGGACCGGAATCAATGCCGCCGCGATGAGTTTGCTATGCGGTGAGACGGATCGCGCACACGAGCTTGCACGAAAGGTGCGCGAGCAATGTTTGAAAGAGGTCGAAGACCCAAGCGGCGATTCGTATTGGGAACTCGCCGCGCTTGGCGAAGCGGCGTTAATTTTGCGCGATTTGTCGCAAGCAGGAGACTGGTACGCTCGCGCAGGCCAGGAAGGAAAACATCGCTTTGGCGACCTTCAATCGAGCCGGCGCAATGCTCGTTTGATTCTAAAATATTGGAAAGAAGATCCTGGTTGGATCGACAAGTACCTTCACGTTCCGTCAGTGATCGTGTTTGCCGGTCACATGATCGATCGACCGGATCGGGCAAGCCCGCGATTCCCAGGCGACCTGGAATCCGCGGTAGCAAAGGAAGTTCGCGAAAAGATCGACACGTTGCAGCCCGGATTCGGTTTCTCCTCGGCGGCTTGCGGCTCGGACATTCTTTTTCTTGAAGAGATGCTCGACGTGGACGCGGAGGTTTCAGTCGTGTTGCCCTACGAACAGGAGCAATTCATTCGTGACAGCGTCGATTTCATTCCGAATTCCAGTTGGCGCTCGCGCTTTGATCGTGTGCTCGAGCGAGCGACGCGCGTGATCACCGCGTCCCCGCAAAAATTAGAGATCGGCGGCGTGGCCTACGAATTCTGTAACGACGTACTCCTGGGACTGGCCACGATTCACGCGCGCCAACTCGATACGAATTTAGTGCCGCTCGCGGTTTGGGATGGAATGATGGGCGATGGCCCGGGCGGCGCGGCAAGCGCGGTGCAACGCTGGAAAAGACGCGGTTACCAACCTGAGATTGTCGATCTTGCAAAGATTTGTGGCATGGGCTTCCAGCCCATGAAATGCCAGTCCGGCTCGGACCATCGGCAGGATGCCGATGCCACGTCTGCCAGTGAATCCGGCTTCGCTTCCCGCATCGTGGCGATTCTCTTCGCGGACGCGGTCGGTTTCAGCAAACTCAGCGAAGATGAAGTGCCGCGTTTCGTGGAACATTTTCTCGGTGCGATCGCGCGACTAAGCGAAAAATTCAAGAAGGGCGTTATCGCAAAAAATACCTGGGGCGATGGACTCTATTTTGTTTTTTCCGATGTCGATCTTGGCGGCAAATTTGCGCTTGAGCTTGCTGATCTTGTCGCAAAGACAAAATGGGAAGAAAAAGGATTGCCGTCTGGATTAAATTTGCGAATCGGGCTTCATGCCGGCCCGGTTTACGAATTCGACGATCCGATCACCGGAAAGCGAACTTACAGTGGAACGCACGTAAGCCGTGCCGCGCGCATCGAACCGATCACACCAGCGGGACAAGTTTACGCGAGCGAAGCGTTCGCCGCACTCGCCGCCGCACAACGCACCGAGGCTTTCACATGCGATTACGTTGGCCAAACGCCAATGGCGAAAGGTTACGGTACCCTACCGACATATCACATCCGGGGCATGTGAGGGAGGCCTCTCAGCAATCCCTCTACGACTCGCTAATTGTTCTTGGAGGCGGTTGATGCAGACTGGGCAAGGTCCTGGATCGCTCGGTCGATCGCCCCAATCAGACGCTTTCGATAAACCGGGTCGTTTAGCTTTTCTTCCTCGGTGCGGTTTACAATGACTCCGCATTCAAGGAGCACAGCCGGCATCTTCGCGATTTTTAAGACGACTAAATCATCGAATGCGTAAATTCCCTTCTCCTTGTCGAGCACAGGTCTTTTCTCCTGCTCCGCGTGATGCAAAGTTGGAGTTAGCCCTGTGTCTAATAAAGCCCGACCCAGCTTTGCGGCGAATTCGGCACTTTCAGCCGCCCTCGCGTTCTTACGCGAGACAAATATCGAGTAACCATGGAAGTCGTCGCAGTATTTCTGCGTCTTTCCGTTGACCTCCCAGTTCTTGAGATATCTATCTTTGACGGAATCGTGATGAATGGCGAAAAACAAATCGGCCTTTTGCTCATTGGCTTCGACCGAACGGTGCGCAAGGCTAATCTCGTCACCCTGCGGATTGATAACGAAGGAACGGGTGAAGCCTAACGATTGTAGTTGAGCGAAAAGCTCGGCGACAAGGCGACGATTGAATTGGTATTCGAACACGCCGCGCGCGCTGATCGCGCCGCCTCTTAGCGGAGAATGGCCAATATCGAGCGCGATCACAAAATCCGCGGCATTTTTGCGCGCAAGCTTTGCGGCCGGCGTGGCGGAAGGTTTCGATGACGATTTTGCTGTCGGGATTTCAACTTGTATATCGCCTTGTTTCTTCAACTCTTCATCGCTCAACGCTTCTTCGTCCTCGTGCGATTGAGCGCGCAGAGTCTTTTCGATCGCAGGTTTCGGATTCGCGTAAACTACTTCGTGTCGCGACACGATTTGAATCTCGCCGTCCACCCGCCGCACGACCCAGGCATTCACGCTATGTCCCGATAAAGATTTCTTATTGCTCTCGTTCGCCACGGAGTAGAGAAGGTTGAAGCTGAGCTCAGCGCTGCCGTCGTCTTTCGGCGAAACGGCGACCATTTCCGGTTTGAGATTCCGCACCGGCCAGCGCTTGACGTAATCATGTAAATCTTTCTCGATGTAAGCGCGATCTCGTTGTCCCTCTCTCTCGTAATCGACGCTCTCGGCGAATTTCGCGACGACGTTTGAAACATCCGACCGCGATAACGCGGCGTAATATTCTTTCACGAATTTCGTCGCTTCACTGCTGGATATAGGCGCGCTCTTTGCCGCCGGTGTTGCGTTAGGCTCGGCTGCTCGAATCGAGTGAGAAAGTGCGCAGACGATCAGGCATGTGGCGATCGGGACGTAAAGGTTGCGGCTGGGCATTATTCCGTCGCGTCGAGTTTTGAACGTCACAATTACGACGCGCTTACCGAATCACCGATTAATGCCGACGGATCTGGTGTCGCTCCGGCGCTTCACCGTGCACCGTCTCTTTTTCGGAAATAATCTTTAGAGCGCCGAACGGTTTGGAGATCGTCAACATTTCATCAGCCCGTCCTTGCTTGCTCCGGTTCGAAGCGATGTCTCTTACAAAATAGCGGATTTCGAAATAAGCCGTGACCGTGTTTTGCCCAGGGGAGCGCACCAAGCGCACAGGGCCCAGGGTAAAGGAAGCAATCGGCCAACGCTTGAAATAATTCACATAACCATTTCGGATAAACGCCTGATCGCGCCGGCCATCCGTGTTGTAATCGACCAAATCGTCGTACTGCGAAAGCAGATAATCGAGGTCTTTCCGCTCTGTTGCTCGATAGTGGGACGCGACAAATGCTTGCACTTCATCATCCGTAATCGCGTTGTCAGGCGGTGTTGGCGGTAGCAGTGCCGGCGTGGGAATTGGAACTGGAACCGGAGTCGTAGCAGCCAAAGGCGCAGGCGTCGGAGCCAACGTTGCCGTTGCCATGGCGGTCGGCGTTATCACTGGCGTTTCCGCAAGAACTGGAGCTGGGGTCGCTATCGTCAAAGAAATCGCAGGCGGATTTTTTGGACGACCGGCCTTCGCAAAAAAATACCAGCCGGCGATCGCAATCAGCACGGCAATCAAGACGCTACCGCCGATGAGCTCTTTGCGACGCTCTGGATCGACAACGGAACCTGGGATCTTCTGCCCTTCCTTTTTCGGTGCAATTGTCCCGGCCGGCGCGACAGACTTGGTTTGTCCGGCTTCGATTTTGCCCGACCGAATAGTATCTGCGTTAGCCGGATCGTTCATCAACTCTCGGATGCCGGCAATCAGCCGATCGGCGTGATGATGAAAATCGACGCCCGTGTCGAGAATGAGTGCGTTACGAAAAGCCAGACCCCTAAGGTCGTCCGGGAGATTCTCCACTTGCGGCATCGGCGTGTTGTCTATCAAGACAGGAATAACCGGGATGCCTCGCTGCAACGCGATCGCAATTTCCAGACGGACAAAATCCGCCGGGTCGTCGATGCGGCGATTTCCTTTGCCACGGCCACCGAACCAAGTCGGCCCGATGACAGCGATAACAACTTTGGCGCGTTTCAGCGTCTGCCTGATCTGTTCTCGAAAGTCGACGCCGTAGGGGATGGAGTCGAAGTCCATAAACACATTCCCTTTCCCGAAATCGGCCTGTAGGCGGTCGTGGAGCCGGCCCGCAACCGGCGTTGAATCTTCTCGGCGATATGAAATGGCGATCATCAGTGCGTGCGCCTCACAAGATCGTAAGAGTTGCGCCTGTGTTTTGTAAAGTAGGTTCGTTAGGCCGAAGGCTAAACCAGCATCGGATCGATTGGGACGAGGGGGCGAATGAGTTCGACGATGGCGGGGACGTCTTTGGTTTTGAATTTGCGGCCACGGCGTTTGAGTTTTGTGTTTTCTAATTCACTGACGCGAACAATCTTTCCATGTTTCCAAATCCAGGCGTCAGGATTGTAGGGACCGACCCGGCGCGGGTTGGTCCAGGTGTGGATCGACAATAAGCGGTCGTTCACGGCGGCGGCGATGTGCATCGGGCCGCTGTCCACACTGATGACGAAACGCGCGACGCGAATCAGACGGATCAGTTGCAAGAGCGACGTTTGATTGGTGAGCTCGACGCAATTTTCCACGATGTCGATGTTGCGTTGCGATTGACCCACGACGACGACGCGCGTCGGCGCAAAAGCGCGGCAAATCGCTTCGATCACACCGTTGGAAAGGGATTTGCCGTCGCCGCGCGCAAACGGATGGAGTAAAATGAACGCCGGATATTCGTCGAAGCGGGGCAGCGCGTCGCCGGTCGGGAGCGGACAACGCAAAGCTTCGCCAATCTTTGCGCCGGCGAGTTCCGCGAGTTTCAGATAACGCTCGACCGCATGTTCGCGCCGATTGACTTTGGCGCTTCGATTGTAAAGCAAGCGCGAGCCTTCGCGTCCGTCGGTCATTCCGTAAACTTTCGTCGCGCCGCTAAATTTTGCGATGAGCGCGCTCCGCAACAGCCCTTGAAAATCGAGGGCAAGGTCGGGTCGAATCTTTCTCGTTTGCTTCAACCACGGCCACAAGCTTCGCGGCGCGCCGAGGCCGCGAAATTCACCACGTGGAAAAATGTGAATATGATCAACATCGGGGTTGCCGCGCAGAAGCGGGACGAATTCGGGATTAATCACCCAGGTGATTTTGGCCCGCGGATGCGCGTCACGGACGGCAGCAACCGCGGGCAGGGTGTGAACGATGTCGCCGAGCGAGCTGGGCTTGATGACTAGAATTGAGTTCACGGAAAATTAGAAATTAGAAATTAGAAAGTAGAAAAGCAGAAGCCCGAATTTCGACTCCCGAGTCCCGATTGTCGATCTTAGCGTCCGATGGCGAGCCGTTCGGCGAGCACGTGCGGCAGGCCGGCCTCGATGATTTTCTTTTGCGCGGCCGCGACGTCGTATTTTACACGCCGTTGTTCGACGCTGTTGTTCTCGATGTCATAAACGCAATAGGCCGCGCGCCAATCAGCGTCGCGCGGTTGGCCGACACTGCCGACGTTGATGAAATATTTTTTGCTCGGCTCGATGCGCAGTTGTTCGATTCGCACCCGATGCACGCCGTCGTCGCGAATGAATGCCATGGGCACATGGGTGTGACCGAAAAAGCAAACGGTGGTGTGCTGATAAGTGAAGCTCGCGGCGGCGTCGAGATTATTGAAGACGTAACCCCATTGCTGCGGCGTATCGAGCGTCGCGTGCACGATGGTGAAATCGCGCACTTGTCGCTGGAAGAGGAGGTCGCGCAGCCAATCTTTGTCTTCCTCAGTTAAATTGTCCCGCGTCCATTGAATGGCCTGCTCCGCCATTTCATTAAAGTCGCGCGACGATTCAATGAGCGAGGCCTGCTCATCGTGATTGCCTTTCACGATCGGGCAATCCATTTCCCTCACGCGCGCAACACATTCGTGCGGGTTCGCGTTGTAACCGACGACGTCGCCCAAACAAACGAAGTCGGTGCATTTGCGATCGCGCGCGTCCGCCATGACGGCCTCGAAGGCCTCGAGATTGGCGTGAATGTCACTGAAGATCGCGAAACGCATTGGGTCGAGACCGCGCTACCGTGCGCGATCCGGAATTCGCTGATCTTGTGCGATATTTAGTTTCTCTTCGAGAACTTTCAGTCGCTTAATTAACGTCGGCAGCCGCTCGTTCTCGCCCGCGGCGTAAAGCTGGTGGAGCCGCTCGTAGGCTTCGCGCTCGCGGCCTTCGCAATAGGAAAGCTCGTAGGCGGAAAAGCGCTTGTCGTAGCTGGGCGCGCCCGGCAAGGCCGCGGCTTTTGCGAAGAATTCGGAAGCGCGCGCGTGATCCTGATATTTATCTTTGTAAAGTCGCGCCAGCGATTCGTAGAGTTGCGGTTTGTCCGGGATATTTTTGATCCCGCGCTCCAGGAAATCCCTGCCCAGAGCAAAATATTCGCGTTGCGCTTTGATCCGCAAGGCCAGGCGCGGCTGGGTTTGATCGTTCATCGCGGCAACGCTCGCGTTCCAAGCCATGTGCCAGGCGGCCATGTCCCAAAACAGAACGGCGCGCGGTTGCAAAGTCGTGACTT